>WGMR01000003.1 GCA_016124955.1 Alphaproteobacteria bacterium | reverse complement strand
TCCAATATTCCCTACTGCTGCCTCCCGTAGGAGTCTGGGCCGTGTCTCAGTCCCAGTGAGGCTGATCATCCTCTCAGACCAGCTATCGATCGTAGCCTTGGTAGGCCGTTACCCTACCAACTAGCTAATCTAACGTGGGCCGATCTTTTGGCGATAAATCTTTCCCCCGAAGGGCTTATCCGGTATTAGCGTCAGTTTCCCGACGTTGTTCCGAACCAAAAGGCACGTTCCCACGTATTACTCTCCCGTGCGCCACTGGTGTATTGCTACACCCGTTCGACTTGCATGTATTAGGCCTGCCGCCAGCGTTCGTTCTGAGCCAGGATCAAACTCTCAAGTTGAATTTAGAGAACGAAACCGAAGTTTCGTCGTCTATTACAGTCAGCTGCCTGTACACTATGCAGCTCCTGTCGAGGGTTGATACTGTCCCCTGTTCCCCCTGATTTCTCAAAGAAAACAGGGCGTATCGAACTTAACTTAACAGGATGCTTAGAAAACAACTGACCGTGATACCGGACTTGAGTCCGGCTTAAGGTCCGAGATATCCGACCAGCACGCACGCGCCCGAAGGCGCGGATGCCGGCAGTTGCCGTCTGTGCATCCCTTCTCAAAAAAGTTCACTATGTCAAAGAGCCGCGAGGCTTGCGCCAAGGGAAGGGTTTCGCCCTCCGCCGATCCTGAATTTAAGAGCACAAAATCGACATCGCGCCTGTCGCACTATGGCGCCCGATGCTTGTCTGTTTTGTGCAAAGTACACACCGGCGAACAGGACCTTGCCCACCGGAGAGGCCGCAACCTACTGATTCACCTTGCCCTTGTCCAGAGAAAAATGAACAGTTCGTTAACTTTCCGTACTCTCATAAGTTATTGATTTTACTGTATAAATAAATTGTCCACAGGCTTACCAACAGCTAGATTTTCATTATATCACCGAAATGAATGCTTTGGGAGGGTTTTGTGCATATTCAGCAGGTAATATAATTTCACAACACAGCATGAGCGCGAAACATACTGAGCAAACAAGGTGCCAATAGTGAAACTAATTGTATTTAGGGCGCTTGGGTTGCTACAAGCAGCTATTCAGTAAAAGGGTGTTTTACAGGCAAGATTTACAATGTTTGCGCCATACAGAAGCAAAATAGAAGTCAGCGTTGCGCCGTTGCAGCAAGCTAAGACAGACGGTCCGCCGCCCGTCAGCGACGAAGCGTATTTCAACCTGCTTTGCAAGTTGCTGGAGCAGGGCAAGACCTACACGAAAAAAGCTACGATCCGCGCGTATCCGCTTCTGGGTGAAATTTTCAATACGTTGAACAACGAAGGAAGCCTTGAGCTTAGCAAGATAAACGCCCGCGCCAAGGATCTGTGGCTGGTGTTTGACGGCCAGCTCTATAGCGAGCGTGAAGCCAGGAAGCTTTTTATCAAGGTTTTTAAAAAGTACGGCGAAGAAATTACCAAACACCGGGCGCAGCTCAATGCGGGCACCCTGGATGTTGGCGTTTCTGTAACGGGCCGCGGCATCTGGACCGTTGAACACAAAACCATGCGTAGCGATTACCAGCGCGTAGCCGACAGCGTTTGTTCGTTTAAGGTCAACCCGGATACGCAGCGTCTTTGCCTCGATGTAGATGAGCCGCTGACGTGGCGCTGCACCTGGGGTGATTTTTACGTGCCGGCAGGCGGTACGCTTGCGGTCGATCCGAAGCATGTTCCGGCGATCATCGAAGCGATGCTAAGTGTGAGCAGGGGCGAAAAAACGATTGGCGATGCGTTCTTCGAGGTAAACGATGAAGGCAAGCGCGTGGCAAAATTTGACGTTTACGGCATGGAAGCGCGTTTCAGGTAAAACCAGTATGCCGATGCCCCGATCAAGCCGGCAATACGCGATGCCATCACCGCCGTATTTCCCAATGCCACGTGTGGCGCCAAGCCGCGCAGAAGCTGGCTGCGTTTCGGGCTAAGCCGGGCCTAGATTTCAATATTATCAATCAGCCGGGTTTGCCCGAGCTTGGCCGCCGCCAGCAGGCGAGCCGGTTTTGCGCTTATATGGTCTGCGCGCGCCAGCGTTTCCGCATCGCGCGCTTCCAGATACTGCAGATCAAAGCCCGCCGCCGCGATTTTCGCGCGCGCCGCATCGAGCGATTTCGCCTGCGGTTTTCCTGCGCGCATTTCAGCCGCGCAAACGACCATGGCCGCGTGCAGCGCGGGCGCAGCGGCGCGTTGTTCGGGCGTGAGATACATATTGCGCGAAGAGAGCGCGAGCCCATCGCTTTCGCGCACGATATCAACGCCGACGATTTCAATCGGCAACGCGCGTTCGCGCACCATGCGCCTGATCGTCAGCAATTGCTGGTAATCCTTTTCGCCGAACAGTGCGAGCGCGGGCTGAACCTGTTCGAATAATCTGTGCACGACGGTTACGACGCCATCGAAATGGCCGGGGCGAAAATCGTTTTCCATGCCCATCAACGCAGGGCCCGCTGCCTTGATGCTTGCGGATGGTCCGCCGGGATAAATTTCGTCCACATCGGGGCAATACACAAAGTCTGCGCCCGCGCGGCGCAGTTTTTCAAGATCGCCCGCTTCGTCGCGCGGGTAGCGGGAAAAATCTTCATGCGGGCCGAATTGTGTCGGGTTCACGAAAATAGAGACGGCGATACTATCGGCCAGTTCGCGCGCGCGGCGCACCAGCGTAAGGTGTCCTTCGTGCAGTGCGCCCATGGTGGGCACAAGCGCCAGCCGCCCGCCCGCCGGCGCCGCCGATTTGATGGTGCCGCGCAGGGCGGCGGCGGTGCGAAAGACCTTTAAATCGTGCATTTTCGGGGCCGTTGTTGCCGGGCGGCTTTGATAGTAATAGATAGCCGTGTCACACGCTACGTGGAGTATAAAACATGCCCCCCCGTATTGAAACCGACTCATTCGGTCCTATCGAAGTGCCCGCCGAGCATTATTGGGGCGCGCAGACCCAGCGCAGCCTGCAGAATTTCAAGATCGGCGGAGAGCGCATGCCGCCCGCGCTGATTTGCGCCTTCGCCATACAAAAGCGTTCGGCCGCGCTGGCCAACATGAAGCTTGGCATGCTCGATAAAAAGCTGGGCGAAGCCATGGTCAAGGCCGCGGACGAGATTATCGATGGCAAGATGGAAAACGAATTTCCGCTTGTGGTGTGGCAAACAGGTTCCGGTACCCAGACCAACATGAATTTGAACGAGGTGATTTCCAATCGCGCGATCGAGCTGCTGGGCGGGGAAAAGGGTAGCAAGAAGCCCGTGCACCCCAACGACCACGTGAATATGGGACAAAGCTCGAACGACAGTTTCCCGACCGCGATGCATATCGCCGCCGTGATGGAGATCGCGAATGCCTTGATCCCCGCGCTGGAGCACTGCGCGGGTGCGCTCGAGAAGAAAGTTTCGGCGTTCAAGGATATCGTCAAGATCGGGCGCACCCACTTGCAGGATGCGGTGCCGTTGACGCTGGGGCAGGAATTTTCCGGCTATGCCACGCAGGTGCGCAACGCCATTGCGCGCGCGCGCGAATGCTTGCCGCGGCTTTACCCGCTGGCGCAGGGCGGCACGGCGGTGGGCACAGGGCTGAACGCCAAAAAGGGCTTTGCCGAGGAATTTGCGGCGCAGGTTGCGGCCGTAACGAAGCAGCCGTTTGTCACGGCGCAAAACAAGTTTGAAGCGCTTGCGACCAACGATGCGATTGTCGAGGCTTCGGGCGTTATGAACACAATCGCGGTCGGCTTCATGAAGATCGCGAACGATCTGCGTTTGCTCGGTTCCGGGCCGCGCTGCGGCTTTGGTGAACTGAAGCTGCCGGAAAACGAACCCGGCTCCTCCATCATGCCCGGCAAGGTCAATCCGACGCAGGCGGAAGCCATGACCATGGTGGCGGCGCAGGTGATGGGCAACCACACGACGGTTTCTGTCGCGGGCGCCAACGGCCATTTCGAGCTGAATGTGTTCAAGCCGGTGATGATTTATTGCTTGCTGCAATCGGTGCGCTTGCTGGCCGATGCGGCGCGCAGCCTGACCGACAACTGCATCAGCGGGATCGAGCCCGACGAGGCGCGCATCGCCAAGCTTTTGCATGAATCGCTGATGCTCGTGACCGCGCTCAACCCGCATGTGGGCTACGACAACGCCGCCAAGATCGCCAAGAAGGCGCATGCCGAAGGCACGACATTGAAGGAAGCCGCCGTGACGCTCGGTATCCTTAAGGCCGAGGATTTCGACAAGTTCGTGCGGCCGGGCGAGATGACCCGCCCGCTGGATTGATCGCGGGACGATGCCCATGAAAGGCCATCTGTGGTTCCCCTATGCCCAGATGAAAACCATGCCCGCGCCGCTGGCTGTCGCGGGCGCGCAGGGCAGCAAGATATTTTTGACGGACGGGCGCGTGCTGACCGATGGCATCGCGGCTTGGTGGACGCAGTGCCATGGCTATAACCATCCGCATATTGTCGAGGCGTTGAAGGAGCAGGCGGACAGGTTCAGCCATGTCATGCTCGCAGGTTTTACGCACGAACCGGCGGAACGGCTTGCGGCGCGGCTCGCGAAATTGTTGCCAGGTGATCTTGATCATGTTTTTCTGGCTGACTCCGGCTCTGTGGCGGTTGAAATTGCGCTCAAGATGGCGGTGCAATACTGGATCAATCGCGGGCAGAAGCGGCGCAAGCTTGTCGCCTTCAGGCACGCCTATCACGGCGATACGCTGGGCGCGATGAGCGTGACCGACCCGCAGGAAGGCATGCACAGCCTGTTTGCCGGCTATCTGCCCGAACAATATTTCCTCGATCTGCCCGTGGATGCCGCGACGCTGCGCGCATGCGACGATTTTCTTGCCGAACACAAAAGCGAAATTGCCGCTATGATCGTCGAGCCGCTGGTGCAGGGCGCGGGCGGCATGTTGATGTACGGGCCGGGCGTTTTGCGCGATTTGCGCAGGCTGGCCGACAGGCACGACATTCTGCTGATCTTCGACGAAGTTTTTACGGGCTTCGGCCGCACCGGCACGATGTTCGCGTGCGACCACGATGGCGCGGTGCCCGACATCATCGCGCTGGGCAAGGCGCTGACTGGCGGCGCGGTGACCATGGCGGCGACAGTGGCGCGGCGCCATGTGTTCGAAGCCTTTTACAGCGATACGCCCGAACATGCCTTCATGCATGGGCCGACCTATATGGGAAACCCGCTTGCCTGCGCCGCCGCCAACGCTTCGCTTGATTTGTTCGAACAGGAACCGCGGCTGCAGCAGGTGGAAGCGATTGGCGCGCAAATGCGGCACGAGCTTGAAAAATGCAAAGCGATCAAAGGTGTGCGCGCCGTGCGGACGCTTGGCGCCATCGGTGCGGTCGAGCTGGACGCGGTGCCCGATCTGCGCTGGATGCGCGCGCGCTTCCCGGCGTATGAAGTGTGGATCAGGCCGTTCCATAACATTGTTTACCTCGCGCCCGCTTTCACGATCATGCCCGACGAGTTGCGTGTGTTGACCGATGCGGTTGCGACCGTGCTTGGGGAATGGGCGGAGCGCGGTGCGAAGCAAAGGGCACAACCCATGCAGACGGATCTCGATGCTTAAAAAACGCTCCATCCGAATTGCGGGCCACGAAACCAGCATAACGCTGGAGGAAGAGTTCTGGCGCGAGCTGCGCACCATCGCACGCCGCCGGGGTACATCGCTGAGTCGGCTGGTCGCGACGGTCGATGCGGGGCGTAGCGGCAATCTATCGAGCGCGCTCAGGGTGTATGTTTTGCAGGCATTACGCGAGCCTATTAAGCATAAACCTGTTTCGGGTTGACCCGGGGGGCGCGATCTTTAAAATCGTTGCCATGACAGGACGAACCTACATAAACCTCGATGGATCGCCCTACGGTTCGCGCGGCGTCGTGCGTTTGCTGACGACCCCGCTTGCACGTACCGGCATGCTGATCGCGCTGTTCGTTTCCGCCGCGCTTGCGCTGCCGGTTGAAGACGGGCAGGCGGCTTTCCTCGGTATCCTTTTGTTCAACGTTCCCGTGCTTTGCCTTGTGCTGGCGCTGGACAAGATGTTCGCGCGGCTTTTGCTTGGCGCAGGCAAGGGGACCGTGATCGACAAATCGGGCTATATGGCCGGTTCTTCCGGCAATCCGGCAACCAGCATGAAGATGATGACCGGCTTTTTCTTTGCCGCGCTGGCATACGGCGTGAGCGGTGCGATTTCCTTCGACCCGTATTTTTCCTTTTCCTATTACTGCATGGCGAACAGCGGGTGGTATTTTTATGCGCTGTATAAATTGCTGCGCGGCAAATGGGCGATTTGCAGTAATCCGCCCGCGCCGGATTTGCGCAAAGGCGCTTCATGGATGCCCGCTTGGCTGGCGCGCCCGCAGGCCCAGCAGGTAAAAATCTAGGCCTGCCTCAAGTTATCTCCTGAACAAACCTTCGACCGAGCCGCGATGGCTTTCCTTCTTCGCGATTGCGTCGCGCGTGCGCGCGATTTCGGTTTCCAGCTCGGTAATATAATCCTTCAGTTCGCCAACCGACATGACGGTTAGGTCTTTGGGTTTGGCGACCGGTTTTTGGGGTTCGAGTTCATCGGGGTTGAAGGCCATGGCTTTTCCTGTCGTCAGAGAGTGATTGCATATTACACAAAAAACGGCATCTTGTAGCCATGACGTTACCAGAGCGCATGAACTATATAGAAATTACGGAAGAGGGCGGGCCCGAAGTCCTGCAGATGGCCGAGCGCGCCGTGCCGCAACCGGCGGCGGGCGAAGTGCTGATCAAGGTTGCTTGTACGGCGCTGAATCGTGCCGACCTGCTGCAGCGTAAGGGCAAATACCCGCCGCCGCCGGGCGCCAGCCCGGTGCTCGGGCTTGAAGTTTCGGGCATTGTTGCCGCCATTGGCGAGGGCGTGAAACGCTATGAAGTAGGCGACAGGGTTTGTGCGCTGCTAGACGGCGGCGGTTACGCCGAATATGCGGTTGCGCCAGCCGGGCAATGCCTGCCGCTTGCGAGCACCGTAAGCTATGACCAGGCTGCGGCGCTGCCCGAAGGGATTTTCACGGTCTGGGCCAATGTGTTCGAAGCAGGCGGGCTGAAGCCCGATGGTTCCGTGCTTATTCATGGCGGCGCAAGCGGGATCGGTACGATCGGGATCAGCATGGCGCGGTTACACGGCGCGCGGGTTTTCACGACAGCCGGCAGCGATACGAAATGCAAAACGTGCGAGCAGCGCGGCGCCGATCGCGCGATTAACTACAACACCGAGGATTTTGTGCAGGTCGTGCGCGAACAAACGCAGGACAGGGGCGTTGATGTCGTGTTCGATATCCTGGGCGGCGATTATGTTGCGCGCAACATACAGGTGCTGGCGCCGCACGGTCGGCATGTCAGCATCGCCATGCAGCTTGGCCGCACGGGGCAGGTGGATCTGCTGCGCGTGATGTTCAATCAGCTGGTTTTGACGGGCTCTACGTTGCGTCACCGTAGCGCCGAGGAAAAGGCCCGTATTGCGGGTGTGGTGGAGCGCCAGATATGGCCGTGGGTCTCCACGGGGCTGCTCAAGCCATTGATATATAAGAAATTCAGGCTTTCCGAGGCGGGGGAGGCACATAAAGTTATGGAATCGGGCCAGCATAGTGGTAAGATTGTGCTTGAGGTTGCGGCGCTTTAGGGCGCGCCTTCGTTGCATCTTATGGGTGCATCAAATCGATCCCGGAAAAGTAGGTTTCGGATCGTCGGCTGCGGAAACGCTGCCGCGTGCGCAAGCTTTTTAGTTTTTTTTGGACCAAGGAGAGAGAGTTATGGCCCAGCATATGCCCCTGATGCCGAAGGCAACCGCCGTTTGGCTCGTGGACAATACGACCCTTTCGTTCGAGCAGATTGCTGATTTCTGCGGTCTGCACGCGCTTGAAGTGCAGGCGATCGCCGACGCCGAGGTTGCCGTCGGTATGGTCGGCATGAACCCCGTTGTGGCGGGCCAGCTTACGGACGAGGAGATCAAGCGCTGCGAAAACGACACGCGCGCGAAGCTGAAGATTTTGCGCTCCGATTTGCCGCAGCCGGTCGCACGCAGCAAGGGCCCGCGTTACACGCCGGTCACCAAGCGCGCGGACAAGCCGGACGGAATCGCCTTCCTGCTCAAGACATACCCGGATCTGCAGGATGCGCAGATCGCGCGCCTGATCGGCACCACGAAGGACACGATCAACAAGATCCGTGACCGTACGCATTGGAATGCTTCGCAGATCAAGCCGCGTGACCCCGTTCTGATCGGCCTTTGCAAGCGTAGCGACCTTGAAGCCGCGATCAAGAAGGCGGAACGCCGCATCAAGCGTCAGGAAAAGGAAGCCGCGAAGGCGGCCCGTCTTGCCGCGCAACAGGCGGGCGGCGAGGAAGACGCCCAGACCGCTGAGCCCGAGGATGCGCCCATGCCGCTGGCCGCCGACAATCCGGGCACCGACGAAACCGACGAGCAAAGCCCGTTCGCCGAAGATGCCCCCGGCAAGGATTTCACCTTGCCCGGCGAAACGGTGACGGAACAGAACTAAGCCGCTAGTATCATGGCTTCGATTCCGGCTTCGGAGCAGCCATGACCGGCGACCAGCCCATGTACAGCCCCTCCAGGGAGCGCATCGCACAAAGCGCGATGTATGCCTTTGCACGCGCGGCCGAAAAGCAGGCGGGCGTAGCATTGCCCGATTACAAGGCGTTGCATCGCTGGTCTGTTGAAAACCGGGAGCAGTTCTGGTCGTTGCTGTGGGATTTTTGCGCCGTCAAGGCATCCGCCAAGGGCGACAGGGTTCTGGTCGATGGCGACAAAATGCCGGGCAGCCAATGGTTTCCGGATGCCCGCCTGAATTACGCCGAAAATCTTTTGCAGCCCGCGCTGACGGGCAAGCGCGACAAAGCCGCAATCCATTTCTGGGGCGAAGACAAGGTCAAGCAAACGCTAAGTTTCGGCGATGTGCATGACCGCACAGCCGCGCTTGCCGCGCATTTGCGTGCGCAGGGTGTGAAGCCGGGCGACAGGGTGGCGGCCCTGGTCGCGAACACGCCCGAAGCCGTGATCGCAATGCTTGCGACCAGCGCAGTGGGCGCGACGTTTTCTTCCTGTTCGCCCGATTTTGGCGAAAGGCTGATCCTCGATCGGTTCACACAGATCGAACCGAAAGTTCTGATCGCCACCGACAGTTATTACTATAAGGGCAAGGTGATTGATGTCGGGCCGAAAATCCGGATCGTGGCCGAAGCATTGCCCGGGTTGAAGCAGATCATTGTGGCCTCCTATATCAATGAAAAACCGCAAACGGAAGGCTTGCCGAACGCCATTTCATGGCAGGAAGCGGCCGTGCCGGGCCGTGTGCCGCCGCTGGCGTTTGAGCAACTGCCGTTCGCGCATCCGCTCTTTATTCTGTACTCGTCCGGCACCACCGGCCTGCCGAAATGCTTCGTGCACAGCCAGGGCGGCGTATTGCTACAGCATCTGAAGGAACTGCATCTGCAATCGGACGTGAAGCAGGGCGATGTTGTGTTCTATCACAGCACCTGCGGCTGGATGATGTGGAACTGGCTGGTTTCATCGCTCGCGTTCGGTGCGGCGCTTGCGCTCTATGACGGCATGCCTGCGGTGCGGGACGGCAACATTCTGTTCGATTTCTGCGACGAGGCCGGCTTTACGCTGTTCGGCACCTCGGCCCCCTTCGTGCAGGCAATCAAGAATATGGGGCTGAAGCCGAAAAAGACGCACAGCATGAAAACCGTGCGCCTGCTGACATCGACCGGCGCGCCGCTTCTGCCGGAACATTTCGATTACCTGTACGCCGATGTGCTGCGCGATGTGCCTGTGGCTTCGATTTCCGGCGGTAGCGATATCGTAAGCTGCTTCGTTCTCGGCAACCCGCTTTCGCCCGTTTGGCGCGGGGAAATACAGGGGCCCGGGCTCGGGCTCGATATGGCCGTGTACGACGAAAGCGGCAAGGCTTCGACCACCGGGGCGGGCGAGCTTGTTTGCCGCCGTTCATTCCCCTGCATGCCGGTTGCGTTCTGGAACGATCCGGATGGCGCAAAGTACCGCGCCGCCTATTTTGAACGTTTCCCCGGCGTTTGGTGCCATGGCGACTGGACCGAAATGACCAGGCATGGCGGTTTGATCATCTATGGCCGATCGGATGCCACCACCAACCGGCAGGGCGTGCGTATCGGCACCGGCGAGTTTTACAATCTGGTTGAGCAGTTGCCGGAAGTTGAAAACAGCCTTGTTGCCAGCATGCGCGTACCGGGCGACGAGCGCATTTATATGTTCGTGAAGCTGCGCGCCGGGGTTGCTCTGGATGATGCGCTGAAGGGCAAGATCGCGAAGCATATGCGCGACAAGGGATCGCCCCGGCATGTGCCGGATGAAATCCATGAAGCGCCGGATATTCCCGTGACCCGCAATGCCAAGAAGGCAGAGATGGCGGTGATCAATATGTTTCAGGGCAGGCCGGTCACGAACCAGACGGCACTGGCCAACCCCGAAAGCCTCGGGTTCTTCGCGGATTTCATCAAACGCGTGGCGCAGACATAAAAACCCCCGGCCCTGACAGGTTTCCCAGCGGGACCGGGGGTAATTTCAGGGGGGGATGTGCCTTTTCTACGCGCTCCGGCGCTGGGCTTCTTGGTTATAGGGGACGAAGGACGATAATCGCGTGATCTCGTCCTTGATTTTCAGCTTTTCGCGCTTGAAGCGGTGAACACGGCTGATGTCCGGTAGCGGCCTGTGTTCTTCATCATGGAGGATTGCATCAAGCTCGGAATGGCGGTTACGCAATGTTTCTATTCTCTTGACCAGAGACATCGGCTTCTCCTTGTTTCGGGCGAGCAACAAAACTATACACCCGAATCCGTGACCGATTTTTGCAAAGAGTCCTTGACAGCTAGATTCGCAATAAGATTTCGCTTCCGGAAGAATTATTCAGGGATTCCAAAAAGCTGTAACTGAATCTTTACCTTAACGAGGAATTAAAACGGCTAACTATCGCATGCAGGCGCTAAGCTTTTCTATATAGAGAGAAAAGCGAATCAATCACCGAAGCAGATATCAAGTCCGCGTGCTGTGCGCATTAACGTTCCGTGCTTTTCCACAACCTGATAGTGCTTAATGGCTTCCGCGATGGGGACATCAACCACTTCGCGGTTCGACCACGCAACCATACGATAAGATTTGCCTTCCCTGATCAGATCGACCGCACGCACCCCGAAGGCGGAAGCGAGCAACCTGTCTTGCGCGCTCGGTTGCCCCCCGCGCTGCACATGCCCGAGCACGGTGACGCGGGTTTCCGCCTTGCAAAGCTCGGTGATCTGCTCGGCGATATAGGCGCCGATGCCGCCGAGGCGCTTTTGCCCGCCGCTGAATTCCTTGGTTATGGCGCTGCCGGATACCGTTTTGACCGCTTCGGACACCACGACGAGCGCGAAGCTGCGGCCGCGTTCGTGGATCTTGCGGATATGCGCGGCGACCTTGTTGATGTCGTATGGAATTTCGGGGATCAGGATCACATCCGCGCCGCCGGCAATGCCGGCAGCCAGCGCGATATGCCCGGCATCGCGCCCCATCACTTCAAGCACCATGATCCGGTCGTGGCTGGCTGCGGTCGGCTGCAGGCGATCAAGCGCTTCGGTCGCCACCGCGACCGCGGTATCGAACCCGACGGAAGTTTCTGTCATGCCGAGATCGTTATCGATGGTTTTGGGAACGCCGATCAGGTTAAACCCGCCTTTTTGTGCAAGCTTGAGCAGGATGGCCTGGCTGCCGTCGCCGCCGATACCGATCAGCGCGTCGCAGCCCAGCTTGTTCCATTGCACAAGGAGTTCATCCGAGCGGTCCTTTACCGTGCCATCGGGCATGGGGTAGGCGAAGGGATCCCCCTTGTTGGTGGTGCCGAGGATGGTTCCGCCGCGCCGCAACATGAGCGTATCGACATCCTGGACCGTCAACGGCTGTACCTGCGGCGGATCAAAAAACAGGCCGTGCGCACCATCAAGGATACCGAGCATTTCCCAGCCATAGCTGGCGGCGCGCAGCACGGCGGATCGGATAATGGCGTTAAGGCCGGCGCAATCGCCGCCACTGGTCAGGATGGCTATGCGCTTGATTGGCTTCTGGGTCACGGGCTGGCTTCCTGACTGCGAGAATCGGCTATCCCTGAAATTAGCAAGAAAAATAGCATTTTGACGAATTTTCTGATATAGGGAGCCACCCCGCCAAAGGCGCGGGAGCCCCTATTTTGCTACGGTTGCGCCCCATAAATGATTGTTGATCAGGAACAATTGGTAGAAAAGCTGGCCACGTTAAAGGCGGAGCACCGCGACCTTGACGATGCGATCACGGCCCTGAGCCAGCGCACCGTACCTGATCTGATACAGGTCCAGCGCCTCAAGAAAAGAAAATTGCAAGTTAAGGACCAAATTGCCAAACTTGAAAACATGCTGATGCCCGACATCATCGCCTGACCCTTCTGAAAGGCTTTCGCATGGCGTTCAATTGGTCCCGCGATATTGGCGATCGTAGTACGACCTATGCGATTTTGGTTTGTTCGCTGGGCTGGTTCGTCGATATCTTCGATCTGATCCTGTTTTCCGCTATCCGCGTTGACAGCTTGCGCAGCCTTGGGCTCGAAGGCGACGCCATCGTGACCAAGGGCGCGCTTCTGCTCAACATGCAGTTCATCGGCATGCTGATCGGCGGGCTGGTTTGGGGCATATGGGGCGACAAGCGCGGGCGCATCGAAATCCTGTTCGGGTCCATCTTGCTTTATTCGATTGCGACCATCGCCAACGCTTATGTCGATACCGTTGCGCAATATGCGCTATGCCGGTTTCTTGCCGGGCTCGGGCTTGCCGGGGAAATCGGTGCGAGTATTACGCTGATCGCCGAGCTTATGCCGAAACATACGCGCGGGCTTGGCACCGGCTTTGCCGGTGCGATCGGCGCGATCGGCGGGGTGGTGGCCGGTTATGTCGGCACCAACATAGATTGGCAGAGCGCCTATATTATCGGCGGCGCACTCGGGCTCATTTTGCTGTTCACGCGCGCCAAGATGGCGGAATCGGACGTCTTCAAGCGCATCGAGATCAAGGATAGCGTTTCGCGCGGCGATCTGCGCCTTTTGGTCATGAACGGCCATAATCTGATGCGCTATATTTCCTCCATTCTCGTTGGGTTCCCGATATTTTTCCTTGTGGCGATCCTGATGGCTTTTTCGCCCGAAATCGCCGATGCGCTTAATATACCGGGCGTGCTGGCATCCCGCTCCATCACCTATGGCTATAGCGGGCTTGTGCTCGGTGAAATAGCCGCCGCACTCATTAGCCAATTTTTGCAAAGCCGCAAGAAGGTCATTTTTATGTGGATGGGTGCTTCCGTTCTGCTGTGCATCGCCATGTTCGTTATGGCGGGGATGGAAGTCGATATGTTCTACTTCATCATGTTCCTGATGGGCATTTCCAGCGGCTATTGGGTTATCTTCAACACCGCTGCGGCGGAACAGTTCGGCACCAACTTGCGCGCTACGGTGGCGACGACGGTGCCAAACCTTGTGCGCGGCTCGACCGTTATTTCCACCACGCTGTTTGTGCTTTTGCACGAACAATTCGGGATTTTGATCGCGACGGCGCTGGTAGGGTTCATTACCTTCGTGGCGGCCTTTGCCGGGTTGCTGGCGATCAAGGAAAGCTTCGGCATTGATCTGAACTTCTATGAATCCGCCACCGGCAAGAAAATAGCCCGGGCGGTTGATAAGGAGGAATAAGATGCTTGCGGGATTTCGTGCGGCGTTTTCGGACCGCAAGGTAACCTATGCGGTTATTGTTGCCGCCCTCGGGTATTTCGTTGATGTCTATGATCTTCTGATGTTCAGCATTTTGCGGGTGCAGAGCCTCAAGGATTTAGGCCTTGAAGGCGAGGAGTTGTTGAGTTCCGGCGTGCTTTTGCTGAATGCGCAGATGGTCGGCATGCTGATCGGCGGTGTTTTTTGGGGCATGTGGGGCGACAAGCGCGGACGGATCGAGGTGCTGTTCGGCACCATTATCATGTATTCGCTTGCCAATATCGTGAACGGCTTCGTGACCGACGTGAACCAGTATGTAGCTTGCCGCTTTATTTCCGGGATCGGGCTGGCGGGTGAAATCGGGGCCGGGATCACACTTGTCAGCGAATTGATGAAGAAGGAATATCGCGGCTACGGTACCACGCTGGTGGCGGCGGTTGGCGTGGTCGCCCCCGCGTTTGCGGTTCTTTCCGCAGAATTTCTTGAATGGCGCGCGGCCTATATTTTCGGCGGCGTGATGGGGCTTATGCTGCTTGTCTTGCGCTTTCGCGTGGTCGAATCCGGTTTGTTCCGCAAGATGCTGGAAAAGGGTCACAATTCGATGGCCGATGTGCGGCTGCTTTTATTGCCCCGGTGTTTTACCCGTTATATCGCTTGCATCCTGATGGGCGTGCCGATCTGGGCTGCCGTTGGCCTGCTTGTGACCTTTACGCCGGAGATTGCCGAAGCGTTGGGTTTGGGTAGTGACGTGAAGGCTTCGTGGCCCGTTGTGCTGTATTCGATCGGTATCGGCGTTGGCGGCATGGCCAGCGGATTGCTGAGCCAGCATTGGCGCAGCCGCAAGCTTCCTATCGTGATCTTCCTGCTTGGTCTTTTCGCGGCTTCCATCCTGTTGCTTGGCGGAATATTGCCGACGGTTTCGGCTTATTATGCGATGTTCCTGCCCATCGGCTTCTTTATGGGCTACTGGGTTGTGTTTCTTGTCGCATCCGCCGAGCAATTCGGCACCAATATCCGCGCCACGGTGACGACATCGGTGCCTAACTTCGTGCGCGGGGCCACCGTGCCGATGACGCTGGCCATGACGGCGCTAAAGGAGCATTTCAGCATGGTCGCGAGCGTGCAAATCGTTGTCAGCGTTGTGTGTCTGCTTGGCCTTATAGGGGTCATGTCGCTGCGCGACACGTTTGACGTCGATCTCGATTACATGGAAGAGCGGCAAACGAAGAAGAAAAAGAAGGCCTGATCAGGCTCTGTCCTTCTTGGTCGTCATCGCGCCCGCTGCGGCGTGCAGGCCCTTGGTGACGTCGTCTTCGTTCTGGAAGGTATAGGCGCCGAAGCTGACTTCAAGCTCGAACGGGTTGCCATGTACCTCGGCCATCTTTTCCTGCAGGATCACGGCAAGACTTTCGCCCTTGCGCCAGGCGTTATCGTTATCGCAGCGGATCAGCAGGACGCCGAATTCGGTCGCATCAAGCCGGGCGACGATGTCACAGCTGCGGACATGGCGGACCATGATTTCGCCGACCTGACGAACGGCGGCGTTCATGATCGCGCGATCATACTTTTCGGCAAGCGAAGGCAAGTTGTCGAAATCGAAATACAGCACGCTCGAGATCCCGCCATAGCGTTCATCGAGCGCGAGCATGCGCGCAACCTCGCGGTTAAACTCGGGCCGCGTCAGGATCATGCTCGCGGCTGTAGCCTCGTCAAGCTCTTCGCGCATGTGGTGCTTGATGCGCTTTTCCAAATCGGCGATTTTTTTGTTGGCCGCGGCGGCTTCGTCGCGGAAGCTGTTCCATGCCTTGCGCTGTTCAGGCGTCAGGGCTGCATCGGCGAGGATGTCAGTGGCTTCGATGGCTGGTTTGGGCTTGATGACGGACATGCGCTTTTCCCGCGATTCCCCAAGATTATGGCATAGCCCCCTAAATACTTCATCTTTTACTAATTTTACGCTAATTTCCGGGGTGCACACCGTTCCGGGGAGAAGATATGGCGGTCAGAAAGCGCAAAGCAGCTAAAAAAAGCGGCAAAAAACCGCAAAAGGTATCGGTGGGGATCGTTATGGGCAGCCAGTCCGACTGGGCCACCATGCATCACGCCGCTAAAATTTTAAGCGATTTTGACGTCAGGCACGAGGTGCGGATCGTGTCCGCGCATCGCACCCCCAAACGCCTCTACGAATACGGCGCGGGGGCCGCCGATCGCGGGCTTAAGGTTATCATCGCGGGCGCGGGCGGCGCGGCGCATCTGCCGGGCATGATGGCGGCCATTACCCGTTTGCCGGTGCTTGGCGTGCCGGTGGAAAGCCGCTCGCTCGCCGGTCTCGATAGCCTGCTTTCGATCGTACAGATGCCGGGCGGCATTCCGGTGGGCACGCTGGCGATCGGTAAGGCCGGCGCGATCAACGCCGGGTTGCTGGCGGTTTCGATGCTGGCAGCGCATGATGAAAAACTGGCCGCGAAGCTGGACAAATGGCGCAGCCGCCAGACCGCGACCATCGCCATGAAGCCGGCCGATTGATGCCGATGAAAACCATTCCACCGGGCGGCATTATCGGCATGCTTGGCGGCGGGCAGCTTGGCCGCATGACGGCAATGGCCGCCGCGCGGCTTGGTTACCGCGTGCATGTATTTTGCCCCGAGGATGACGCGCCTGCGCTGCAGGTTTGCGATATGCACGTGCGCGGGGATTTTCTTGATGAAAAGGCGCTAACGGGTTTCGCCCGCAATGTCGATGTGATTACGCTGGAATGGGAAAACATTCCTATCAAGACGCTTGAGGTTCTGTCCTATGCCCGCCCCGTCCATCCGGGCGCGGCGGTTTTGCGCGTGGCGCAAGACCGTGTGCTTGAAAAGACGTTCGCGCGCGACCACGGGCTTGGCACCGCCGCCTTCAGGCCTGTCCATTCGGCAACCGAACTTGCGGCGGCGGCAAAAGATATAGGCTTGCCCGCGCTGCTGAAATCCACGCGCATGGGCTATGATGGCAAGGGGCAGGTATTGATCGCGCCCGGGGCGGACATGCAAAAGGCCTGGAGCGATATGGGCGCGCCGGCCGGAATTCTTGAAGCGCTGGTGGATTTTGAATGCGAGGTTTCCGTGATCGTTGCGCGCCGGGCGGACGGAGCGGTGGCCGCGTACCCGCCGGTGCGCAACATCCACCGCAACCAGATATTGGCGGAAACCCGGGTGCCTGCCGGCATAGCGCCCGCCGTGGCCGAGGAAGCCCTGAAAGCAGCCACAGGGATGGCGGCCGCGCTTGATGTGGTGGGGCTGCTGGCGGTCGAGATGTTTGTTTTGAAGCAGGCCGACAAAGACGGGCACCGCGTGCTCGTCAATGAAATTGCACCGCGCCCGCATAATTCGGGCCACTGGACCATCGATGCTTGCGGCTGTAGCCAGTTCGAACAGCTCGTGCGCGCCGTTTGCGGCTTGCCGCTGGGCACGACGGAGCCGCACAGCAGGGCGGTTATGCACAATTTGCTCGGTAGCGACGTGGATCAGTGGCAGGATTGGCTGAAGCAGCCCAATGCCCGGCTGCATCTGTATGGCAAGGCCGAAGCGCGGCCGGGGCGCAAGATGGGGCATGTAACGGTGGTGGATAAGCTGTGACGGAGGGCACGATGAAGGGCAAAGCGGCTGTTGTAACGGGTTCGACCAGCGGGATAGGCCACGGCATCGCTGCGGTGCTGGCGCAGGCGGGCGCAAACGTGATGCTGAACGGCTTCGGCGACACCAAGGAAATAGAAGCCACGCGCGCCGGGCTTGCCAAGGCGACCGGCGCGAAAATCGAATACAACGCGGCGGACGTGACCAAGCCGGATCAGGTTTCCGCGATGATCGAAGCGGCGCACAAAGCCTTTGGTTCGGTCGATGTGCTTGTGAACAATGCGGGGATACAGGCGGTTTACCCGGTCGAGGAATTTCCGCTTGAAAAATGGGACGCCGTGATCGCCACCAACCTTTCTGCCGCTTTTTACGGCATACGCGCCGCGCTGCCGTTGATGCGGAAAAAGGGCTGGGGCCGGATCATCAACATCGCTTCGGTGCACGGGCTGGTCGCCAGCGTGAACAAGGTTGGCTATATTTCTGCCAAGCATGGCATCGTCGGTATGAGCAAGGTTGTGGCCTTGGAAACGGCCGGCAGCGGCATTACCTGTAACGCTATTTGCCCGGGTTGGGTGCTGACGCCGTTGGTGCAAAAGCAGGTCGATGCCATTGCGGAGCGCAAGAAAACAAGCAACGAAGAAGCAACGATGGAGCTGCTTGGGGAAAAGCAGCCGTCGAAGCAATTCGTGACACCTGAGGATATTGGCCAGCTGGCACTGTTCCTGTGCTCCCCCGCAGCCAACCAGGTAACCGGGGCGGCATGGAACATCGATGGCGGCTGGGCCGCGGTTTAAGACCTAGCCCGCGCGGCTGCCGGTATTGCCTGTGCCGTCGTTCAGCGATTCCGCGACCTGATTGAGCCGGTTGATCACATCGTCCCCGCGGTCACGCAGGCTGGCGAAGATATCGTTCATTGCGTTCAGCGTGCTTTCAAGCTGTTCTTGCGGTTGGCCCGGCAGTTCTGGCGCAAGCGATGCCCCTGTAGCAGCGGTCGCGAGCGAACGGGTTTCACCAAGGCGCTTCATCTGCACCGCGATATCCATCAGTACCGCAAGGATTTCCGAAAGGCTCGCTTTCAGCGCGCCCGGGTTGTTGTCTTGTAGCGCCGCAACCTGTTCGCTCAGCAATTCACTGCTGACAAAGACGTTTTGCATCGTGTTGTCGAACAGCGATGCATTGGCGTTCAGCCCCTTAGCGGTGCCTGCAAAGGCTTCGACCGCCGTGACGGCCTTATCAAGCCGGGTCGTGGATTGTTCAAGGAATTCGAACAGGGTCGCTTCCGCATCCTTCAGCGTATCGACGGTATCTTTCATGTTCGAGCGCGTGAGATCGGTGGTTTCCGCCAGCACTTCGCCGCTGTTGCGCAGCAGGCTTGCGGCGGCGAACAGCCGTTCCGTCAGTTCGCCCGCTTCCTTGCCGAAGCTTTCCGATGTCTGGTGCGCCTGTGATGCCGTGACGTGCAGCATGCGTTCGGTCGCAAGCAGGGATTGCACGAGTTCGCGCAACTGTTTGCCGACATCGCTGACCACGCTGCCCATACTTTCCGAGCGTTGCTCAAGCCGGGGCAAGACCTTTTCGATCCGGCCGATCACGGCTTGCTGATTTTCACGGGCGAGGGTGGTGGCGAGGCTCAGGGCGTTATTCAGCTTGGCGATCTTTTCGCCATGCTCGGCGCTCAGCGCCGTCAGCTTCCGGATCATGGCCTGAACATCCAGCATGAAACGTTCCAAGCCTTCACGATTCATATGAAGAACACCGGCCAGCTTATTGGCATCGTTGACCATATTTCGGCTGCTATCCATCATGAGCTGGGTCATGGCTTCGAACAGGGAGGAAGCCTCCCCCTCGAACTTCAGGCGCACGGGGCCCTGATCGCTGATCAGCGAGATATCCGGCACCTGCGTGAACTGGTAGCGGGCGATATCCACGGCGCGTGCGACATCGCCGATGGCATCCTGCCGCTCAACGCCCCAGATCGCGGCTTCGCTATCGTGCGAAAGCAGTGCGATGCTGCGGCGCAGGTTTTGCATCGGGGTCATCATGTTGTCGGTCAATAGCCGGTAGAGCAGGGCGGCCAGAACCACGCCGAGCGAGGCACCGGCCAAGGCCAGCCAGAAAAGCGCCCGCGACCAGGTAGCGGATTCGCCCGCCGCCTGCGCGGCCGCAAGCTTGTCGAGCCGGTTATCGACCAGAGGTTGCATAGCGGCCAGCGTTTGCGCCGTTGTAACCAGATCGGCCCTGCTGGCCGGGGCGGTCGTGGCATTTTCGGCCTGCTTTATGGCCTTGTCATAGGCGTTGAAGATGCCGCGCAGCTGGATGATTTGGGCGGCGGCGACACCGTTATCGCGCAGGGCCGCGAGCGCGCGGTAAAGTTCGGCATGCGCGGCGCGCATTTCGGCCAGCGGCCGATCATCTTCGTTGGCGGCAAAGCGCACCATAGCGCCGGCAAAGCCGTTATAGCCTGCGGCGTTGCGCAGATCTTCGATTGCAGCGGCAGTGCCCTGTTCGCGCGCGAGCTGAATACCATCCTGCGGGTGCGTGATGCGGTAGCTGGCATAGATCGTGCCGCCAAGGAGCGAAAGCGAAAGCGCGGCGGCGGCAACAAGCAGCCATGCCACCGGGCGTTGCAGGAGGGTCGGGTTTTCGAGTTGCTGGGTCATATGGCGTGCCTATATACGGGCGATTGGGCGAATCAAAACATATAACCGACAGTTTCGACCAAATATGCCTCGAAGGCAACGCAACATATGCGACCAGAACTATGGTTAACGCCTGTCTAGACGGGCTTTTCTTCGCTGCGGAGCTGGTCACGCAAGTCTGCGAGGGCGCTGAAAGATTGCCCGATAACACCTTCTGCCTGCGTCAGATTATGCTTCGCCTGATTGGTGTTGCGGGCGCGCAGCGAATCTTCGATTTCCTGCATGCTGCAGGAAAGAGCCATAAGGCCACAATTGGCGCTGCTGCTTTTCATGGAATGGGCTTCGCGCTGTACGGCATCCCAATCGTTCGCCGCGACGGCGGCATGAACCCTGGCGACATGGGTTTCAAGATCACGCAAAAAAACATCGATCAGGCCGAGTACGATGGTCTTATCAAGGTCCGCGATCATTTGCTTGACTGTCGCGCGGTCCAGAACAGGCGAGGCGAATGCAATATCGCCGCTACAGGCTGATTCGCGCGCGCGCGTTTCTCCGCAACCGTTTTTCCGCAGCCAGCGTTGTACGGTTTGTTCGAGCGCGCGACGTTCGATGGGTTTACGGATATAGTCGTTCATACCGGCTGCGATGCAGCGCTCCCTATCGCCCGCCATCGCGAGCGCGGTCATGGCAATGATGGGAAGGTCCGATGCGACCATGCCGAGCGCGCGTATTTCGCGCGTCGCTGTCATGCCATCCATTTCCGGCATGGATATGTCCATCAAAACAAGATCGTATGGCGTGGTTTGCGCCTTTTCGATTGCCATGAGACCGTTGCCGGCAATATCGACCCTATGCCCTGCCTTGCGCAGAAAGCCTGCGATCACAATCTGGTTCGGTTCGTTATCCTCAACCAGCAATATGCGGCCTTTGATCGTCGGGGTTTGTGCATCCGGCTGCTGTGTCTTTGCGCCGGTTGTTTCTTTTTCCGTCACTTCGAAGGGTATGACGAACCAGAATTTGCTGCCTTCGCCCGGGCGGCTTTCGACGCCGATTTCACCATTCATAAGCTTGACCAGCCTGCGGCAAATCGCGAGCCCGAGCCCCGTTCCGCCATGTTTGCGCGAGGTTGAAGGATCAAGCTGATTGAATTCGGTGAACAGCCTGCTTTGGCCTTCGTGGTTGATGCCGATGCCGGTATCGACGACCTCGAACCTGATCAGGCTGTGCGTGCCTCCGGCTTCGTCATAGCTGATCAGGTTGCTGACATTGATCATGATGCCGCCGGTTTCAGTGAATTTCACGGCGTTGCTGACCAGGTTTAGCAATATCTGCCGCACCCGCCCGGGGTCGCCCATGACATTGGTCGGCACATCGGGTTCGCGTTTATGATTGCAATACAGGCCTTTGGCCTTGGCCTGGTTTTGCAGCATGTCCACGATGCCGGAAAGAAGCGCGGGAAGATTGAAAGCTTCGGTTTCGATTTCAAGCTTGCCCGCTTCGATTTTAGAGTAATCGAGCAGATCGTTGATGATCTCAAGCAGCGCCGCGCCCGATGTCGATGCGGTTGCGACATAGCGTTTTTGTTCCTCGTTCATCGCGGTATCGTGCATAAGGGATAGCGCGCCAAGAATGCTGTTGATGGGGGTGCGGATTTCGTGGCTCATCATGGCGAGGAAGTTGGATTTCATGTTGGCGCCGCGCTCGGCCTCGCTTTTCGCCAGCCGCAAGGCTTCCTGCGTATTTTTGATATCGGTGATATCGGTTTGCATGCCGATGAAATTGACCAGCCCGCCATATTCGTTGAAAACCGGGCTGATGCTAAGCGCGTTCCAGAACGGCGTGCCGTCCTTGCGGTAATTCAAGATCTCTGTCGAAACCGGCTTCCGATGCTTGACCGCATGGCTGATTGTGCGTGCGGATAGGCTATCCGTATGGCTGCCTTGCAGCATTCTGCAGTTTTTTCCGACGACTTCATCGGACGTATAGCCTGCAATTTGCGTGAAGCCCTGATTAACAAAAATAATGGGGTTATCAGGCTGGTTCGGGTCAGTGATGATGACGCCCCCGGCGGTGGCGTCAATCGCGGCGGCAAACAGGGCATTGCGCCGCTGGGCTTCTTGCGCCGCCGCTGCGGCGCGGCGGGCGCGGTCGTTCTCCTTATAGGCAAAAATGATCGTTGCCGCACCGATGAACATGATGCCCATGAACAGTATGATGTTGAATATATCGTTACTGCTGATCTGGCTGATGGTAAGGGCTATATGGCTGCTTAAGGTTTCCTGGGTTTTGATGTGCAGTTCAAGCAAGGTGCGAGCCGCGAGCTCGATATCGTCCTCTATGTCGGTCCGGTTGATGGCCTGCCCGTCTGTAAGCGCCGCGATGCGCGGCTCCATTCTGTCCAGTGCGCCGACCAGGGCGGCCAGTGCGGCGGGGCCGTTTTTCACCTGCCCGAATTCATTCGCGAGATCGCCCGTGGTCAAATAGCCAAGGTTTTCCTTGAACGTCAGATAGGTTTTCCGAACCGCTTCAGCTTGATCCGTGCCCCTGTGCTGGCCGGATACCGCGTGCCGGAAATTCCAAAGCGCGCCTTGCGCATGCACGAGCAACAGGGGGAGCTGTTCGTGATATATTTCGCGCATCCTGTTGTGCTGGCCCATGATCGAGAGGTGCGACCCCGCAAGCATGGCCAGCAGGGTGGCGACACTGCCCAGTACGAGGGCGGCAGGCAGTCGTTTTTGTTTATCCATGGAGCCGCGTGCGAATATGAAAACCGGTACGGGTGTGTGCCGATTGTCGCCGCTGAGTGCTTAACTATTCTTTTGCGGGCTACATAAAGCTGTATGGATCGATATCGACTTGTAGCTTGATATTGGCTGGTATTTTCAGATTGCCAAGCCAATCCCGGATAAGACCCTGTATGTTTGTGCCTTGCGCGCAGCGCAGCAGCAGCCGGCGGCGGTGTTTGCCGCGCAAAAGGGAAATGGGTGCAGGCGCCGGACCGAGAACCGAAAGGCCGGGCAATTGGGGCGCCGTGCGTGCAAGCATGGAGGCGAAGCTGTCGGCGCCGCGCGCATCGGGGCAGGATATGATAAAGGCCGCGAGCCGGGTAAAGGGCGGCAGGCGGTAGGCTTCACGCTCCGTTTGTTCGGCAAGCAGGAATTTATCGCGGTCGTTTTCCTTGAGCGCTTGCATCACCGGATGTTCGGGCTGCGCGGTCTGCACAAGTGCGATGCCCGGTGTTTCCGCCCGCCCGCTGCGCCCCGCGACCTGCTGCAGAAGCTGGAAGGTGCGTTCCGCCGCGCGCGGATCGCCGCCCGCAAGACCGAGATCGGCATCAATAACGCCAACGACCGCGAGGCCGGGGAAGTGGTAGCCCTTGGCCATAATTTGCGTGCCGATCAGCAAATCAAGTTCGCCTTTTTCCATGCGGGCAATAACCGCGCGGATATCCTTCGGGCTGTTTATCACATCGCTTGCCATCACGGCGAAACGTGCTTCGGGCAGCAGGTTCGCGACTTCTTCGGCCACGCGCTCAACCCCGGGGCCGCAGGCGGCGAACCGCCCTTCGGCTTCGCAGGACGGGCAATGTTTCGGCAATACGGCGTGGTGGCCGCAATGGTGGCATTGCAGCCGGTCGGAATGGCGATGCTGTACGAGCCATGCCGAACAGTTGGGGCATTGCAGCCGGTACCCGCAGGCGCGGCACAGTGTAAGCGGCGCGTAACCGCGGCGGTTGAGGAACAGCATCGCTTGTTTGCCCGCGGCTATGGTTTGCCGCAACCGGTCCACCAGCGGCGGGCTGAGCCAGCTTTGCGAGGGCAGTTTGTGTTTGCGTATGTCGATCAGCTCGATCGCGGGCATGGCAGCGCCGCCGTATCGATCGGGCAGCCGTTGATGCGCGTACTTGCCTGCGCGCGCATTGAGCCAGGTTTCGAGCGACGGCGTGGCGGATGACAGAACGACGGGAAAATTTTCCTGCTTGCCGCGTACCACGGCCATATCGCGCGCGTTATAGATAACGCCTTCTTCCTGCTTGTATGATTGGTCGTGTTCTTCATCCACAACGATCAGGCCAAGATCGCGGTAGGGCAGGAACAGGGCCGAGCGCGCGCCTACAACCAGCGGCGCCTTGCCGTTGAAAATGGCCCACCAGTTATCGCGCCGCTGTTTTTCGGTTAGCGCGGAATGCCATTCCACCGGCGGCGCGCCGAAGCGGTCCGTGAAACGGCCGAGCATCGCGGTCGTGAGCGCGATTTCCGGCATCAGCACAAGCGCCTGCCGCCCGGCACGCAGACAGGCGGCGATGGCTTCGCAATAAACCTCGGTTTTACCCGCGCCCGTCACGCCATCAAGCAGCGTAATGGTGTGCCGTTTTTCGCGCACATCGGCGGCCAGCGCATCGGCCGCGATTTGTTGTTGTGCGGTCAGTTGCGGCGCGTCGTGATCTGCATCCGGCTGCGCCGGGGCGGCATCAACCGCTTGCTGTATGGTTTTCAACAGGCCAGTTTTTGCCATACCCGCAATCACGCTTTGTGCCGCGCCGCTGGCTTCGCGCAGGGCCGGGGCCGTTAGCTTGCGTTCGCCTGCCAGCGAATCCCACACCTTTTGCCGCGCCGCCGTCATGCGCGCCGCCGGCACGGCACCCGCGCGGGCATAAAGCGTGACGGGTGCGGGCGAAGCGGGTAACGCCGCGCCCGCGAACAGCATGCGCAGGATCGCGCCCGGCGAAGAGAGGGTGTATTTGGCGACCCAATCAATGAATTTGAGCTGTCCCGGCGGCAACGGCGGTAGTGGCAAAACCGCCTCGATACGTCTTAGCTTCGCCGGGAGCACATCCCCCGTGCCTTCGCCCAGAACCACACCCTGCATCAGTTTTTTGCCGAACGGGACCTCAACCAGCGCACCCGCGGAGGGCTGCTGGACAGGGCCGGCGGGGGGCAGGTAATCAAAGGCTTGCCGCCGCATGTCTTTTGGGGAAAGCGGCAACAATACACTAAGGGTGGCAGGGAGAGGCAGCATGGGCTAGACTATGAGCATATTCGAGCCCCGGCAGCAAAAGGAGAATCAACGTGAAGTTCTTTGTCGATACCGCTGATATCAATGAGATTAAGGATCTCGCTGCCACGGGGTTGCTGGATGGCGTAACGACCAACCCTTCGCTTGTCGCAAAAAGCGGCGCGAAGGATTTTGTGACCCTGATCAAGGATATCTGCGCCGCCGTGCCCGGCCCCGTGAGCGCCGAGGTTGGGGCTACCGAATATGAACCCATGCTGGCCGAAGGGCTTTATCTGGCCAAGCTGGCAAAGAATGTTGCGGTCAAGGTGCCGCTGACGCCTGCGGGACTGAAGGTGTGCAAGGTTTTGAGCGAGCAAGGCACGATGGTGAATGTTACGCTTTGTTTTTCGGCGGCACAGGCGCTGCTGGCGGCCAAGGCGGGCGCGAGCTTCGTTTCGCCCTTCGTCGGGCGGCTTGACGATATCGGGCAGGACGGCATGAAGCTGATCGAGGATATCTGTATGATCTACCGCGCTTATCCGGCATTCAAAACCGAGGTTCTGGTCGCGTCCGTGCGGCACCCGGTGCATGTGGTGGCAGCGGCCAAGCTTGGCGCGCATGTCGCCACCTGTCCCCCGAACGTGATCCGCCAGCTTTTCGCCCACCCGCTGACCGATAAGGGGTTGGCGCAGTTCGTGGCCGATTGGCAGAAGTGCGGCCAGAAGATTTTGCCCGAAAACGTGAAACAACTGAAGGCCAGTGGCTAGGACCAAAGCGGCAAAGCAGGCGCAGAACGCCGCCGCGCCCGATCTTGAGGCGGCGCTGGCCGGCTGGCAAAAATGGTTGCGGCAGGAACGCCGCGCTTCCGCGCATACATCCGAATCCTACCTGTTCGACGTGCAAGGCCTGATCGGCTTTGCCGCTGCGCACCATGGCGGGCGCGTCAGCTTGCGCACGCTCGGCGATATGAAGCTGGGCGATTTCCGCGCGTGGCTGGCGCAGCTTGCGGGGCGGGGGCTTTCGGCATCGTCGCGCGCCCGTGCGGTTGGCGGCGTGCGCAGCCTTTTGCGCTATCTCGATAGCCGGGGCGTTTTGCATAACCAGGCGATCGAGCTTTTGCGGCTGCCGAAAACCGGCCAATCCGTGCCGAGGCCGGTAAGCGAAAAGGAAGCCAGCGATATCACGGCGGTTGCCGAAGCGCTGCCGCACGAACGCTGGATCGGCGCGCGCGACCATGCGCTTTTTATCCTGCTTTACGGCGCGGGGCTGCGCATCAGCGAAGCCCTGCAGCTCAATTGCCGGGATATGAAGCAGGGGGAGCGGCTGACGGTGACGGGCAAGGGCAACAAGCAGCGCGTCGTGCCGCTTTTGCCCGTTGTGCGCGCGGCGATCGAAGCCTACCGGGATGCCGCGCCGTTTGCGGGCAAGGATGCCGACCCGCTGTTCATCGGCGCACGGGGCGAACGTTTGCACGCCGGGGTGGCGCAGCGCGCGCTGCGCCACGTGCGCGAAATGCACGGGCTGCCGGAAAACGTGACGCCGCACGCGCTGCGCCACAGCTTCGCGACGCATTTGCTGCAGGGCGGGGCGGATTTGCGCACGCTGCAGGAATTGCTCGGCCACGCTTCGCTTTCAACGACGCAGATGTACACGAAGGTGGATGCCGCGCGGCTCGGTAGCGTTTACGAAAACGCGCATCCAAGAGCGAAACAGAAACGCTAAATATGTATAGGCCTGCCGTCCACGGCGAGCGCGGCTTCTTTCACGGCTTCATTGAGCGTGGGGTGGGCGTGGCAGGTGCGGGCGACATCTTCGGCGCTGGCGCCGAATTCGATAGCCATCGCCAGTTCAGCGATCATGGTGCCCGCATCGGGCCCGACGATATGTGCGCCCAATAACTTATCGGTGCGCGCATCCGCGAGGATTTTGACGAAACCTTCGGTATCCGCCATCGCGCGCGCGCGGCCGTTGGCGGTGAAGGGGAATTTGCCCGCCTTGTATTGCACGCCTTCCTTCTTCAATTCCTCTTCGGTTTTGCCGACCGAGGCGACCTCGGGCCACGTGTAAACAACACCGGGAATAGCATCGTAGTTGATGTGAGGATGCTGGCCCGCCAGCATTTCGGCGCACACGACGCCCTCATCTTCCGCCTTATGTGCCAGCATCGGCCCGGCGATGGCATCGCCGATCGCATAGATGCCGGGCACGCTGGTCTGGAATTTCTTGCCGGTTTTGATGCGGCCGCGCTCATCAAGCTCAACGCCAACGGCATCGAGCCCAAGTCCATCTGTGTAGGGGCGGCGGCCGATGCACAGGAGCACGATTTCAGCTTGCATGCTTTCGCTTGCGCCGCCCGCTGCGGGTTCGAGCGTGAGGTCAACGCCCTTGTCATTCGCTTTCGCCGCAGTGACCTTGGTGCCGAGCTTGAATTTCATGCCTTGCTTGCCGAGGATGCGCTGCATGTTTTTGGAAACCTCGCCGTCATTCGTGGGCAGGATACGGTCAAGGAATTCAATCACGGTGACTTCCGCCCCCAAACGTTGCCAGACCGAGCCAAGCTCAAGCCCGATCACACCGCCGCCGATCACGACCATGCTTTTTGGCACGCTTTCAAGCTCCAGCGCGCCGGTGGAGGTGACGATACGCTTTTCATCGACCGTGATGCCCTTTAATGGCGTGCTTTCGGAGCCGCTGGCTATAAGTATGTTCTTCGTGGTCAGCGTTTCCTTGCCGGCTTCGCCTTCGACCATTACGGTATTGGCGGACAGAATGCGGCCCTTGCCGGTAAAGCGCGCGACCTTGTTTTTCTTAAACAGGAAATCGATGCCTTGCGTGTTGTCTTTCACGACCTTGTTCTTGTGCGCCATCATGGCCGTGAGATCGAGCGAGACATCGCCCACCTTCACGCCGTGCACGGCAAGGTGGCTTTTGGTTTCCACATATTTTTCCGAACTGGTAAGCAGCGCCTTGGACGGGATACACCCAACATTCAGGCAGGTGCCGCCCAGAGCCTTGCGCGCTTCGACGCAAGCGACCTTCATGCCCAGCTGGGCCGCGCGAATGGCAGCGACATAGCCGCCGGGGCCGGCGCCGATAACAACCAGATCGAAATTGGAAACAGTCATGCGGTTACCCTATTCGTTTGACTTGTATTGCTGTTCAACTTCCCATGGAAAATAGATCCAGGTATCCTGGCTGAATTCCATGAGATAACTATCGACATATGGCAAGCCTTTGGGCTTGGCATACAGCGTGGCGAAATGCGCCTTCGGCAGCATCTTGCGCACGATCTTGGCAGTGTGGCCGGTATCGACCAGATCGTCGATGATCAGCCAATCCTTGCCGCCGTTCGTTGCCAGCGTCGCATCCTTGATGATGGACGTCTTGCCCAGCTTCTTGCCCGTATAACTTTGCAGGCAGATGGTGTCGATCAGGCGGATGTGCAGTTCCCGCGCCACGGCAGCCGCCGGCACCAGCCCGCCGCGCGCCACCGCGATGATGCCGCGCCACGGGTTGCCCGAAGGCGCTTTGGGCCCCACGCGCCACGCAAGCGCCATGCTGTAGCGCTGGATTTCTTCCCAGGTGGTGACGAATTTCTTGTGATAGGCGGCGGACATGATTGCTTTCCTGGCGTTCGTAACGGCATAATAAGCAGCAAGTCGGGCTGAATGGCAAACGGATATTACAAGAGGTTTTCATGGCAATCAAACCGGTTGCGGTTGCGGGGTATTTGTACAATACCGGCAATGTGCTGATGTTCTTCTCGCCCCTGATCCTTTCGCAGGGCGATGTGATCGGCAAGTTCGTGCAGGAACCCATCCCCGCCGTAGCGGCCATCGTTTTTTTTCTTTCGGGCCTTGCCTATGGGGTCAACAGGTTCCGGCTCGGCAGCGGGTTCGTGTGTATTGCGGCGTTGATACTTGCCTCGTTTCTTTTCACGCAAGGTAATTTCGTTGCCGCCTTTTTCACAACTTTTTTCCATGCGGTCGGCGGATTCATCGGCGCGTTCGCCGAATCTATCAGCCGCAAGCTCGGCGGCGCAGGCACCGGGTGGCTGGGCAAGCTTTTGGGTAACCCGCCGGCCTCTGTTGGTTATGGCGGCATGATAAGCCGCTTGCCGCTCGCGGTGGATGTTATGCGGACAGGCAACTGGCTGCTTGGGTGCACGGGGCTTATCTGGCTGCTGGCCGACTATATACTCAGTCGCGCGCGGCCCGGAGCAGGGAAGGGCTAGGCCTTGTTGAGACCGAGATCCCGGCTGACGGCCTTGATGAATTCTTCGGGCGTTCCGACAAGCTTGGCGTATTTAAGGTGGCGATCGGAAATGAAGCCGGTTTTGTTGCGCAGCGCCAGATCCTTCATGCGGTAATCATAGAACCCGATCTGTTTGCCGTCTTCCATGCAAGGAATATTCATCAGGTAGGTCGGTTTTTCGTGGATGCCGGTCTGGCGCAGCGTCACGGCTTCGTTGGTTTCATCATCCGTGCCGTAGCCGCCGGGCAGCGCAAGGAACGCATCGCCCAGAATGTCCATCACGATTTTGCGTTCGGAAAAATATTTAACGGTAATGGAGGCGGTCGCGCGCGGATGCAGCCCTTCGTTCGGGTTCTTGCTGGCGGTATTCAGGAAGTATTCCGGCGTGACGCCGATAACTTCGCCGCCGGCGTCGGCTGCGCCATCTGCAACTGCGCCCATTGTGCCGCCGGGCCCGCCGCCATAAACCACGCGCCATTTCTGCTCGGCGATAAGCTTGCCGACCTTATAGGCGGTTGCCTTAAAAACCGGTTCATTGCCTTCGCGCGAGCCGGAAAAGACGGTGATGGTCGGGCGGTTATCAAGATGCATGAGCCCGGCCGCATCCATGATCCAGACTTTCTGGATTTTTTCGCGCGGAATGATGCGAAGCTGAACGACATGCTGCTTGTTTTTGGCCATAACCTTATTAGGCCGTAAAAAAGCTTAATAATCCGTAAGCGCCGAAAGCGCCAGTAATTGCCTATCCGAATACGGGCAGGCCGAGTGACCACCTCATTGTCCTTTTTTCGGGCCCAAAGTTCCCGACCGTGACGCCGTGTTCTTCAAGCATGCGTGCGCCTTCTGATAGCGATTCTTGCCGTGAAATGTGGCCGGTATCCACATCCTTGGCGATAACGCCGCGCGCACCAGAGGCAATAGCGGTTTCGGCGCACAAGTGACATGAGTGAGCCGTTGTAATCATGACCGTATCTTTAAAGACAGTGCTTTCTTTTGCTTCACGCAATATATCTTGATGCATTTGCTGCACCTGTTTCCTGTTTCCTTCAATCGTATTATCCTCTTCGGAAGGTGGTGTGAAGGCTATGCCAAGCTTTCTTGCGATCGCGTCGCGTTCCGCGCATATCAGAAAATCACGTCGTTTGCCTTGGGTGGCCATATCTTCGGCCAAGTCGATATTTTCCGGGAAGTCGTTGACGCCGTAGCTCACAAGTTCGTTCTTGGCATTCACGAAAAGCGCGCCAATTCCGGTTCTTGGATGGCCGCCAAAATGCGCCCATGTATCAGCAAGCCGTATCCACAGATATATTATGTTGTTGTCTTGAACCCAACCGCGCGCGGCAAGTGCGGTTATACGGCGGCCAATTGTGTAGAGCGTATTTTCAAATACTTTTCTTTGTGTCCGCGCATGCCTTCGCCATTCCTGTAGCCGCCTAAAATATTCTGGCCCTTCGTGGACTTCGGGTATGCGCGCGCGCATTTCCCATAGCCGGCTTGTAATTTCACTTTCGGTTGCATTGATGTGCGCAAGGACTTTATCAAATCCGGGGTTATCGATTTGCGTACCGTTCATGGGGGGATAAATAGCGGAAATAAAGAAAACGTCCAGAAATTTTTAACTAAGGAGCTTGGAAAGATCGTGCAGTTGTCTTGATTTTATGTCTTGGCGGTACCACCGCAAACCTTCTGTCTATAGACAAACAGGGTGCTGCACAAGATGGCTTGTTGTTCAGAGCTTGTGTGCGAAAAAATTAACCAAGTATTTATGCAACAAGCGCGCAGGAAAATAATTTCCCGCATTCTATAAGGTTTTTTTCTTTCTTCAATGCCAATGCGGGCTTCCTCGTGCTTTCCGCATGTGTTTCCGGCAAGGAGGCCGTGACGCATATCGGCTTTTTGTGTTGCCGGAATCGGCGGGCGCGGATACACACATCGTGTTAATACAATAAATTTTAGAGTATGGAATGGCTAACGGCGTTTTATCGCAGGATTATGGTCAGGAAATAGAAGCGAAATATTTGACGGATTCGCCCGCCGGGCTGGAATGCATCACGAACGGCATTCAGCACGTTTCGCCAGCAATAGACGGCATAGAATTCCTGCCATATAACGCGCATAAGGCGGTCAAATGCTATCGTGTCGTGACGTTTTATTTCGATACGCCGGAGCGCGACCTGTTTAATGCAGGCCTGGTGCTGCGCTTCAGGACTAAGAATTAGAAAAACGGGTTTAACTGCATGCTTTCGGTTAAATCGGTTGCAGGCGAACTGGGCGAAATTGACGCGCTCAGTAGCAGGATGGAACTCGATATCGGTCTTGACGGCATAGAGCCCAATCTGGATTTGGTCGATTTTTCCCAGATCACGGTTCCCGAGGTTCGCGAAAAACTTAAAGCTATCGTTGGTGATAAAAAGCTGGGGCTGACGGCGGCAACCGATGTCGCGCGCACGAAGGCGGATCTAAAAGTTAAAGTGAAGCACAAGGGGCGGGAATACACCGTTGGCATAGAATATGCGGCGGATGAATGTTGGTACTATGGGTTAAGGCACGATCAACAGCTGTTTCCACTGTATCCGCCGGAATCATTCGAGAGCCCGGAAACCTACCCCTATGCCTTCACGGGCAATACCAAGTTTGGAAAGGTGAACGGTACGCGGCTGCATTACGAACCGCAGTTCGAGCTCGAATTAAAGGATATAGAGTGCAACGGCAGGGTTATGAAGAAGCCCGATGAAGGGTTGCGGCAGGAGCTGGCGAGGCTTGCAACGCAGAAAGTCATCGATTATTGCATCAGCTCCTGCCCGGATACGGCGATATTTGCCAGCGGCATCAGCAAAGGCACCACAGCCTATATGTGCTTGGACGGCAGGCGCGATCAGGTGCGCCAATACCACAAGCATATTGCCGGCCCATGCCGTCCCGGCGTGAATGGGTGTTCCGGCGCACCATTATGGGACCCGAAGTAGTGGTGACGGCATGAGCAGACCGGGCCTTATTGCGTGGTATTTGGCGAAGGAAGAAGCGGCAAAATCGCTCGTGGCGCGTAAGCTGCCGTTTGTGAAAGAACAGCCGATTTCGACCGCGGCCGTGATGAATATCCTTGGCGACCTTTGCTATCTTTTGAACGGGCTTGTTTTTGGCAGCCATATTCTTATCGGGGGCGCGCTGATCGCCTTTGCGGCACACATCATCATGCTCGCAAATCCCGCCAAGGAAGAAGAAAGGGCTGAGGAAAAGGGTTTCGTCAGTAGCGTGCTCAAAGTGTTTCGGCGCGGGGCGCGCGCTTTAACGCTTGGGGTCAAGGTGCCCAATGCGCCGAAGATCGCGTACTATGCCCTTGCATTCAATGGCGCCGCCTTGGCGGTCAATGCCGCACTGGCGGTTCTTGGTGGCGCACCGGCCCTGCTTTTGCCCGGCCTTATGGCGCAGTTCATGCTCGGAAGTGTTATTGCGGGGGGATGCTTTAGTGCAGCGCGATCTTTCCACCATGCTGCACAGGCAGAAGGGCCGGCAGGCGAGCAAAGGGACAGGCATGAACAGAAGGCGGGGCAGCTTTCGACCAGAGCGGCCAGAATTTTGCTGGGTGCGACGGCGGCCAATCTGGTTAGCGGCGTACTTGCGTTAAATCCCTTCTTTGTGGCTGCCGCCTGTCTGTTCTTTGTTTCTGGGGCGGCTGTGTATTACATGAACGCAAATCCGCAGGCCGTCCTGCCTGCGCACAAGCCGGCGGAAGCCGCGCCTAAATAAGCGAAAGGGCTGGCCCCTATACGTCCAGCAGGATGCGTTCAGGGTTTTCGATGCATTCCTTGACGCGCACGAGGAACGTCACGGCTTCGCGGCCATCGATGATGCGATGATCGTAGGAAAGCGCCACATACATCATGGGGCGGATCTCGATCTTGCCGTCAACTTCGACCGGGCGCTTCTTGATGGAGTGCATGCCGAGAATGCCGGATTGTGGCGGGTTTAAAATCGGCGTGCTCATCAGCGAACCATAGATGCCGCCGTTGGTGATGGTGAAGGTGCCGCCGGTCAGCTCGTCCATGCTTAGCTTGCCGTCCTTGGCCTTTTTACCAAGCGTGCCGATGGTCTTTTCCACATCGGCGAAGCTCATGGCATCCGCATCGCGGATCACGGGCACGACAAGGCCTTGTGGGGTACCGACGGCAACGCCGATATCGTAATAGTTCTTATAGACAAGGTCTTCGCCCTCAATTTCCGCATTCACGGCCGGCAGTTCCTTCAGGGCGACGATACAGGCCTTGATGAAGAAGCTCATGAAGCCGAGCTTGACGCCATGCTTCTTTTCGAACGCATCCTTGTGCAGCCCGCGCAGGGCCATCACGTTGGCCATGTCGATTTCGTTGAAGGTCGTCAGCATCGCCGCCGTGTTCTGGGCTTCCTTCAGGCGCTGGGCGATACGCTGGCGCAGGCGGGTCATGCGGACGCGTTCTTCCCGCTCGGCGCGCGTGCGAGCGCCCGGAGCCTTCGGCGCCGCCGGGGCGGGTGCAGGGCTTAATGCGGGGGCGGCAGCTTGCGGCTGCGCCTGCTGGTTGATGACATCTTCCTTCGTCACGCGACCGCCAAGGCCGGTGCCGGGGATGTTGTAGGGGTTGAGTCCGCGTTCTTCCGCCATCTTGCGCGCGGCAGGCATAACCGCCGGGCGTTCTTCGGCCTTGGGCGCGGCGGCGGGTGCCTGCTGTTTCGCGGGTTCGGGCTGGGCGGCGGGTTTCGGTGCCGCGGGGGCAGCAGCAGCCGCGCCACCTTCGCCGATGGTGCCGAGCACGGAGCCAACGGCCACGTTGCCGCCTTGTGGTACCTTGATTTCGCTGATGACGCCCGCGGCGGTCGCGTTGACTTCAAGCGTGACCTTGTCGGTTTCAAGCTCAACCAGCGGTTCATCAATCTTGACGGCATCGCCGACGTTCTTCAACCATTTGGCGACGGTGGCCTCGGTAACGGATTCGCCCATTGTGGGGACAATGATTTCGGTCGGCATTACGTGCTTGGCTCCCTGATTTGCATAATCTTTTACGTCTATTACGGCATTTTGTAAACGGCACAGCGGTTTAGCCGTTCAGCGCATCCTCGATCAGTTTTGCCTGTTCCAGCGTATGGCGCTTTAGCGCCCCCGTGGCAGGCGCGGCCGATGCCGGACGACCGGCATAAAGCGGGCGGCGGGTGTTATGGTTGATGCCGCTGAGCGTATCTTCGATCAGGCGGTCAGCGAAGGTCCAGCCGCCCTGATTGCGCGGTTCTTCCTGGCACCAGACGACATCCGCCTTGGCGTAGCGGGCCAGTTCCTTGCCCAGAATATCGGTGGGGAAGGGGTAGAGCTGCTCGAGCCGCAGGATGGCAACATCCTTGATCTGTTTTTCCTCGCGTGCCTGCAGCAAATCGTAATAGACCTTGCCTGAACACAGAACGACGCGGCGCACCTTGGCATCGGGCGCCATGTCGGTCGCGGTTTCCGGGATCGCGCGCTGGAAGCTGGTGCCCGGCCCGAAGTCTTCGAGCTTCGATACGCACATTTTATGGCGCAGCAGCGATTTCGGCGTCATCAAAATCAGCGGCTTGCGGAAGTTACGGCGGATCTGCCGGCGTAGCGCGTGGAAATAATTTGCGGGCGTGCTGCAGTTCGCGACCTGCCAGTTATCCTCGGCGCTCATCTGCAGGAATCGTTCGGGCCGGGCCGAGCTGTGTTCCGGCCCCTGGCCCTCATAGCCGTGCGGCAACAAAAGCACGATGCCCGACATGCGTAGCCACTTGGCTTCGGACGAACAGATGAATTGATCGATGATGACCTGTGCGCCGTTCACGAAATCGCCGAACTGGCCTTCCCAGCAAACGAGCGCGTTCGGTTCGGCCAGAGAAAAACCGTAATCGAAACCGAGCACGGCGCATTCCGACAGCGGACTATCGTGTACTTCATAGATCGCCTGCTTGCCGGGCCGGATATTGTTCAGCGGCTGGAAGCGCGCTTCGTTATTCTGGTCGTAAAGCACGGAATGGCGCTGCGAGAAGGTGCCGCGGCCGCAATCCTGCCCCGAAAGCCGCACAGGCGTGTTTTCAAGCAGCAGTGTGCCGAAGGCAAGCGCTTCGGCGGTCGCCCAATCGATTCCTTCGCCGTTTTCGATCATTTGCCGCTTGGCTTCGAGCTGCCTGACGATTTTGGGGTTTGCGGCGAAATCCTTTTCCCGCGGCGTGGCGATGGCGAACCCGGTTTCGCGCAACGTTTCCAAATCAACCGCCGTGGTGCCTTCGCGGTCTTGCCCCGAAGCCTGTTGCAGGCCGGACCATTGGCCTTCAAGCCAATCGGCCTTCTTGAACTCAACGGCTTTCGATTTTTCGTAAGCATCCTCCATTCTTTTATTGAAGGCGCCGGTAACTTCGTCAATTTCTGCCTGCGTAAAGCTGCCTTCATCGAGCAGTTGCTTGATGTAGATTTCCAGCGTTGTCGGGTGCCGGCGGATCGCGCTGTACATGATCGGCTGCGTGAATGCCGGTTCGTCGCTTTCGTTATGGCCATGGCGGCGGTAGCAAACCATATCGACCACCACGTCGTGATGGAATTTCTGGCGGTATTCGATCGCGAGGCGCGACACATGCGCCACGGCTTCGACATCGTCGCCGTTCACGTGGAAAATCGGCGCTTGCACCATTTTCGCGACGTCGGTGCAATAAACGCCCGAGCGGGAATATTGCGGCGTGGTGGTAAAGCCGATCTGGTTGTTGATCACGAAATGGATCGTGCCGCCGGTGCGGTAGCCCTTTAGCTCCGAAAGCATCAGCGTTTCCGGAACAACGCCTTGCCCGGCGAAAGCCGCATCGCCATGGATCAGGATGCCGCAAACCTGGTTGCGCGCTTCGGGCAGCACATCAACCTGCCCGGAATATTGCTGTTGCTTGGCACGCACGCGGCCAACCACCACGGGGTTCACGAATTCAAGGTGGGATGGGTTGGCGTTCAGCGTCAGATGGACTCTGCGGCCATCAAATTCGCGGTCGGTCGAGGTGCCGAGATGGTATTTGACGTCGCCCGAGCCCATCACGCTATCCGGATAGGCGGCCATGCCCTGGAATTCGGCGAACATGGTTGTAAAGGGCTTGCCGAGAATGTTGGTAAGCACATTGAGGCGGCCGCGATGCGCCATGCCGAACACGGCTTCCTTCAGCCCTTCGCGCGCGCCGCGGCGTAAAATAATTTCGAGCGCGGCGATCATGGCTTCGCCGCCCTCGACGCCGAAGCGCTTGGTGCCGACGAATTTTGTCTGGCAGAATCTTTCGAACCCTTCGGCAGCGACAAGACGCTGGAGCAAGAACAGCTTGTCGTCCTTGTTGTAGCGGGTCTTATAATTGACGTTTTCGGTGCGTTCCTGGATCCAGTATTTTTCTTCCTGGCTCTGGATGTGCATGAATTCAACGCCGATATTGCCTGAATATGTGCGCTGCACGATATCCAGGATTTGCCGTAGCGTGGCGTGTTGCAGGCCAAGAACGCCATCGATAAAGATGCGGCGGTCCATATCGGCATCGCCGAAGCCGTAATGCGCGGGATCAAGATCGGCGACGTAGGGTTTCGGGATGATGCCGAGCGGATCGAGGTTCGCCTGCAGATGGCCGATGATGCGATAGGCGCGCACCATCATCAAGGCGCGAACACTGTCGCGCGTGGCGGTCAGCACTTCTTCGGGTGCGCCTGTGCCTTGTTGCGGCACTGGTACTGTCGTGGGCATGGCAACGATTTGCCCGTTGCCGGCCGCCTGACCGTTGGCGGCGGTTTTTTCAACCGGCGCTGCCGGGGTCCATGATGCGCCGCGGCGTTCGCTGTTCAGGGAGGCCGGGTCGTCTTTCAGATCGGCAAAGAATGCGGCCCAGCTTGCATCGACGCTGCCGGGGTTTTGCAAATATCGGACATAGAGATCGGCGATAAAATCGGCATTGGCGCCGGTGAGGAAAGATGATTCGTAGAGAGACATGGATGCCTTCTGCACGCTTCGAGCGGCCTACGGGAGATGGGGTAAGAGTTGATAAACAATACATACTGCAATTATGGGTCAATGGTTAGCAAAAAATATTAATAAGCTATACTCAATTGTCACCCTATCTATTTGATTTAATTGGTTAACCAAGCCCGCCCTTTAGCTGATTATAGCTTTAAAACACATATCATCTCATGTACGGTTGCGCCGCAGCAATTCACACCAAGCCAAAAAGCGAATTTGCATGCCTTATTTGATGGATACGCCGCGAGCCTCTGCGGGGCATAAGGATATTCTGGATGGCGGTTCGGTGCGGAGCGTTCCCGCGGCTGGCCTTTCTGGCAATAAGGTCAGGGCAGGCGATGTTGTTCAGGGCGTGACCATTGCCGCCAAGAAACTGGCGCCCACCGCGCATTTCTCACAAACATCGGGCCAGTTGAGGCCGCTAGAATTCGGGCATGTTGGGCCACGGAGCACGCCGGTCGGGGATTTTGCCGTGCTTGATCTATCGACATTACGTGCCGGGGAAGAAAACGTTCTCGCGCATTTCATCGACGGAATGCGCGCATACTGCAAAAGAACGGGCGCGATCGCGCTACCCAGGGAAACAACCGCTGCAACCAGATTTGGCTTGTCAAACACAACCTTTAGAATATTGAACGGTCTCGGGGTGTTGGGGAATACCGAATACAAGAGGCGCTTCAGCGAGGGCTTTGTTGATCGCTTCGACAGCGGCGAACTTTCACAATGGAGCAGCCAGTATTTCGCCGCCCGGCAAGCCATGATGGGCAGGGAATACCATGTGGACACGCCGCCCGCGCCGGGCGAACGGCTGTGGAAAGGTACATCGCTTGTGCGCCGCAAGACGGCACCTGCGAACGGGTTTGGCGAATAAGGCGGTATTTTAGGCCGCGAATGCCTTTTGCATGGTCGTGCCCAGCGCTGCGGGGCTATCGGCAACCTTGAAGCCGGCGGAACGCATGGCGTCCATCTTATCGCCTGCCGTGCCCTTGCCGCCTGAAATAATCGCGCCCGCATGGCCCATGCGGCGGCCCGGAGGCGCCGTGACGCCGGCGATAAAGCCGACGATGGGTTTCTTCTTCTTGCTGAGCTTGAAGAATTCAGCCGCTTCTTCTTCGGCGCTACCGCCGATTTCACCGATCATGATGATGCCCTGCGTTTCATCGTCCGCCAGGAACAGTTCCAGCGCGTCGATGAAGTTGGTGCCGTTGACGGGATCGCCGCCGATACCGATGCAGGTCGATTGACCAAGGCCCGCCGCCGTGGTTTGCGCCACCGCTTCGTAGGTGAGTGTACCGGAGCGGGAAACGATACCGATCTTGCCGCGCTTGTGGATGTGGCCGGGCATGATGCCGATCTTGCATTCGCCGGGGGTGATGACGCCGGGGCAGTTCGGGCCGATCAGGCGGCTTTTGGATGCCGTCAGTGCGCGCTTGACCGTCACCATATCGATTACCGGGATGCCTTCCGTGATGCAAACGATCAGCGGGATTTCGGCATCCACCGCTTCAAGAATTGCGTCGGCCGCGAAGGGCGGCGGAACGTAGATTACGCTCGCGTTGGCGCCCGTAACATGTACGGCTTCCGCCACGGTATCGAACACGGGCAGATCGAGATGCTTGGTGCCGCCCTTGGAAGGGGTGACGCCGCCGACCATGCCGGTGCCGTAGGCGATCGCCTGTTCGGAATGGAAAGTGCCCTGCGAGCCTGTGAAGCCCTGACAGATGACTTTGGTGCTTTTGTTGACGAGGACGGCCATTATGCAGCCTCCTTCTTGATGGCTTTCACGGCTTTTTCAGCCGCATCGGCGAGGTTGTCGGCGGAAACAATGGGAAGGCCGGATTCGGCGAGGATTTTTTTGCCGAGATCGACGTTGGTGCCTTCAAGCCGCACGACCAGCGGCACATGCAGGCTGACTTCCTTCGCGGCGGCAACGATGCCTTCCGCGATCACGTCGCAGCGCATGATGCCACCGAAGATGTTCACGAGGATGCCTTCAACGTTTTTATCGGACAAAATGATCTTGAAGGCCGCGGTGACGCGTTCCTTGGTTGCACCGCCCCCGACATCGAGGAAGTTGGCGGGTTCGCCGCCATACAGCTTGATGATGTCCATCGTGGCCATCGCGAGGCCTGCGCCGTTGACCATGCAGCCGATGCTGCCATCGAGCTTGACGTAATTAAGCGCGTGGCGGCTGGCTTCGACCTCAGCCGGATCTTCTTCCGACTCGTCGCGCATTTCTTCCACATTTTTGTGACGGAAGAGAGCGTTGTCATCGAACACCATCTTGGCATCCAGCGCGATGACATCGTCATCGGCGCTGATAACCAGCGGGTTGATTTCGACGATCGAGCAATCGAGGCTGGTGAAGGCCTTGTACATCGCTTGCATAAAGGTAACGGCCTTGTTGAGCTGCTTGCCCTGCAAACCGAGACCGAATGCGACCTTGCGTGCATGGAATGGCTGAAGGCCGGAAACGGGATCTATGGCGATCTTCAGGATTTTTTCAGGGTGGGTTTTCGCAACCTCCTCGATCTCCATACCGCCCTCGGTTGAGGCCATGACGGTGATGCGGCTCGTGGCGCGGTCCACCAGCATGCCGAGGTAAAGTTCGCGGGCGATCGCGCAACCCTGTTCAATATAGACGCGCTTGACCTCCTGCCCTTCGGGGCCGGTCTGGTGCGTGATCAGTTTCATGCCGATCATGCGCTTGGCTTCCGTCTGCACTTCATCCAGCGTCTTGACGACTTTGACGCCGCCGCCCTTGCCGCGGCCGCCTGCGTGAATCTGGGATTTTACCACCCACACCTTGGTGCCGGTTTCGGACGCCAGTTTCTTGGCGGCATCGACGGCTTCGGCGGCGGTATAGGCGACGATGCCTTCAGGCACCGTGACGCCAAATTTCTTCATAAGGCTTTTGGCCTGATATTCATGAATATTCATGTTTTACCTTGGTTATTGAGCAGCGAATCCCGGCTTTGTGCACCGCCGAAAAACCGGACTTTGGTAGCCCCTTTTGGCAAGGAGGGCAAGGGGAGGGGTTTTATACCCGGCCTAAAACCATTGGGCTTGCCATCTGCCTTTGGTGCGATCAGCAGCACTCCGGAAGAACGGCTAGGCCGCCTTGGCGAGAATGGGTTTCGCGGCATCCATCAATTCGGTCACGGCCTTGACCGATTTATCGAACATCGCCTTTTCGTCGGCGTTCAATTGCATTTCGACAATCTTCTCAACGCCGCCTGCGCCCAGTACCACGGGCACGCCGACATAAAGATCCTTCACGCCATACTGGCCGCTGAGAAACGCGGCGCAAGGCAGGATGCGTTTCTGGTCTTTCAGGTAGCTTTCCGCCATGGCGATAGCCGACGCCGCGGGGGCATAGAAGGCCGAGCCGGTCTTGAGCAGCTTCACGATTTCGGCGCCGCCGTCGCGCGTGCGCTGCACGATGCTGTCGATGCGTTCTTGCGTCGTCCAGCCCATTTTCACGAGATCGGGAAGCGGAATGCCGCCGACTGTGGAATAACGCACCATCGGCACCATCGTATCGCCGTGGCCACCAAGCACGCAGGCATACACATCTTCGACCGACACGTTGAATTCCATCGCAAGGAAGGTGCGGAAGCGCGAACCATCAAGCACGCCCGCCATACCCACAACTTTTTTGGGATTAAAGCCGGTCACTTGCTGCATCACCCACACCATGACATCGAGCGGGTTGGTGACGACGATCACGAATGCGTTCGGCGCGTGCTTTTTGATATTCTCGCCGACCGATTTAATGATGCCGGTGTTGATGCCGATCAAATCGTCGCGGCTCATGCCCGGTTTGCGCGGCACGCCCGCGGTCACGATCACGACATCCGCGCCCTTGAGCTGGCTGTAATCGGTGCCGCCGGTTATCGTAGCGTTATAGGTTTCCGCCGGGCCCGCCTGCGCGAGATCAAGCGCCTTGCCGTCGGGGATACCTTCGGCGACATCAACGAGCGCGACATCACCAAGTTCCTTTTGCGCGGCAAGCAGGGCGAGCGTGCCGCCGATCTGGCCGGCACCGACGAGGGCAATTTTACGACGCGACATGGCAGACTCCGTTGTGAAAAACAGATGCCAGTTGATTATCCCGAATACGGCATAAAGGCAAGTTTGGCGGGAAAGCGGGCCTTAAGCCTTGGCGCCGAAAAATTCGAGCTGCCAGATCATTTCAACCTCGGTCAGCGGGTATTGCGTGCCGCCGCGCGCGTTCAGCAGCTTGTTGGCGGGCACGTTGCCCATGCGCGATTGCAGTTGAATGGCGCAACGCATGGAGAGCCCGGCGCGCCACGCCAGCGCCGTGATGCCGCGCGGGCTTTGGGATTTGAAAATGTCGCGGATGATTTCCGGCTTTACGGCAGAAAGGCATGCAAGGCCGGCGACCACGAATTCCTCTTCGTTCCATGACATGCCGTCGCTGATTTGCGTTTCATCGAGCGCGCCTGCAAGAAACATGCGCCGCGCACGCGTGTTGCCGCTTTCGCCTTCCTTCGCCATTTCGACCCAGCCAATGCGCCTGCGCACGACCTCGATGATATCCTGCGCCGTGCCGGCATCGTAATCGCGCCGCTGGCGGAGCGCGAGCAGTACGTTTTCCTCGACAAATTCCACCATGCGCATCGCAAGCCTTGGCGGCAGTTTCGGGCGCCGCGCCAATGGTTCCTGCAACGTTTTGCTGCCGGCCGATTGTTCGACCAAGCGGGACAGGGATGGTTCGGAGATCACGGCGCCGCTGTTATCGAGCAGCGTGACGATGGCTTTTTCGTTGCCGTTGGTGATGATCGCGTCGCTGACCTTTTCAGAAAGCTTGGGGCGCTGTGCGATTTCTTCCTGCTGCCAGCCATCGGGCCGCCCGGCAATGATGGCAACGAGATCGTCATCCGATAGCGCAAGGCAATAACGTAAAATAGGCTGTGCAACTTCGCGCACGATATCCTCCGCCAGTTTGCGCGCAACATGTGCCGGGGTCATCGCCACATCCTTCAGGCTGCTCGCCAGCGCCTGGCGGACGTTGGATGCCTTATCGATTGCCAGCAGTTCGAGCACATGCGTTGCCAGCGCTTCGGCATGTGTAATGCCGGCCTGCGCCAGTTTGGGCACGAGGCTTGCGGCGCGGGCCGCGAGCGCGGTGCGCACATTTTCTTCCTTGTCGAGCGCGAGCAGAACCTGCGCCTTGACCGGCGCTGCCGGGTTTTCCGCCACATGCTTGCGTACCGACGCATCGGCATCGTCGGCGAGGACAAGAAGCATATCCGGCTGTGTGGCGGTATCGCACGCGAGCTTTTGCCGCGTTGCAACATCGTCAGGCTTGTTCACGGGTTTTGGCATAACCAACAAAGTTCCGTTATTAATACTTCCTGCATTGCTGATCATATCATCAATTGCTAAAATATCGTTTCTGCTCTTTTTCCCCACATCAGGAGTATTCCATGACCAGACTAGCAATGTTCGCCGTCGCGCTTTCACTGATTGCAGCTCCGGCCTTTGCCGCCGCGACCGGCCAGCAAGCAACGCCGTTTAAACCGAGTGCGCAAAATTCAGCCGCTGCAGCGGCGATCGCAACGCCGCAGCTCGCCCGCGAAGAAGCCGCGCCGCAAACGGAAGAAGCCACCGAGCAGGCTGCGGAAGCGGCCGAACAAGGCGGGCAAGCAGCCGGACAGGCGCAGCAGCAAGCGCAGGAAGGGGCCGTGACGATCACCGACAAGGCTCAGGAAGCCGTGGCGACAGCGCAGCAGAAAGCCCGCGCGGCCAAGCCAACGGCACCTGCAACCCAGCCGCAAGAATAAGCGCAAAACATAACGCGATTAAACCCGGCGGCGTACCCGCCGGGTTTTTTCTTGCGTGAATTTCATGCGTCTGTGTGCGCAATATTCAGGCATTGTTGACCGCCGGAGGCGAGTATTGGCGGCGGACAACAAGGAAACGCCATGCGCCAGGAATCAATCGAAAACTATAAATACGAAAAGCCGGGGGAGGATGAAATCCTTCTTCGTATGGCGGAGCGGATAACGCGCCTCGCGCTCGCGATCGACGATGCAGCGGTCAGGATACGCGCGATGCTTGATGAAGCGCATATGGCAAAAAGACAGAGACGGAAAAAAGAATAATCAGTCTTCTTCGTTCAGCGTCGTTTGCAGACCGGCGGTATTCAGTATAGCAACCTTGTTTCCGTCAATCTTTACGAACCCCTGTTTAACGAAGCCGTTGAGGATGCGCGCAAGCGTCTCACGGGTTACGCCGAGATGACCGGCCCATTCCACGCGGCTGGGCAGATTTATGGTTTGGCTTTTCTGGTTTGCGGACAGGGTAAGAAGTTCGGCGGCAATCCGCTGGCGGGCCGGCAATGTTGTGAGATTCGTAAGGCGCCTGGTTTCCGTGCGCAGTAAACCCACTACCAGCTTCATAAAAATCCGGCCGATCGGCGGGTTTTCCAACACAAGGTTGAAGAAATCCGGCCCGGATATTTTCGCTAGCTCCGTATCGCCTACGGCCAGCATGGTGGCCGTGCGGGACTCACCGCTTATGGCGGAATAGTAGCCGAAGCAATCCCCCACGTGGCGTATGCGAAAATAGGTCATGCTGCCGTCCGGGCCGTAATTCACGGATTTTGTTGCCCCGCGCAGGATAAAATAAACATCCGTGGTCTTGTCGCCATTTTCAAAGATGCTTTGGCCGTCGGTCAGAACGATCGATTGCAGTTTGCCGATAAACTGCCCCTGCTTTTCGGCAGGCCAGGAGGCGAGAAGGGATATCTGGGGATACGCAGCCATGACGTCGTGTGATTTAGGAAAACTATAATTTGTTTTTCGGCGCTTCCCCCTTTTGTGTCAACGGCGGCCGTTTTGGCACGAGAATATTTTTGGCAATGATGCTGTTGCCCCAGAAGGCCCCGAAATGCTGAATAACGCCGGGGATGTTGAAGCGCAGCAGGTTATCGGCCGCAAGCAGCAATGACCCGGCGGCGGAACCCACCCGGCCGTAACCGATGCTTTTCGTCGAATCCCTGCTGAACACGCTGTTGAATCCTTGCAGCAGAATTGAGGTTGCAAGAATTGTGATGCCGGCCAGCGCGGCGGGGCTTGTCATGGCCATAATAATGTTGCCGGTTGAAAAGAGTGCGGTGCCAAGCAAGCCGATGGCTGACCAAAGTGGCGGGAAGCTAAGCAGACGCATAGGGAAATCGATGGCTACCCGGCGCACGCCGCCGGTTTCTTGTGCGGCGCCCTTGAAAACCGCGGTGTAGGGGTTTGCAAAAAATGGTTTGCACTTTTCGCTAGCCGACAGACCCTGCAAAATATTGCCGCCGCCGAACCACGCAGCCGCCCATGTCGCGCATTTCAGTTTAAACATGATGGCGGCGGGCAAAAGCGGATTGCCCAATATGGCCATAGCGAAAAGGCCTGCGGTAGCAAGCATCAGCGCGCCCGTGATCATGAGCGCATAGTGATTTTTGCCCGGCGCACGTTCCTTGATCGCAATGCCGGCAAGCAGCGTTGCCACAGCGAGGGCGGGAATGGCGATGCTAAGTGTGCCAAGGCCCCAGAATGCGGCGTGTCCGAAGGTTGCTATGTTGGCGGCGGCAAATACGATGCCGGGGTCGGTGACATATGATCTGGCCCTGCGCCATAAACTTTGCATGAATATATTGCCCATATAAATTTTGGCTGAGCGTGTTCAGCCGGAAATGCGGGCAAATTAAGCGAGGCGTTTGGAAAATTCTGTGATGAATGTCACAAGGGGAAGGGAACGCGGCGGGAAGGGAACGCGGCGGGAAGGGAACGCGGCTACTTTTTTCGTTCCTTGTTCATCACATATATAAGCTTTTTGATGGCGGTTTCCTGCAGAAGCTTTTTGCTGGCACTGGCCGGGCCCTGGATGCAAACCTCGGTGCCTGTGGCCGGATCAATGGCCGACACTTTCATGATCCTGCCGACTTTCTTGAACTCGATCAGGATTTCGAATGATTTCTGGTTCATGTATCCACACCCTTGCGGCCATGAATATAGCAAAGCATGCTGGCTGGCCTAGCGGGATTTCTATCAACTGTGTAATAAGAGAAGGCTTGTATCTGTATGGAATAGTTGGCAATTAGGCCAATTGAAGCGATGCGGGCGGTTTGCCGTACCTCCGGGCCGCAGGCTTGAAGTATGGCCGTAAACCGGCTAATACCTGCGGTCTTTAGCAGCAAAAGTTAACGGAATGACTGAAACAAACACACCGCTTACCACTGACGTCATCATCATCGGCGCAGGCCCCGTCGGCCTTTTTGCCGTGTTCGAGCTTGGCCTCAATGATATGAAGTGCCATCTGGTCGATATCCTTGACCGCCCCGGCGGCCAGTGCGCCGAGCTGTACCCGGAAAAGCCGATTTACGACATTCCCGCGATCCCGGTTTGCACGGGGCAGGAGCTGACAGACAGGCTGATGGAACAGATCAAGCCCTTCGGCCCCACTTTCCATTTCGGCCAGATGGCCGAGAGCCTGGGCAAGACGCCGGAAGGCAAATGGCGCCTGACGACGGATGCCGGCACCGTGCTGGAAGCGCCCATCGTTGTGGTTGCGGCCGGGGGCGGCAGTTTTGTTCCCAAGAAGCCGCCGATCAAGGGTATCGAGGCTTACGAGGGTCAATCGGTTTTCTATTCGGTCCGCAAGATGGATCAGTTCCGCGGCAAGGATTTGCTGATCGCGGGCGGCGGCGATTCCGCGCTCGATTGGGTTTTGAACCTGCAGCCGCTGGCGAAAAGCATTACGCTTGTCCATCGCCGCGACGATTTCCGCGCCGCTCCGGATTCGGTTTCCAAGATGCGTGCGCTTGTGGCCGAAGGCAAAATGCAGCTCAAGATCGCACAAATCCTCGGGCTCGAAGGCGAAGGCGGGCAGCTTAGCGGGGTGACGCTGAAGAACGACGCGGGCGAAACCAGCGTTTACCCGTGCGAAAACATGCTGGCTTTCTATGGCCTGACCATGAAGCTCGGCCCGGTTGCCAACTTCGGCCTCAATCTGCATGAAAACCTGATTCCCGTGGATACGGCGGCATTCGAAAGTTCAACCCCGACGATCTTTGCCATCGGCGATATCAACGGCTATCCGGGCAAGATGAAGCTTATTCTTTCCGGTTTCCATGAAGCGGCGCTGATGGCGAAGAAGGCGTTCGCCTACGTCCATCCGGACCGCAAATACCGTTTCCAGTACACGACATCTTCCAGCGATCTGCAGAACAAGCTGGGCGTGGCGGACGCTGCGGAATAACATCAACAACAAGAAAGAACGGCAACCCAGGTGATCGACATGCGTATTTTTGTGACCGATATGGAAGGCAAGGAACACGAGATGCCCGCCACAGGCGACTGGACGGTGATGGAGATCATCCGCGAAGGCGGCATCCCCATTCTTGCGCAGTGCGGCGGTTCGTGCGCGTGCGCGACTTGCCACGTCTATGTCGATCAGGAATGGAAAGACAAGATTCCCGAGCGCACCGAGGAAGAGGTGGGCATGCTTGACGGCGCATTCGAAGTGACCGAGGATTCGCGCCTTGCCTGCCAGATCGTTTTTAACGACAAGCTGGATGGCCTTAAGGTCAAGCTCGCGCCCGGTTCGCTCTGATCAGCTGCGGAACAGCCGCACTGCCGTATCCTTGTTAAACAGGTAAAGCAGCGTACGCAGCGCCTGCCCGCGCTTCGACATCAAATTCGGGTCTTTCGATAAAATCAGCTTGGCGTCATCGCGGGCGGTGAGCAGCAAATCACCGTGCACGCCGAGGTCCGCGAGCCGGAAATCCGGTGTTCCGCTCTGGCGTGTACCAAGCAGCTCGCCTGCGCCGCGCAAACGTAAATCCTCCTCGGCGATCCGGAAGCCATCTTCGGTTTCGCGCAAAAGCTTGAGCCGTTGCCGCGACATTCCGCCCAAAGGGCCCTGATATAAAAGCAGGCAGGTGGATTGCCCGGCGCCGCGCCCGACGCGCCCGCGTAGCTGGTGCATCTGCGCAAGGCCGAAGCGTTCAGCATGTTCTACCACCATCAGCGTGGCGTTCGGCACATCGACGCCGACCTCGATCACCGTGGTGGCGGCGAGCACGGCGATCTCGCCGCGCGCGAATTTTTCCATTACCGTATCTTTTTGCGCCGTTGGCATCTGGCCGTGCACGAGCCCGACCTTGGTTGCCCCCAGTTTTTCCTTAAGCAATTCGGCGCGCTCGGTTGCGGCGGCAAGGTCGCTGCTTTCGCTGCCCGTGACCAGCGGGCAAACCCAATAAGCCTGCGCGCCCGCATTCATCTGTCGCTTGAGACCGTCTATGACTTCTTCCAGTCGTTGAATATCGATCGTGCGCGTATCGATAGGGTGACGGCCGGGCGGTTTTTCATCGAGCCGGGAAACATCCATGTCGCCATAAGCGGTCAGCGCCAGCGTGCGCGGGATCGGCGTCGCGGTCATCGCCAGGATATCAACGCCCTTGCCCTTGTCTGCGAGTTGGAGCCGTTGCTGCACCCCGAAGCGGTGCTGTTCGTCGATTACAGCGAGGCCGAGGTCTTTGAACGCGACATCTTGCTGAATGAGCGCGTGCGTGCCCACCACAAGCGGGAGTGTGCCGTTTGCAAGCCCGGCCAGAACCGGCGCACGATCCTTGCCGCGCCCCTTGCCGACAAGCAGGCCTATTTCAAGCCCGACCGGTGTGAGCAGTTTGCGAAGATTGTCATGATGTTGCTTGGCCAGAATTTCGGTGGGCGCGAGCAGGGCGGCTTGTGTGCCAGCCTCAACCGCCTGCAGCATGGCCATAAGTGCAACCACGGTTTTGCCGCTGCCCACATCGCCCTGCAGCAAGCGCAGCATGCGTCCCTTGGCGGCCATATCGCTCGATATTTCCTTGCAGGTGCGTTTTTGCGCGCCCGTAAGCTTGTAGGGCAGGCTTTCGGCCAGCTTCACAACCAGCGCACCGTTGCCCTGCAATGCCCGCCCGTTGATGGCGCGGTGATGATCGCGGATCACCGCAAGCGCGAGCTGATCTGCCAGCAATTCGTCGTACGCCAACCGCATGCGCCAAGGCTGTGTGAGCGCGAGATCATCCGGGTGCTGTGGCCGGTGCAGCCGGGTGACGGCGCTTTTCCAGTCCGGCCATTTTTCACGCTTCAGGTGATTTTCATCGAGCCATTCGGGCAGCGCCGGAAGTTTCACGAGCGCGCCTTCGGCCAGCTTGCGCATCAGCTTTAGCGAAAGCCCTTCGCTCAGCGGGTAAACGGGTTCGAGCAGCGGGATTTTATCGATCTGCGCGGCGGGGACGGCGTAATCCGGGTGGCTGATTTGCAGCTCATTACGGAACCGTTCAAGCCGCCCGCTGACGGCCATTTTTTTGCCAACCGGGTAGTTGCGCTCAAGCCAATCGCCCTTCGCGTGGAAAAAGGTGAGCGCGACTTCGCCGGTATCGTCGGCGCAAATAACGCGGGCCGGCGTGCGCGGTTGCGGCGGCTTGCGATGGCTTTTGACCGTAACGACAAGCGTGGCGACCCTGCCGGCTTCCGCCGCCGCGATCGTGGGGCGGTAGGTGCGGTCGATCAGACCCGCGGGCGCGTGCCACAACAGATCGGCCACATGCGGACCGCACAGTTTTTCGACCAGCGGCGCGAGCCGCAGGCCAATGCCGGGCAGCGTTTTAATGGCGGCGAAAAGCGGGTATAAAATCTGTGGGCGCACGGTCTGCCTTGATGCAGGTAAGACGCATGCAGTATAAGCGCTATGCCGTTTTGGTGGCCAGTTTCTTTGCCAATCTTTTGGCGCTCATAAAGTACAAGCCCGTGACGATAAGGAGCGGAAAGCTGATATACTGAAGTACGGCCAACCCGTATGACCAAGCGTGGATGGGCGTGTAGATGTAGGCGACGTTGTATAAGGCTGCGGCGATATGAATGTTGCGTGCGATGCGGCGTGTTAGATAATGCATAGGGGCATCCGTTTGGTCTGGGTCTTAATCTCAAGATGATAATAATTATCACTATTAGGTAGGCTATGGCAAGTGATCTGAAAGAACGCCGTGAACGCTTGCGTTTCCGCAGCTGGCACCGGGGCACAAAGGAAATGGACCTGATTCTCGGCACCTTCGCCGATTTGCATATTCATACGCTGTCGGAACGGCAGCTCGATGAATATGAAGAACTTTTACTGGAAAGCGACCCGGATCTTTACAACTGGTATGCCGGGCGCGAAAGCGCGCCGCCTGAAAAGAACGGCACGGTGATGAAGCTATTGCTCGGCCACAAGGTGGCGGCCTGATGTTCGCGTACGGCTTCGATATCGCCGCGTCAGGGCGGACGCTGCTGGCCGGCTGCCCTGCTGGTCACGATGCGCGCGTGCTGGCCGAGCTGGCACAGAAGGCGCGCGGACGCGGGCTTTTGCATATCGCGATCGATGACATACGCGCGGCCGCGCTCGCGGATCTTGTCGGTTTCTTCGCGCCCGATCTTGCGGTGCTGCCGTTCCCGGCCTGGGATTGCCTGCCTTATGACAGAATATCCCCGAACGCTTCCATCGTTGCGCAGCGCATAGCCACGCTTGGCGCGCTTGCGGGCGGCATTGATAAGCCGCACATTATTCTCACCACCGTCAATGCGGTGATGCAGAAAATACCCGGCCCGGAATTTGCCCGCGAAGCGCGGCTTGATATCCATACCGGCGGGCGGCTTGAGCAGGCCGGTCTTTTGGCCTATCTGGCAGCCAACGGCTACAACCGCAGCGATACGGTGCGCGAGCCGGGTGAATTCGCGGTGCGCGGCGATATCATTGATTTATTTCCGCCGGGCACGGAACAGGCGATGCGCATTGATCTGTTCGGCGACGAGATCGAGGCGATCCGCACTTTCGACCCCATGACGCAAATTACGGAAGCGAAGATTGATGGGTTTGCGCTCCAGCCCATGGCGGAAGTGCAGCTAAACGACCAGTCCGTGCATCGCTTCCGCAGCGGCTACCGTGCGCTGTTCGGCGCCATCAATGACGATGACCCGCTGTACGAAGCGGTGACGGAGCGCCGCAAATTTCCAGGCATGGAGCATTGGCTTCCGCTTTTCTATCCTTCGCTTTCCAGCCTGTTCGATTACGCACCGGAAGCGCCCGTGATGCTGGATTGGCAGGCTGACCAGGCGCTGGCAGCCCGCATGGCGCAGGCGGAAGATTTTTACCAGGCGCGTACGAGCCTTTTGCAGGCTGCGCGCAAGGGCAAGCGCGGGCAGGGCGGCGTCTATAAACCGGTTCCGCCTGCTTCGATGTATCTTTCGCTGGCGCAGATCGATGAAGCAGTGGCGCCGCGTGCGGCGGGCCAGCTTTCGCCCTTTGCGGCGACCGAGGAAAAAACCGGTGTGATCGATGTGCAAGGGCATCGCGGGCGGGATTTTGCCGATATCAGGGCGCAGAAGAATGCCGACCTTACAGCCGCGTTGATGACGCATTGCGCCGAACACCATAATGCCGGCCGCCGCACCGCGCTTGCCTGCTACAGCAAAGGCGCGCGGGAACGGCTCATACTTATGGCAAAAGAAAGAGGCGTACAAAGCATCGCGGTGGCCGAAAGCTATGACGCGTTGCGCCGGCTTGGCGCGGGCGTAACGGGCGCGATCATTCTGGGACTTGAGCACGGTTTCGTGGCACCCGACCTTGCGGTAATCAGCGAGCAGGATCTGCTTGGTGACCGCATGGTGCGTGCGGTGCGCAAGAAAAAACTTTCGGATCAGTTCCGGATCGAACTTGGCGCGCTTAACCCGGGCGATTTCGTTGTTCATGCCGAACACGGCATTGGCCGCTATGAAGGGCTTGAAGCCATAAGCGTGGCCGGTGCCGCGCATGATTGCCTCAAACTGATTTACGACGGTGGCGACAAGCTGTTCGTGCCGGTCGAGAATATAGACATTCTTTCCCGCTATGGTTCGGAAGAAGCCGGGGCAAACCTCGACCGGCTCGGGGGCGTCGGCTGGCAGCAGCGCAAGGCGCGGGTCAAGAAGCGGCTTAAGGATATGGCGGACGCATTGATCAAGATCGCCGCCGAGCGGGCGCTGAAGACCGCCGAAAAAATCGATATCACCGGCGGTATCTATCATGAATTCGCGGCCCGTTTCCCTTATGCGGAAACCGAAGATCAAGCGCGCGCGATCGAAGATGTCGCGCAGGACCTGGCGGCTGGCAAGGCGATGGACAGGCTGGTGTGCGGTGATGTCGGTTTCGGCAAGACCGAAGTAGCTCTGCGTGCCGCCTTTATCGCCGCGCAGGCCGGGTTGCAGGTGGCGGTGGTGGTGCCGACCACGTTGCTGGCACGCCAGCATTTCCAGAATTTTACGCAGCGCTTTGCCGGTTTCCCGATCAGGATCGAACAGCTTTCGCGCTTCGTTAGCGCCAAGGATGCCGACCGCACAAGGCAGGAACTGAAGGACGGCAAGGTCGATATCGTCATCGGCACGCACGCGCTTCTGGGCAAGGAAGTGGGTTTTCGACGGCTTGGGTTGCTTATCATCGACGAAGAACAACACTTTGGTGTGAAGCAGAAGGAGCGGTTGAAGGAAATTCGCGCTGACGTGCATGTGCTGACGCTCACGGCGACGCCCATCCCGCGCACGCTGCAACTGGCGCTGGCGGGCGTACGGGAGCTAAGCCTGATTACCACGCCGCCGGTTGACAGGCTGGCGGTGCGGACCTTTGTGCTGCCCTTCGACCCGATGGTGATACGCGAAGCGATCATGCGTGAACATTTCCGCGGCGGGCAAAGTTTTTATGTGTGCCCGCGCATACAAGACCTTGCGGATGTGCAAAAGCAGCTTGGGGAACTGGTGCCGGAGGCGCGCATGTGCGTGGCGCACGGCCGGATGCCGGCTCAGCAGCTTGAGGATATTATGGAAGCCTTCGATGTGGGCAAGTTCGATATTCTGCTTTCGACCAACATTATCGAATCCGGGCTGGATATACCGAACGCGAACACGCTGATCATCCACCGGGCCGATATGTTCGGCCTGTCGCAGCTTTACCAGCTGCGCGGGCGCGTTGGCCGCGCCAAGCAGCGCGCTTACGCCTATTTCACCTATGCGCCCGACGCGATACTCACGCAAACGGCGCAGCAGCGGCTTGAGGTTATCCAGACGCTCGATCAACTTGGCGCGGGCTTCCAGCTCGCGAGCCACGATATGGATATTCGCGGAGCAGGCAATTTGCTGGGCGAGGAACAATCCGGGCATATCCGCGAGGTTGGCGTGGAGCTTTATCAGCAAATGCTGGAAGAGGCGGTGGCCGCTGCGCGCGAAGGCGGCGTGGACGCGCCGGAGGCTGACACGGGCTGGACGCCACAGATTAACCTCGGGATTCCCGTGCTGATCCCTGAAACCTATGTGACGGATCTTAACGTCCGGCTTGGGCTCTATCGCCGCCTAGCCGGATTGATCGAGGAACAGGAGATCGATGCCTTCGCGGCCGAGCTGGTGGACCGTTTCGGCAAGTTGCCGGATGAGGTTGAGAACTTGTTGCAAGTTATTAAAGTCAAACATGTTTGCAAGCAGGCCGGGATCGATAAAATCGATGTGGGCCCCAAAGGCGCGGTCATTTCCTTCCACAACAATGTGTTCGGGAAACCCGAAAGGCTGGTCGATTGGCTGCAACGGCAAAGCGGCGCGGCAAAGCTGCGGCCTGATCAGAAACTTGTGCTGATCCGCGCCTGGCACGATGCCGAAGAGCGGCTGAACGGGATCAAGAAATCGCTGTCGCAATTGGCCGAACTTGCCGCCTGAACAAGAAAATCCGCGATATTAATGAATTTTGGCAATTTACCGATTACCGTATAAGCTGTTTTAGGCCGCGCAACAGGGAGTCGCCTATGAGCGAGGAATATGTCGTCGAAAAGATCAAGGCCGCGCTGGAAACCGCGGAAGGCAACCGCATTGAGGCGCAGCGCCTTCTGATCGCGCAGGCCGTGCGGGACCATGCCCTTCTGTTGGGCCTTGCCAAGCCGCATTTGAAAGCGATTGCGACCCATGCCGTCGAGTTCGTTGCCCGCACGGGCGGCGAGATGCCGACGGCCGAGGAAAAGCCACATGAAAGCAGCGGCTCGCTCAACAAAATTCTTAGCCAGGTGGGGCTGCGCGTAAAGGCGGGCGAGGGCAAGGAAGGCCCGCAGGTCCAGCTTTCGGAACATAACCCCGAGCGGCAGGCTTCCACGTGGGATACCATTGCCGGGGCGTTCCGGCGCAAGAAGCATTAATTCTTGCCTTCGCTCACTTCCGGTTTCACGAAAGCACAAAGATCGTAGCGGCAGCGGATGTGGATCGCGCTTGCGGTTTTGCTGGTTTCGTCGCGCGCCTTGGGCAAATTGCATTCAACCCGGTACGTAACCTCGGCATTGTCACCGACCTTCTGGTTGAATACCTCGATCTTTTTTGGCGTGCAGTTATTCTCGATCGCGACATAGCGCACATCGGCCGTGCTTGCGGCGTGCGCTTCGGTCAGCGCGCCAGCGGCAAGCAGCAGCGAGAGCATGAAAAAAATGGCAGCTATGCGAACCATAGCTGCCATTCTATTCAAGGGGTGGTTAAGAAGGCGTTACCCTTCTAACCCGCCGGAATTACGACGAATAGTACATATCATATTCAACCGGGTGCGGGGTCATGCGGAAGCGATCCCATTCTTCCTTCTTGAGAAGGAGGTAGGATTCGATCATGTCCTCGCTGAAGACCTTGCCTGCCGTCAGGAAGTCGTGGTCGTTTTCGAGCGCATCAATGGCTTCCTTGAGCGAACCGGCAACCGTCGGAACCTTCGCCAGCTTGTCCGGCGGCAGTTCATATAGGTTTTCGTCGATCGGCTTGCCAGGGTGGATCTTCTTTTTGATCCCGTCGATACCCGCCATCAGCATGGCCGCGTAGGCCAGATAGGGGTTGGCGAGCGGATCGGGGAAGCGGGCTTCCATGCGCTTGCCGTTCGGGCTGCTCACATGCGGGATGCGGCAGCTGGCCGAGCGGTTGCGCGACGAATAGGCCAGAAGCACGGGCGCTTCATAGCCGGGGACCAGGCGCTTGTAGCTGTTGGTCGTCGGGTTGGTGATCGCGTTGATCGCCTTGGCGTGCTTGATGATGCCGCCGATGTAGTACAGGGCGGTATCGGACAGGCCGGCATAGCCCGAACCTGCGAAGGCGGGCTTGCCCTTCTTCCAGATCGATTGATGTACGTGCATGCCCGAGCCGTTATCGCCAAACACCGGCTTCGGCATGAAGGTCGCGGTTTTGCCGAAAGCGGCGGCAACCTGCTGGATGCAGTACTTGTAGATCTGCATGTTGTCGCCGCACTTGGTGACGGTGCTGAACTTGATGCCCAGCTCGTGCTGCGAAGCGGCCACTTCATGGTGGTGCTTTTCGATCTCGACGCCCATTGCCTTGATGGCTTCGAGCATCTCTGTGCGCATATCCTGTGCGCTATCGACCGGGGGAACCGGGAAATAGCCGCCCTTCACGCGCGGACGGTGGGCGAGGTTGCCTTCCGGATATTCCTTGCCGCTGGTGTAGGGGCCTTCGTTGGAATCCAGCTTGTAGAAGGTGTGGTTCGGCGTCACGGCGAAGCGCACATCGTCGAACACGAAGAATTCCGCTTCGGGGCCGAAATAGGCGGTGTCGCCGATGCCCGAAGATTTCAGATAGGCTTCCGCCTTCTTGGCGATCGAGCGCGGGCAGCGCACATAGGGCTTACCGGTTGCAGGTTCAAGCACGTCGCAGAAAATAGCGACAGTCGGCTGGGCGAAGAACGGGTCAACCACCGCACTTTCCAGATCGGGCATCAAGGTCATATCGGATTCATTGATGGCCTTCCAGCCGGCGATCGAGGAGCCGTCAAACATGACGCCGTCTTCAAAATCACCTTTGCTCTTGAGCATGCAAACATTCATGGTCAGATGCTGCATCTTGCCGCGCGGATCGGTGAAGCGCAGGTCTATGTACTGGGCGTCATTGGCCTTGATAAGTTCTGCTACCTTTTTGTAGTCGGACATAGGGGGGGCCTCTGTTGGCGTTGGTTAACGGAAATAGGGTATTACCAGAGCAACGGGTTCGTTGCGAGGGGGATTAATTCCACTTATTGGAGGCCTTGACAAGTTTGCCGTGTGAAATAATATCAAGGATTAGTCATTCGTGTCTGTATTGCATGACAGACTTGACCAGATCAAGGCCCGGCGGCATAAACCCCGGGCTTTTTTGTTTTTGCCACCCTGGATTATGGCGGCCGTAGCTCAGTTGGTAGAGCCCTCGGTTGTGATCCGAGTTGTCGCGGGTTCAAGTCCCGTCGGTCGCCCCATTCAGGTTTTATCTTGCCCCGCGCCCTGCGGGTCCGTAATCGGAATTGCTTTAACTGTTTTTTCTGATAACTAACGGACCTTCGCTTGAGATGATTCACGCCGAACCACTGAACGCCGGGACCTGGGCAAAATACATGCTGATGACATGCGCTGAAACTGCACGCGCCGATGACGCCACCATACAATCCGGAACTGCGGGCATCGTTTTGATGCAACGGGCCGGCACGGCCGTCGCCGACGTGATCCGGGAGCGGTATTCGCCGCGCGCCACGGTTGTGCTGTGTGGTCCCGGGCATAATGGCGGCGATGGTTTTATTGTGGCCGAAGAATTGCGGGAATCCGGCTGGCCTGTTTGCGTGGCCTGCTTCGACAGCAGCTACAAGATTACCGGCGATGCCGGAATCGCTTTTACCCGTTGGCATGGCCGGACGATTGCACCCGAAGACATCGATTGGACAGGCACGCAGCTTTTCATAGACGGGCTTTTCGGCACCGGGCTGAACAGGCCGGTTGGCGCGCCATACCGCGAGCTGATTATGGCGCTGAACCAGAATAAAAAGGCCGTGGTCGCGATCGATATCCCGAGCGGTGTGCAGGGCGATACCGGCAAGGCCATGGGCATGGCCGTGCGTGCGGGGCTTACCGTTACCTTTACCAGCAAGAAGCCGGGGCATTTGCTTTTGCCCGGCAGGGACCTGTGCGGCGAGGTGCTGGTCAGCGATATCGGTGTTGACGAAAACTGTATCGAGGAAATTGCGCCGCGCGCGGCCGAGAATAAGCCCGGCCTGTGGCAGCAATGGCTGCATGAACCGCAGGCTGACGAACACAAATACGATCACGGCCATGTTTTGATCTTCGGGGGGCCGATGACCGGGGCCGCACGGCTTGCCGCAAGGGCGGCGCAGCGCAGCGGGGCAGGGCTTGTGACGATCGCGGCGCCGGAAAGTGCCGCCGCTACCTATGCGGCCAACCTTGAAAGCGTCATCGTGCAACCGATGGTATCGGATGGTGGCTGGAAGCTGGCGCTTGAAGATGACCGCAAGAACGCTTTGCTGATCGGGCCGGGCGCGGGTGTTGGCGCCGCGACACGGAATTTTGTATTGCAGGCACTGGCGACGCGCAGGCCCTGCGTGCTTGATGCCGATGCGCTGACAAGCTTTGCCGCCAAACCGCAGGAGCTTTTTGCGGCCTTGCACGAAGATTGCGTGCTGACTCCGCATGACGGGGAGTTCGGGCGTCTGTTCGCCCGTTTGATCGACCCGGATCAGGACAAGCTTTTGCGGGCGCGCTCAGCCGCCCGTATGGCTGGGTGTACCGTGCTTTTAAAAGGTTCAGATACCGTTATTGCCGCACCTACGGGTATGGCAGTTATTAACAGTAATGCTCCGCCATGGCTGGCCGTTGCAGGCGCAGGGGATGTTTTGGCCGGGATTATCGTCGGCCTGCTCGCACAGAAAGTTCCTGCTTTTGCAGCGGCTTGCGCAGCATGCTGGCTGCATGGCGCTGCGGCGCGCCACCATAAGCCAGGCATGATTGCAGAAGATATTATTAAAACTGTACCGGATGCGAAAAGGTCTTGTCAGGCCGGATAAGGCATCTTATCGTAGCTGCATCCCACGCGGGTAAACCTTTGCTTAGCCATTTTGCGTTATCTTTGGCTTACGAGGAATACCCCCTTTTCAATACGATAGCCCCGGATCCTCACAAGCCGGGCGAATTGAAAAAAACGAAGGTGCAGCATGACACAAGCAATGCAGCAACAGCCGCAGAATAACGTTCAGGTCGGCGCGACCTATTGCAGCAGCCGTGGCCCGCAAAAAGAGCGCGTATGCGTGCTTAGCGTCCACAGCGACCGGCAGGGCATACCCCATGTGCGTTATGAGCTTTCGGTTCAGCGGTGTGGCAGCACGCCGTCGGTGGAGCAGCGTACTTTGGCGCTGGCCAGCTTCCGTGCGCGCTATAACGACCGTAACCGCGTATAAGACCCCTAATACGCCCTAAATCGGCTTAATCCTAAAAAGATTGGCTTTTCTGCCGCTTGCGCGTAAAAAGCCGCAGGACGCCATGCCTTTGGCTGTCTGCGGGCGTGGCGGAATTGGTAGACGCGCTGGATTTAGGTTCCAGTGGCCCTGTGCCGTAGGGGTTCAAGTCCCTTCGCCCGCACCAGAAAACATGCTATGCGCCAGCAGCGTATGCCGGGGCTATTAACATTTGCGATTAAGAAAGCGGGTTACGGATCATGCAAGTCAAGGAAGTTTCCTCTGAAGGCCTCGTGCGGGAATTTAAGGTCACCGTCAGCTATCAGGAAATCGAAAAGAACATGGCATCGCGGCTGGAAGAAATCGGCCGCACCGTGTCCATGCCGGGCTTTCGCCCGGGCAAGATCCCGCTGCCGGTGCTGCAGAAGCGCTATGGCGACAGCGTAAAGAGCGAAGTCATTGAAAAGACCGTCAACGATACGTCCGAGCGCGCGATCACCGAGCGCAGCCTGCGCATCGCGCTTGAACCCAAGATCGAACTGGTTGCGTCCGAACCCGGCAAGGACCTCGAATACAATATGAAGGTCGAAGTGCTGCCGGAAATCAAGCCGGTGGACTTCAAGGGCGTCAAGCTGGAACGCATGACGGCCGAGGTAGCAGACAAGGAAGTCGAGGATGCGATCCTGCGTATTGCCAAGACCATGCGCGGCCCCGAATTCGTGAAAGATGACCGCAAGGCCGTCATGGGCGATGTGCTTGTCATCGATTTCGAAGGCGAAGCGGATGGCACCGCCTATCCCGGCATGAAGAGCGCCAACCACCGGCTCGAGCTCGGCTCCAAGAGCTTTATCGGCAATTTCGAGGAACAGTTGGTTGGTTCCAGGAAGGGCGACAAGAAGGAAGTGAAGGTCGGCTTTCCCGACGATTATCACGCCGCCGATCTTGCGGGGAAAAAAGCCGTCTTTCAGGTAACCGTGAAAGACCTGATGGAATTTGGCGCCATTGCAATCGACGACGAGCTGGCCAAGGAGCTGGGCGCCGAAAATGCGGCCGACATGCGCGAGCGCGTGAAGGAACAGATTGGCAAGGATTACCAGCAGATCGCGCGCACATTGATGAAGCGCGACCTGATGGACCAGTTGGCCGATCAGCACGATTTCGAAGTGCCGCAGGGCATGATCGAGGCTGAATTCGCTAGCATCTGGCGCCGTGTGGAAATGGAACGCAAGCGCGGCGGTCCGATGGCGGCCGAAGACAAGGGCAAGAGCGACGACGAGCTGAAGGACGATTACCGCGATATCGCGGAACGGCGCGTCCGGCTTGGGCTGTTGCTTGCCGAAGTCGGGAAGCAGAACAATTTGAAGGTCAACGAACAGGAAATGCGCGAAGCGCTTTTGAACGAGGCGCGCAGTCATCCGGGCAAGGAAAAGGAAGTCTTTGACTTCTATACCCAGACCCCGGGCGCGCTCGATCGTTTGCAGGCGCCTGTGCTCGAAGAGAAGGTGGTCGATTACATCTTCGCGCTCGCCAACATCACCGACCGCAAGGTTACGGGCAAGGAACTGATGGAAGCGCCCGAAAAGACCGACAGTGCCGACAAGGCCAAGAAAACCAAGCGGCCCGCTGCAAAGGCTGGCAAGAAGTAAAAAAACCGCTAGAGTGGTGAATCAGAACCGCAACAGGAGCCTTGACCATGCCACAGTTTGAACGCGATCCGCTTGAAACATACGCCACCTTGATCCCGATGGTGATCGAGCAGACGGCGCGCGGCGAACGCTCGTTCGATATCTATTCGCGCCTTCTGAAGGAGCGCATCATCTTCCTCGTCGGCCCGGTGGACGACCATATGTCGAGCGTGATCTGCGCCCAGCTTTTGTTCCTTGAATCGGAAAATCCTTCCAAGGAAATTTCGCTTTACGTCAATTCGCCGGGCGGCGTCGTAACGTCCGGCATGGCGATGTATGACACCATGCAATATATCAAATCGCCGGTTTCGACGGTGTGCATCGGGCAGGCTTGCTCGATGGGCTCGTTGCTTCTGGCGGCGGGCGAAAAGGGCAAGCGCTTTGCGCTGCCCAACAGCCGCATCATGATCCACCAGCCTTCCGGCGGTGCGCAGGGCCAAGCTTCGGACATCGAAATTCAGGCACGCGAAATCATCAAGCTGCGTGCGCGCTTGAATGAAATTTATGTCAAGCACACCGGGCAGGATATCAAGAAGATCGAAACCGCCGTGGACCGCGACAAGTTTATGTCGGCGGCCGAAGCCAAGGAATTCGGCCTGGTTGACGAGGTGGTGGACAAGCGCCCGGGCGGCGAGGAAAAGGCCAAGGCCGCTTAATCCGTTAGTCCGCGAACAGTTCTGAAATCTTTTCGCCAGCCGTAATCACGCGCTGCTGCATGCCGGTGGAAAGTCTGCCATGTTGCCAGCGTGCGATGGTGTGCAACATGCCGAAGGCGAAATCCGGCGCGGTATCGCCGTAGCCGCCGACGGTTTCCGCGCCGCGCCGCACATTATCCGCAAACCATGGCAGCAGGCGCAGATGATACGGGTTGCGGCTTATTTCCCCGGCATGGCAGCTCAGCGCCGTTAAAAGCTGAGCGGCGTCATCTTCGCTGATTTCCGACAGAAGGGTCGGGGCCGCCTGCGGGTACCAGAATTCGGTTAGCGCCAGATGGGCATCGAAATCACCAGGCATGGCAGCAAGCGCATCCATTACCAGAAAGTGGGTTCCCGTATGTGCGGGGTGCAGATCGTCGGCATGCGGGAAAATGACGACGCGCGGCGTATAGGCCGCCAGCAGGGTGCGCACCGTTTTTGTCATCGCGAGCCAGCTTTCCGGGTTCGCGGTGCGTTCGGATATTTTAATATTGGCGAAGCCGCCGGGCACCGGTTCGCGCAGCCCGAATTGCAACACCCCGCAGGCCGCTTCCAGTTCGCGCCGCCGCGTCTCGTGGCGTTTTATATCGCTGCCAAGGGTAACGGCGATGTTGATCACTTGCCAGCCGGTTTCTCTCTTCAGGCGCAGCGCAAGACCGCCGTTGATGGATTCGTCGTCCGGGTGTGGGGAAAAGAGCAGGATGCTCGGATGTTCCAGTGAAATCTCAGGGGGGTTCTGCGGTGCCGAAGGCGGCGGGAGAGATTCCCGCAACAAGCCGCTGAATGTGCCCACGAATTTCTGTTGTTCTGCGCCCATGCCGCATTATGCGGCGCGGGTGTGATTCTTGGCAATAACGCGCCCGATCAGGGCCTTAGGCCTGTATAGCGCGCGCATCTTGGTACGCATCCGGATTTAGCCAGCAGGCACTAGGGATAGAAAATTGTTGCTATGACCAGCGAGGTTTGCTGTCTTAATAATTGGGTAACGAAAAGCGATATACGCTTTAATTCTAGGCAAAGGGCCGCCAACTGCATCCCGCAGATTTCCGGCAGCCCGTAAGAAGGTGCGAAGGAGCGCGCAAGGTCACATGAGCAAGGCTTCGGGTGGTACGACCGATAACAAGAATACGCTTTACTGCTCCTTCTGCGGCAAGAGCCAGCATGAAGTGCGGAAGCTTATCGCCGGCCCGACGGTGTTCATTTGCGACGAGTGCGTCGAGCTCTGCATGGATATCATCCGTGAAGAGAGCAAGACGACGCTGGTTAAATCCCGCGACGGCGTTCCGACCCCGAAAGACATCAAGACCGTGCTTGATGACTATGTGATCGGGCAGGAATACGCCAAGCGTGTGCTTTCGGTTGCCGTGCACAACCATTACAAACGCCTTTCACACGGGGCCAAGAACCCGGATATCGAATTGGCGAAGTCGAACATCTTGCTGGTCGGCCCCACGGGTTGCGGCAAAACCTTGCTGGCCCAGACATTGGCCCGCATTATCGATGTGCCTTTCACCATGGCGGACGCGACGACACTTACTGAAGCGGGTTATGTCGGCGAAGACGTCGAGAACATCATCCTCAAGCTGCTGCAGGCGGCCGACTATAATGTCGAGCGTGCGCAGCGCGGGATCGTCTATATCGACGAAATCGATAAAATCAGCCGTAAATCCGACAACCCTTCGATCACCCGCGACGTTTCGGGCGAAGGCGTGCAGCAGGCGCTTTTGAAAATCATGGAAGGCACGGTCGCTTCGGTCCCGCCGCAAGGCGGCAGAAAGCATCCGCAGCAGGAATTCCTGCAGGTCGATACAACGAACATCCTGTTCATTTGCGGCGGTGCCTTCGCCGGGCTTGAAAAAATTATCGCGCAGCGCGGCAAGGGCAGCTCGATCGGCTTTGGTGCGGATGTGCGTGCCCCGGACGAACGCCGCGCCGGCGATTTACTGGCGGAGGTCGAACCGGAAGATCTTCTGAAGTTCGGTTTGATCCCCGAATTTATCGGTCGCTTGCCGGTGATCGCAACGCTGCGGGATCTGGATGCCGAAGCGCTAATCGAAATTCTGAGCAAGCCGAAGAACGCAATCGTGAAGCAGTTCCAACGCTTGTTCGAAATGGAAGATATCCAGCTCGATATCACCGAAGATGCTTTGCTCGGGATTGCGGAAAAGGCAATTCAACGCAAAACCGGCGCGCGCGGTTTGCGCACGATCATGGAAAGCATTCTGCTTGAGCCGATGTTCGACCTTCCTGGTTCCGCCAATATTGAAAAGGTGGTTATCAACAAGGATGTGGTGGAAGGGAAGGCCAAGCCGCTGTTTATCTATACGGATAAGACAGATAAGCAACGCGGTGGCGCGACCGCCTGATTTTTACGCAGGTTCGTTGCGTATGCGGCATGTTACCCACAGATAGTTTGCGTGAAAAAAGCCACAATATGCTGGTATTTTTGGATAATCGGTATCGTTCTGGTGGACGCGGGCTTGAAAAAACAGCATCGTACACCCACCTCTTTCTTCATAAGTTATCAATCAAAACGCGCTATCCAGATATCAGAGGCAGTCGATGACCAACCCCACCACTCCCGCAGCTCCCGTCACTGGCGGCGTCCTGTACCCGATTTTACCTTTGCGCGATATCGTGGTGTTTCCGCACATGATCGTGCCGCTGTTTGTGGGGCGTGAAAAATCCGTACGCGCGCTTGAAGATGTTATGCAGGAAGACAAGCATATTCTGCTGCTGACGCAAAAGAATGCTTCGCTTGACGATCCTGCGGTCGATGATCTTTATCGTGTCGGCACTATCGGCACCGTGCTTCAGCTCCTGAAGCTTCCGGACGGAACCGTGAAGGTTCTGGTTGAAGGCGGCCAGCGCGCGCAGGTCAAGAAATTCACCGACAATGCCGATTTCTTCCAGGCGGTTGCCGAACCGGTTGAAGAGGCGATGGGCGACGAGGCCGAGGTTGAAGCTTTGGCGCGCGCCGTTGTCGGCCAGTTTGAACAGTATTTGAAACTCAACAAGAAAATTCCGCCCGAAGTGCTGGTCTCGATCAACCAGATCGAGGATATCGGCAAGCTGACCGACACGATCGCTTCCCACCTTACGCTTAAAATTTCCGACAAGCAGTCGATCCTTGAGCTTCCCTCGGTCGGCGAGCGGCTGGAAAAGATTTTCGGCTTTATGGAAGGTGAGATCGGCGTTCTGCAGGTCGAGAAGCGCATCCGTAACCGCGTTAAGCGCCAAATGGAAAAGACGCAGCGCGAATACTATTTGAACGAGCAGATGAAGGCGATCCAGAAGGAACTTGGCGAGGGTGAAGATGGCCGCGACGAGCTTGCCGAACTGGAAGAAAAGCTGAAGAAAACCAAGCTGACCAAGGAGGCGCGCGAAAAGGCGCAAGGCGAGGTCAAGAAGCTCCGTTCCATGAGCCCGATGTCGGCCGAGGCCACGGTTGTCCGCAACTATCTCGATTGGATCATTTCCATTCCATGGAGCAAGCGCACCAAGGTCAAGAAAGACATCAAGGGTGCCAAAAAAATCCTGGATCACGATCACTTCGGGCTTGAGAAGGTCAAGGAACGTATTTTGGAATATCTCGCGGTCCAGCAGCGCCAGAGCAAACTGAAGGGCCCCATTCTTTGCCTCGTCGGCCCTCCGGGCGTCGGCAAAACATCGCTCGGTAAATCGGTCGCGAAGGCAACCGGGCGTAACTTCGTGCGTATGTCGCTTGGCGGCGTGCGCGACGAAGCCGAAATCCGCGGCCACCGCCGTACCTATATCGGCTCCATGCCCGGCAAGGTCATTCAGGGCATGAAGAAGGCCAAGTCATCGAACCCGCTATTCCTGCTTGATGAAATCGACAAGCTCGGTTCCGATTGGCGCGGTGACCCGACCTCGGCCCTGCTTGAGGTGCTGGACCCGGAACAAAACAACAGCTTCAATGACCATTACCTTGAGGTCGATTACGATCTGTCGGACGTGATGTTCGTTTGCACGGCCAACACGTTGCGCATGCCGCAGCCGCTGATGGACCGCATGGAGATCATTCGCCTTTCTGGCTATACCGAGGATGAAAAGGTTGAAATCTCGAAACAGCATCTGATCGAGAAGCAGGTTGAGCAGCACGGGCTGAAGAAGGGCGAATTCTCAATATCCGAAGACGCGCTTCGCGATCTTATCCGCTACTACACCCGCGAAGCCGGCGTGCGTAACCTTGAGCGCGAAATCGCCAACCTTGCCCGCAAGGCGGTCAAGGACATCCTGATGAAGGACCTGAAATCGCTGAACATCACGCGGCGCAATCTTGGCAAATATGCCGGGGTGAAGCGCTTCCAGTATGGCGAGATCGAAAGCGAAGATCTGGTCGGTGTGACCACCGGCCTCGCCTGGACGGAAGTCGGGGGCGATATTCTTTCGATCGAAGCCGTCACGCTGCCCGGCAAAGGCCGCATCACCACCACCGGCAAGCTCGGTGACGTGATGAAGGAATCCGTGCAGGCGGCAGAAAGCTATGTGAAGGCGCGCTCGATCGCGTTCGGTATCAAGCCGAACCGGCTCGATAAGCGCGATATCCACGTGCACGTGCCGGAAGGTGCAACCCCGAAGGACGGGCCTTCGGCCGGCGTGGCGATGGTAACGTCGATCGTTTCCGTGCTTACCGGAATTCCGATCCGCAAGGATGTGGCCATGACCGGTGAAATCACGCTGCGGGGCAGGGTGCTGCCCATCGGCGGGCTAAAGGAAAAGCTTTTGGCGGCGCTGCGCAGCGGTATCAAGACCGTCTTGATCCCCAAGGAAAACGAAAAAGACCTTGCGGAGATCCCGGACAACGTGAAGCGCGGGATGAAGATCATTCCCGTCACCACGGTTGACGAACTCCTGAAGCTTGCGCTTGCCAAACCGCTCGTGCCGATCGAATGGAACGAGGCGGAAGAAGAAGCCAAGGAAGCCGCCAAAAACAAGGATGGCAGCAAGGATGAGGAAGTCGTGCGGCATTAGCCGCAGCATTAAGCTCGTCGCGCAACCCTCTGAAATTCGCAGATAACCGCCATTTTATGCGCACATAAAGCTGTGCTGCATTTGACTGCGGTATGCGGGAAGCCTAGGATTCTCCCGGTTGGCTGCGGGATTCGCGCCTGTGCGCATAGCAAAGCCCAATCCCTGAGTAGCCGGTTTAACGCAAAAACCTAAGGAGAGTCCCATGAACAAGAATGAATTTATCGCTGCCGTTGCAGACAACAAAGCCCTTGCCCGCCTCGATCTTTCGAAGGCCGCCATTGCTACCGTTCTCGAAGCCGCCTTCGACACTGTCGAAAGCACGCTCAAGAAGGGCGAAGAAGTCCGGATCGTCGGGTTCGGCAACTTTTACGTTTCGCAGCGTAAGGCCGGGACCGGCCGCAACCCGCAGACGGGCGAACAGATCCAGATTGCGGCTTCGCGCCTGCCGAAGTTCCGCGCCGGCAAGCAGTTCAAGGAAATCGTGAACAAGGGCGCCAAGGCCAAGAAGTAATCACGCCCAAGTATCAGGCCGCCTGTTCCCGGTTTTGCCGGGGCAGGCGGCCTTTTTTATGGCTGCGAACGCATGAAAATGGTGGGCGGTGAGAGGTTCGAACTCCCGGCCCTCTCGGTGTAAACGAGACGCTCTACCGCTGAGCTAACCGCCCTTGGGCTATCCATACCAGAGCCAGGCTTAAAAGCGCAATAACGAGGCATGTGGCGGCCAGACCGGGCGCGATGATGATGCTGGCGTTATGATAGACGGCAGCAATATCGGTAAGACAGAAAGCGCCGTCATCGAAGGCATAGGTTTTGTCGGCGGCCTTGGTGGCACAGCCCCCAAACATTGCCGTTTGGGCCCAGAGCGTGGAAAGGTGATAAGCCGCAGTAAAGACCGTGCCGCCGAGAAACAGCGCCTTCCATGGTTTGGGGCCACGAAGAATATTCCCAAGGCCGACGGCAAAAACATATGCGATAGCCGGAGCCATGATGTGCAGGTACCAGCCGCCGGTCGAACCTTTTCCGGTCAACGCCATATTCACAAATACGTGATAGCCAAGACCGGCAAGAAAAAGCAATGCAGGCCAGACCGGGAGCCATGCGATATCGGATAGGGGCTTGCGGCGCAATTGGAACGTATAAGCCGCAAGGGGCATAAAACCGGCTACCGCTAGAACCAAGTAAAAAATATCGGGCCAGCGCGCAAGCGACCAGGGGCTTGCCCACAACCAAGAGGCGGGAATGATCGCCATGCCGCGGATTACTTCCAAAAAGGAAAAATGTGTTGCCAGCCCGGCCCAAAAGCCACCGTGATTATCCAGTTCTATGAAATCGCTGCCGCCGCTCAGGCTGCCATGGCTGATGATGTTATGCAGATGCCAGATACCGCCGATTAACCCGGCAACGCCCATGGATATTATGGATGCTTTGATGCGGCTCTTGAGCGGGTCCTTGCGTAAAAGCAAAAGCCATATACCGATTGCCGCGGTAATGGGCAGGAAAAACGCCTTTGTCAGCAGACCTGCGCCTAGCACGGTACCGATGGCGAACAGCCGTTGCATGGAGTAGGGGCGGTCTTGCCGTGAAACGAGCAGAACCCAAAGCGTCCCGAACAGAAGTGCGCATAGGGAATCGTTGCCGAGACGGGCAAATTCCGAAAAAAATCCGGGAACGCAAAAAGGGTACAATAGACCGAGCAGCATAAGTTTGTTGCCGGGTTCCTGCGGGATTGTTTTCGCGGCGGCCCGCAAGCCGATAACAAGCCCGGTGAGCGCGATGATCCAGGAAACCAGCCTTAGCCAGAAAAATTGCGCCGTGAGCGGCAACGTCGCCAGCGGTTTTATAACAGCGGCCATCAGGATGTAATAGAGCGGCGGGTGCTGGGCTTGCCAATTAAGTTCCGCGCCCGGCGTGAAACTTTGCGGCAGCACGGCAAGATTTTGTTTGTAGCCCGAAACCAGCTCCGGGTTCCTGAAAAACGCTTCGTATATCATGCCGCCGTTATTTTCAAACGGGCGGTTCGTGCTGTAGGGCATGGGGCCGATATCGCGGTAGGCTACGACTGTTTGGCTGATTTTTGCCTCGCCGTAAAAGGGGATTTTCCCTGTCGTCGCAATCTGCTGGATGCTCGAATAATGCATGGTTTCGTCATACCCCTCGAACGGCGGCAACAGGGCAAGATGTGCGACGCCGGTCAGAAACAGGGCAAAAACGAGAAGCCAGTGGTGCGGTTGCAGGGGCATGGGGGCTAAATAGCCGGAAAACAAGTGAATTGGGTGAACCTAGTCTTGGGCTTTGTTTTATAAACGGTTTCGCGTTTAATCCATATTTATTTGACATAGCTGGCAATTTTGCCCTATCACCTGCGCCTCGGCCCCGTTGGCCGAACTTTGCGGGTGTAGCTCAGTTGGTTAGAGCGCCGGCCTGTCACGCCGGAGGCCGCGGGTTCAAGTCCCGTCACTCGCGCCACTTTCATTGCGAAGTATTCTTAACGCCACAATAGATCATATTCCGGCCAAGAATTTATTGTATGGCCTTGATTTTACACGCCCAAAGGCTCACCTTCGGTCTGTTAGATTCGTCGTTTCCAGAAACCCAACAGCGGGCAATCATGGCCAGCGAGCTTGTCATATCCTATCTGCCGATCCTGTTGTTTATCGGCATTGCGCTTGTCGTGGCCTGCGCGGCTGTTGCGCTTTCCTTCATCATCGCGAAGCAAAAGCCTGATAGCGAGAAGCTTTCTGCCTACGAATGCGGGTTCGAGGCGTTTTCGGATGCCCGTCACAAGTTCGATGTACGCTTTTACCTCGTGGCGATCCTTTTCATTATTTTCGATCTCGAGGTCGCGTTCCTGTTTCCCTGGGCCGTTACGCTGGGCGATATCGGCCTGTTCGGGTTCTGGTCCATGGTTGCGTTCCTTGGCGTTCTGACTATCGGGTTTATATATGAATGGAAGAAGGGAGCGCTTGAGTGGGAGTGATCAAGCAACCAGAGTTCGGCGAACCCGTCACCGGCGCTGATGCGCTGGCCGCGCGTTTGGGCGAGGTGGTGGAAGACAAGGGCTTCCTGCTGACCAAGTTCGACGATTTGCTGAACTGGGCGCGCACGGGTTCGATGTGGCCGATGACGTTCGGGCTTGCCTGCTGCGGGGTCGAGATGATCCACGTCTATATGAGCCGTTATGACCTCGACCGCTTCGGCATGATGCCGCGCGCCTCGCCGCGCCAGTCGGATGTCATGATCGTCGCCGGCACGCTGTGCAACAAAATGGCGCCTGCGCTGCGCAAAGTTTATGACCAGATGCCTGAGCCGCGCTGGGTGATATCCATGGGTAGCTGCGCGAATGGCGGCGGTTATTACCATTATTCCTATTCGGTTGTGCGCGGTTGCGATCGCGTGGTTCCGGTCGATATCTATGTGCCCGGCTGCCCGCCGACGGCGGAAGCGCTGCTTTACGGCATTATGCAATTGCACCGCAAAATACGCGGCCGCAGCAAGATCGCGCGCTAGACCGGCCATGACGAATATGCACACAGAATCCGAAGCACGCCTGCAGGAACTTGCTGACGGTATGCGCAGCCTTTTGGGGCAGGATCTGCTCGAGACCGAAATCGCGCTCGGTGAGCTGTGCATTACGGTCAAGCGCGAAAGCATAACAAAGGTTTTGCGCCAATTGCGTGACGACCCGCGCACCATGCTGCAGCAATTGATGGATATTTGCGGGGCCGATTACCCGGAACGGCCCGAACGGTTCGATGTGGTTTATAACCTGCTTAGCCTGCGCCAGAACCATCGCGTGCGCATTAAGGTTACGGCGGACGAGCAGACGTCCGTGCCGTCGGTCGCCGAACTTTACAGCGCCGCCGCATGGTTCGAGCGCGAAACGTGGGATATGTACGGCGTGACCTTTTCCGGCAACCCCGATCTGCGCCGCATCCTGACCGATTACGGTTTTGAAGGGCACCCGCTGCGCAAGGATTTTCCGCTTACGGGCTATGTCGAGGTGCGTTATGACGACGAACAGAAGCGCGTTGTCTATGAACCCGTAAAGCTGGTGCAGGATTTTCGTAATTTTGATTTTCTCAGCCCCTGGGAAGGGATGACCGATATTATGCTCCCCGGCGATGAAAAAGCCGTGAACCCCAAGGCCAAGCCTGCGGAGAAATCATGAGCACGGCAAAGGCACAACAGCCTGCGACAGAAGAACAGAGCGGAAAAAAGACCCGCCCCTTCACCATGAATTTCGGGCCGCAGCATCCGGCCGCGCACGGCGTGCTGCGTCTGATCCTTGAGATGGACGGCGAGGTTGTCGAGCGCGCCGATCCGCATATCGGCCTTTTGCATCGCGGCACAGAAAAGCTGATCGAATACAAAACCTATCTGCAGGCGGTGCCGTATTTCGACCGGCTCGATTACGTTTCGCCCATGTGCCAGGAGCACGCCTTCGCGCTGGCGGTCGAGAAGCTTCTGAAAATTACGCCGCCGCTGCGTGCGCAATATATCCGTGTGCTGTTCGCGGAAGTGACGCGTATCCTGAACCACATCCTGAATATCACGACCTTCGCGATAGACGTTGGCGCCGTGACGCCTTCGCTTTGGGGGTTCGAGCAGCGTGAAGAGCTGATGGAATTTTATGAGCGCGTTTCGGGCGCGCGCATGCATGCGAATTATTTCCGTCCGGGCGGCGTGCATCAGGATTTGCCCGCCGGCCTCGCCGACGATATGTGGGCGTGGACCGAGCGTTTCCCTAAATTCCTGGCGGATGTTGAAAGCCTGCTGACCAATAACCGCATTTTCAAACAGCGTACGGTCGATGTCGGGATTGTGACAAAGGAACAGGCGCTGGATTGGGGTTTTTCGGGTCCGATGTTGCGCGCTTCGAACGTCGCGTGGGATTTGCGTAAATCGCAGCCCTATGATGTTTATGGCAAAATGGAATTCGATGTGCCCGTTGGGCTGACCGGCGATTGCTATGCGCGTTATATCGTGCGTATCGAGGAAATGAAGCAGGCATGGAAGATCATTCGGCAGTGCCTGCACGAATTGCCGCGCATGGATGGCCCGATCAAGACCGACGACCGCAAGATCGCGCCGCCGCCGCGTACCGAAATGAAGAAATCGATGGAAGCGTTGATCCATCACTTTAAGCTATACACCGAAGGCTATCACGTGCCGGAAGGTGAAACCTACACCGCCGTGGAAGCGCCAAAAGGCGAATTTGCGGTCTATCTCGTTTCCGATGGCACCAACAAGCCGTATCGCTGCAAAATACGCGCGCCCGGTTTTGCGCATTTGCAGGGTACGGATTTTATGTGCCGCGGGCATTTGCTGGCCGATACCGTCGCGATCGTTGGCAGCATGGATATTGTGTTCGGGGAGATCGACCGGTGAGCGCCGCTGCGGAAAAAGCTTTTGTCTTTACGCCTGAAAACTTTGAGCAGGCGAAGAAAATTATCGCGAAATACCCGGAAGGGCGGCAAGCGAGCGCCGTGATCCCCTTGCTCGATATCGCGCAGCGGCAGCACGATAACTGGCTGCCGCGCGCGGCGATGGATTATGTGGCCGATATGCTGGAAATGCCGCGCATCAAGGTCTATGAGGTCGCGACCTTCTACACCATGTTTAACAAGCATCCGGTTGGCCGGAACTTCATACAGGTTTGCACGACTACGCCATGCTGGCTGCGCGGTTCGGACGACATCAAGCGCGTCTGCAAGGAAAAGCTGGGCATTGGCCCCGGCGAAACCACGGAAGACGGAAAATTCTCGGTGACCGAGGTTGAATGCCTTGGTGCATGCGTCAATGCGCCCATGGTGCAGGTGAATGACGATTATTTTGAAGATCTTTCGCCCCAGCTGATGGGCAGACTGATCGACGATCTGGCGGCGGGCCGCGAAATTTCGGTGGGTTCCCAGACCGGGCGGCGCGGTTCATGCGCGCAGAACGGTCCGACAAGCTTGAAGAACAGGAAGGCCGGGTGATGCTCGACGATAAAGATCGCATATTCACCAATCTGTACGGGTTCGAGCCGTGGAACCTTGAAGGCGCGCGCAAACGCGGTATCTGGGACAACACGGCAGCGATCATCGCCAAGGGCAAGGATGCGATTATCGAGGATGTGAAAAATTCAGGGCTGCGCGGGCGCGGCGGCGCGGGTTTTCCCACGGGAATGAAGTGGTCGTTCATGCCCAAACATATGGGCGAACGGCCACGCTACCTTGTTGTGAACGCGGACGAGTCAGAGCCCGGCACATGCAAGGACCGCGATATTCTGCGTTTCGATCCGCACCGCTTGCTGGAAGGCTGCCTGATTTCCGGTTTCGCGATCAACGCGCATGTTTGCTACATATACATTCGCGGCGAGTTTTATAACGAAGCTTCGCACATTCAGCAGGCGATTGATGAGGCCTATGCTGCGGGGCTTTTGGGCCGCAACGCGGCCAAAAGCGGCTGGGATTTCGATATTTACCTGCATCGCGGCGCGGGCGCCTATATTTGCGGGGAAGAAACCGCTTTACTGGAAAGCATCGAAGGCAAGAAGGGCCAGCCGCGCAACAAGCCGCCGTTCCCCGCCATGGCCGGGCTTTATGCCTGCCCCACCATCGTGAACAATGTTGAAACCATTGCGGTTGTGCCGGAAATTTTGCGTCGCGGGGCGGAATGGTTCGCGGGCATCGGGCGGCCGAAGAATTCCGGCACCAAGATCTTTTGCATTTCCGGCCACGTCAACCAGCCTTGCAACGTTGAGGAGGCGATGGGCGTGCCGATGAAAGAGCTGATTGAAAGGCATGCGGGCGGCGTGCGCGGCGGGTGGGATAACCTGCTCGCGGTCGTGCCGGGCGGCTCTTCGACCCCTATTTTGCCAAAAGAATTGTGCGAAACCGCGCTGATGGATTTCGACAGCCTGCGGGCGATCAATTCAAGCCTCGGTACCGCCGGTGTGATCGTGATGGAAAAGGGAACCGACGTAATCTATGCCATTGCACGCTTCAGCTATTTTTACATGCATGAAAGCTGCGGCCAGTGCACGCCGTGCCGTGAAGGCACGGGCTGGCTCTGGCGCGTGATGCAGCGCATGGTGAAGGGCAACGCCACGGTCGATGAAATCGATACGCTGCTGGAAGTCACTAAGGAAATCGAAGGTCATACCATTTGCGCGCACGGCGATGCGGCGGCATGGCCCATTCAGGGGCTTATTCGTCATTTCCGTCCGATGATGATTGAGCGGATCGAGCAATACCGCAAACAATCCCAGGCGGCCGCCTGATCTCCATGCCGGATGCAAACCCAAAATTACTGGTCACCGCCGGGTGGCCCGATTATGCGCTGCTGGATAGCGGCGGCGGGCTTAAGCTTGAAAAGTACGGCCGCTATACCGTTGTGCGCCCGGAACCGCAGGCGATGTGGGAGCCAGCATTGGCGCAGGCGGAATGGGGCAAGGCCGATGCCGTATTCGCGTCAACCGACGATGATGATGCGGGCCGCTGGAAATACCGCGGCAAGCCGGCCGAAACATGGCCGATGGAATATAGCGGCGTGAAATTCCTCGGCCGGTTCACGGCGTTTCGCCATATGGGCGTTTTCCCGGAACAGCATTTGCAATGGGAGCAGATGGCGCAAGCGATACGCGGCGCGGGACGCAAGGTGCGGATTTTGAACATGTTCGCCTATACCGGCGTGGCTTCGCTGATCGCGGCGCAAGCGGGGGCCGAAATTACGCATCTGGATGCTTCCAAGAAAGCGATCCAGTGGGCCAAGGATAACCAGCAGGCCAGCGGGCAGGACGAACGTTCGGTGCGCTGGATTTGCGATGACGCGCAAAAATTCGTGGCGCGCGAGGTGAGGCGCGGCGCGCAGTATGACGGCATTATTCTCGACCCGCCCAAGTTCGGCCGCGGCCCGAAGGGGGAAAAATGGGAGCTGTTCGATCACCTGCCGCAGATGCTGAAAGATTGCCGCAAGTTGCTCGGCGAAAAGCCGCTGTTCCTGATGCTGACGGCCTATAGCATTCGGGCTTCCTTCCTTTCGCTGCACGGCTTGATGCAAGATGTTCTTGGCGATATGCCGGGCAAAATCGAAAGCGGCGAACTGGCGATCGAGGAAAAAAGTAAAAAGCGGCTTATTGGCACCGCACTTTACAGCACATGGTCAGCACGATGAGCGTTAAAAGCATAACCAGCACGGCGAACCCGCAGATCAAGCAGATCGCGAGCCTGTTCGTGCGTAAATACCGCACGCAGGCAAAACAATTTGTGGCCGAAGGCATTCGCACGCTTCTGGATGCGCAGGAGCAGGGTTTTGTTCCCCGCACGCTCGTTTATCTGGATGACATGGGCGGCAACAAGCATGTGGAACGTTTGCGCGGCGCAATGGGCACAAAAGGTTCGTGCCTTGAAGTCAGCCGCAAGGTGATGGAAAAGCTGACAGGCCGCGGCAACCCGCAAAGCGTGATCGGCATTTTTGACCAGCATCAGGGCGATCTGGCGGGTATCGCCGCACATAAAGCGGGTATTTGGGTAGCGCTGGAAGGAGTGCGCGACCCCGGCAATCTTGGCACCGTGATTCGTACAGCCGATTCGGCTGGCGCTGATGGCGTGATCCTGATCGGCGAGGTATGCGATCCGTTCTCAATTGAAGTTGTGAGGGCGAGCATGGGGTCCATTTTTAATCAGAAGCTTATCAGGTGTTCTTGCGATGAATTCTTGGTATGGCGTTCCAAATGGCCGGGAATGGTCGTTGGCACCCATTTGCAGGCCAAGCAGGGCTACAGAGCCCCGAAATACCGCAAGCCGATTTTGTTGCTGATCGGGAATGAACAATCCGGTTTGCCCGAAAACATGGCCAAGGCGTGCGATACGCTGGTCAAAATACCTATGCGGGGGCGTGCGGACTCGCTCAACCTCGCGGTCGCGACAGGTGTGATGCTTTACGCGATTACCGATGCCTGTGGATAAGTTTGGTGTGACATAAATGAACGGCTTGAAAGATAATTGGAAATCGCCGCTTTTGCGTGAATCGGCGTTGCATTATAAAGCATTGAGATTCATGGATATGAACCTATGCCGAAACTGAGCATCAACAACACCGAAATCGAGGTCGTGCCCGGTACATCCGTGCTGCAGGCGTGCGAGCAGCTTGGCATCGAAATTCCCCGTTTTTGCTATCACGACAAACTTAGCGTTCCCGGCAATTGCCGCATGTGCCTTGTCGAAGTCGAAAAGACGCCGAAGCCGCAAGCGAGCTGCGCGCTGCCCTGCGCCGACGGCATGGTCGTGCGCACCGAAACCGATGTGGTCAAGCGCGCCCGCAAGAATGTCATGGAAATGCTGCTGATTAACCACCCGCTTGATTGCCCGATTTGCGATCAGGGCGGCGAGTGCGATTTGCAGGATCAGGCGGTCGCTTATGGCTTTGACCGTGGCCGCTTTGCGGAAAACAAGCGCGCGGTCGAAGACAAGAATTTCGGCCCGTTGATCGGCACCGCCATGACGCGCTGTATCCAGTGCACCCGCTGCATCCGCTTTATCGACGAAATTGCAGGCACGCCCGTGCTGGGCGGCATCAACCGCAGCGACCATCTTGAGATCACGACCTATGTCGAGCAGGCGATCACGTCCGAGCTTTCCGGCAACCTGATCGATGTTTGCCCTGTGGGCGCGCTGACCAACAAGCCTTATGCGTTTGAAGCCCGGCCGTGGGAATTGCAAAAGACCGAGACGGTCGATGTGATGGATGCGGTCGGTTGCAGCATACGCGTGGATACGCGCGGGGCCGAGGTCATGCGCATTCTGCCGCGCTTGAATGAAGACGTGAACGAAGAATGGATCAACGATAAAACCCGCTTCGCTTGCGACGGGCTGAAGCGCCAGCGGCTCGACCGCCCCTATGTGCGGCGGGACGGCAAATTGCAACCCGCCACGTGGCAGGAAGCCTTCGCGGCCGTGGCCGCGCGCCTGAAGGGTGCCGACGGCAAACGCATCGGCGCGCTCGCGGGCGATATGGCGGATTGCGAAAGCATGTTTGCGCTGAAGCAGCTTATGGGCACACTTGGTTCGCCCAACATCGATTGCAGGCAGGATGGCGCAACCTATGACGTTTCGCAGCGCGCCGGCTACCTGTTCAACAGCGGTATCGCGGGGATCGAGCAGGCGGATGCCGTTCTGCTTATCGGTTGCAACCCGCGCTATGAAGCCACGCTCGTCAACGCCCGGATCCGCAAGCGCTGGCTGCAGGGCGGAATGCGCGTCGCGTTGATCGGCGAGCCTGTTGATCTGACATACCCCTACCGGCATCTGGGGACGGGCGGGCAGGCCATACACGACCTGCTGAACGAAAAGGGCGAATTTTTCAACATCATGCGCAGCGCGCGCAACCCCATGGTCATTCTTGGCGCCGGTGCGCTGGCGCGCAAGGATGGCAAGGCGCTGCAGGCGGCCGCTTGCAAGATTGCCGCGAAATTCAATGTCGTGCGCGATGACTGGAACGGTTTTAACGTTCTGCAACTCGCGGCTGCGCGCGTTGGCGGGTTTGAGCTTGGCTTTTTGCCGCAACAAGGCGGCATGACCACGCAGCAAATCGTCGATGCCGCAGGGCAGGGCGGGTTGGATGTTTTGTGGCTGCTTGGCGCTGACGAAATTGATACGGACAAGCTTGGAACATGCTTCGTCGTGTATCAGGGTCATCATGGCGACCGCGGCGCACACCGTGCCGATGTGATTTTGCCGGGCGCGGCCTATACGGAAAAGAACGCGATTTATGTAAACACCGAAGGCCGCCCTCAGCGTGCGCGGCAGGCTGCTTTTCCGCCGGGCGAAGCGCGGGAAGATTGGAAGATCATCCGCGCGCTTTCTGAATTTGCCGGACACAAGTTGCCGTATGATAACCTTGCCGCCCTCAGGCAAGCGATGCAGCAGGCAAGCCCCGTGTTCGCGCACATCGCGGAGATGACACCGGTCGCTTGGCAGCCGTTCGGCACCGAAGGCGCAATTGATGACGCGCCATTCGTGCCGACGCTCGATCACGCAGGTTTCTATATGACCAACAGCATTTGCCGTGCTTCCCCCACCATGGCGCAATGCGTCGCCATGCTTGATGGCGGCATACAGGCGGAGGCGGCGGAATGACGCTTCTCGAGATTTGGCAAAACTATCTAATGCAGCCCGCTATTATGGTCGGGTGCATTGCCGCCATCGTTGTCGTGGTGTTGATAGGAGTCGCGTACCTGACCTATGCCGAACGCAAGGTGCTGGCGGCGATGCAGCTCCGCAAGGGGCCGAACGTGGTGGGGCCCATCGGCTTGCTGCAACCCATCGCCGATGGCATCAAGCTTTTGGGCAAGGAAACCATTATTCCTTCGGGCGCTAACCCGGTTTTGTTTATCGGCGCGCCGGTGCTGACCTTTTTCCTCGCGCTTTCTGCATGGGCCGTGGTGCCGTTCGATGCCGGTTTGGTGCTGGCCGACATTAATGTAGGCATTCTTTATCTGTTCGCGATTTCATCGCTCGGTGTTTACGGCATCATTATCGCCGGCTGGTCATCCAATTCCAAATATTCTTTCCTCGGCGGTCTGCGTTCGGCGGCGCAGATGGTCAGCTATGAAGTTTCCATCGGCCTTGTGATCATCACCGTGCTGCTGATGAGCGGTTCGTTGAACTTAAACGCCATTATTCTGGCGCAGCAGGATGGCTGGTTTGCCTTCAAATTGTTCGCGCCCGAAGGCTGGCCGGTCGGGTTGCCGCTTTTATTCCCGATGGCGGTCGTGTTCTTTATTTCGGCGCTGGCGGAAACAAACCGCCACCCATTCGATTTGCCGGAAAGCGAATCCGAACTGGTGGGCGGGTTTAATACCGAATATTCGTCCATGAGCTTCGCGCTGTTCTTCCTTGGCGAATACGCCAACATGATTTTACTGAGCGCGGTCACCACCATATTGTTCCTTGGTGGCTGGCTGCCGCCGTTTTATATCGAGCCGTTTACCTATGTGCCGGGTTTTATCTGGTTCGTGCTGAAAATATGTTTTGTGCTGTTCCTGTTTCTGTGGGTGCGTGCGGCGCTGCCGCGTTACCGTTATGACCAGCTGATGCGGATCGGCTGGAAGCTTTTCCTTCCGCTATCGCTTGTGTGGGTCGTGCTTATCGCGGCCACGCGGGTATTGTGAGGATGTGATGTCGTTTCTCCAAGACAGCAAACGGTTGTTCCTGATCGAGATTGTGCAGGGTCTTGCATTGACCTTCTCCTATCTTTTCAAATCGCGCGTGACCATCAATTACCCTTATGAAAAAGGGCCGTTGAGCCCGCGTTTTCGCGGCGAACACGCATTGCGCCGTTATCCGAATGGCGAGGAGCGCTGTATTGCCTGTAAGCTTTGCGAAGCCGTGTGCCCCGCGCAGGCGATTACGATCGAGGCCGAGCCGCGCGAAGACGGCAGCCGCCGCACCACGCGCTATGATATTGATATGACCAAGTGCATCTATTGCGGGCTGTGCCAGGAAGCTTGCCCGGTCGATGCGATCGTGGAGGGGCCGAACTTCGAATATGCGACCGAGACGCACGAAGAGCTTCTTTATAACAAAGACAAGCTGCTGGCGAATGGCGACAGGTGGGAGGCCGAGATTGCGGCCAATCTTGCCGCCGATGCGCCATACCGGTAAGCGAGGAACGTAACAGGATGGAAATACTTCCCGGCCTTGTTTTTTACCTTTTTTCCGCCGTGCTGGTTGCGGCGGCATTGATGGTGATTGCCGCGCGCAACCCCGTGCATGCCGTGCTGTTTCTTGTGTTGTGTTTCTTTAATGCGGCCGGGCTTTTCGTGCTTATGGGCGCGGAATTTATCGCCATGATCCTGGTGATCGTTTATGTCGGCGCGGTCGCGGTGCTTTTCCTTTTTGTCGTCATGATGCTCGATATCGATTTCCGCGAACTGCGCCACGGGTTCCTGAGCTACATGCCTATCGGCGCTCTGGTCGGGCTTATTATCCTTGCCGAACTTGGCATGGGGCTGGCGACCTACGGGGCCGGGCCGGATGCCGACGGCATTGTGCCGGTATCGGAAGCCGAAGCGCCGGGCGTTGAAAACACCGTCGCTATCGGCCGCGTTTTATACACAAGCTATATCTACCCGTTCCAGGTTTCCGGGCTTGTGCTTCTGGTCGCGATGATCGGCGCTATCGTGCTGACGTTGCGCCACAAGCCGGATGTGCGGCGGCAGAAGCTGCAGCAGCAGCTTGCGCGCAGGCGGAATGAAACGGTCGAGATCAGACAGGTCGAAAGCGGGAAGGGGGTATCGTGATGGATATGCATGCCTTGCCCGTTGGGCTTCCCCATTTTCTTATCGTTGCCGCCATTTTGTTTACGATCGGCGTTTTCGGCATTTTCATCAACCGCAAAAACGTCATCATCATCCTGATGTCGATCGAGTTGATGCTGCTGGCCGTGAACATCAACTTCGTTGCCTTTTCCGTGGCGTTGAACGATTTGCTCGGGCAGGTATTCACGATGTTCGTTCTTACCGTCGCTGCGGCCGAGGCGGCCATCGGCCTTGCCATCCTTGTCGTTTACTTCCGCAACCGTGAAAGCATCGCGGTTGAGGATATCAACCAGATGAAGGGCTAGGAACATGCCGGTCTGGATGGATTATGCCGCCGTTTTCGCTCCGCTTGCCGGGGCCATTATCGCCGGGCTGCTGAACCGCCGGTTGGGCGACCGCGGCGCGCAGCTTATCACCTGCGCTGGCGTTTTGATTGCGGCTACGGCCTCAATCGCAATCTTCAAGGATGTGGCGCTTGAGGGCAACGCGCGGTTGCACCAATTGTTTCCCTGGATCAATTCTGGCGACCTTACGGTCAACTGGGCGATCAAGCTCGATACGCTGACGGCGGTGATGCTTGTTGTCGTTAACGGCGTTTCGGCGATGGTTCACCTGTATTCGGTTGGCTATATGAGCCACGATCACAGCAAGCCGCGCTTCATGGCTTACCTCAGCCTCTTTACCTTTTTCATGCTCATGCTGGTGACGGGTGACAACCTGCTGCAGATGTTCTTTGGTTGGGAAGGGGTGGGGCTTGCTTCCTACCTGCTGATCAATTTCTGGTATGAAAAAGACAGCGCGAACAAGGCTTCGATCAAGGCGTTTCTTGTCAACCGGGTCGGCGATTTCGGCTTCGTGCTTGGTATATTCGGTTGCTACATGGTTTTTAATTCCATCGAGTTTGCGACCATTTTTGCCCGCGCGCCTGAAATGGCGGATGTGAGCTTTATGTTCCTCGGTCACGCCGTGCCTGCGCTGACGACCATTTGCCTGCTTTTGTTCGTGGGCGCGATGGGCAAATCGGCGCAGCTGGGGCTGCACACATGGTTGCCGGACGCAATGGAAGGCCCGACCCCTGTTTCCGCGCTGATTCATGCCGCCACAATGGTAACGGCTGGCGTGTTCATGGTGGCACGGCTTTCGCCGCTATTTGAATACGCGCCCGTGGCGCTGATGGTTGTGACGGTCGTGGGCGCGCTGACGGCCATTGTTGCCGCCACAATCGGGCTGACGCAATTCGATATCAAGCGCGTGATCGCTTATTCGACCATGAGCCAGCTTGGTTATATGTTCTTCGCGCTCGGTGTTTCCGCCTATTCCGCCGGTATTTTCCACCTTATGACGCACGCTTTCTTCAAGGCGCTTTTGTTCCTCGGGGCCGGCTCGGTGATCCATGCGCTGTCGGGCGAGCAGGACATGCGCAAGATGGGCGGTATCTGGAAGAAAATCCCGTGGACCTATGCGCTCATGTGGATCGGTTCGCTCGCGCTCGCGGGTGTTGGCATACCCGGCGTGTTCGGCATGGCGGGTTTCTATTCCAAGGATATGATTCTAGAAGCCGCCTATGCCGACCATAGCTGGTTCGGGGAAACGGCTTATTGGCTTGGCGTTGCCGCAGCCTTCATGACCGCATTCTATTCATGGCGCCTTCTGTTGCTGACCTTCCACGGCAAGCCGCGGATGGATCGTCACACGCTTGATCATGCGCATGAAAGCCCTTGGATCATGCTCGGCCCGCTTTTGCCGCTGGCGGCCGGGGCCGTGGCAGCCGGGTATTTCGGCTATGAGCTTTTTGTCGGCCACGAGCGCGGTGAATTCTGGCGGCAGGCCATACGTGTGCTGGCGCCGAACGATACGCTGGAAGCGGCGCACCATGCACCGGAATGGGCAAAGATACTGCCTGTCGGCATTGCGGTTGCGGGCATCGTGTTTGCATATCTGTTTTATGTGGTGTGGCCGGGTCTGCCCGCGAAGATCGCAAGCGGGCTTGGCGGCATCTACCGGCTTGTGTTCAACAAATACTATTTCGACGAAATTTACGATTTCGTTTTTGTGCGTAATGCCAACCGGCTGGGGCGGCTGTTCTGGAAGGTCGGCGACGACATGATCATCGACGGGCTTGGCCCCAACGGTATCGCCGCACTGGTGCAGAGGCTGGCGAAGCGCGCGAGCGCGCTGCAGACCGGCTATGTCTATCACTATGCCTTTGCAATGGTGATTGGCCTTGCGGTGATCATGACATGGTTCTGGGTGAGGGCGTAACATGGTTTCCTGGCCCATTCTTAGCGTCGTAACCTTTTTGCCCACGCTTGGCGCGTTGCTGATCCTGCTGTTCGTGAACGGCAGTGATGAGCGTAAAACCGCGCTTTCGCGATATCTGGCGCTCGCGGTTTCGCTTGTTACCTTCGCGGTTTCGCTTCTGCTGCTGAAATATTTTGATCCTTCCGATACCGGCTTCCAGCTGGTCGAAAAAGTTCCGTGGATCCCGAAATGGGGCATGGCCTATCACAAGGGCGTTGACGGCGTTTCGTTCTGGTTCGTGCTGATGTCCACGTTCCTGACGCCGATTTGTGTGCTTTCGGCCTTTAGCGGTATCACCAAGCGCACCAAGGAATTCATGATCGCGCTGCTGCTGCTTGAAACCATGATGATCGGCATGTTCACCGCGCTCGATTTCATCTTGTTCTATCTATTCTTTGAAGCGGTGCTGATCCCGATGTTCCTGATTGTCGGCGTATGGGGCGGGCCGGGACGCGTTTATGCCGCGTATAAATTCTTCCTTTATACCTTTGTCGGCTCCGTGCTCATGTTGGTTGCGCTGATCGCCATGTGTTTCCACGCGGGCACGACCGACATGACCGTGATGATCGCGAACCCGGTTTTTCCGCGCGACATGGCAATGTGGCTGTGGCTGGCTTTCTTCGCTTCCTTTGCCGTGAAGGCGCCCATGTGGCCGTTGCATACATGGCTGCCTTTTGCGCATGTGGAAGCACCGACGGCGGGTTCGGTTATGCTGGCGGGCGTGCTGTTGAAGATGGGCGGCTATGGCCTGATCCGCATTTCGATCCAGATGCTGCCGGAAGCCAGTGCCTATTTCACGGACCTTGTTTTTGCACTCAGCATCATCGCCATCATTTACACATCACTGGTCGCGCTGGTGCAGCAGGATTTAAAAAAGCTGATTGCCTATTCTTCCGTGGCGCATATGGGCTATGTCACGCTCGGCATCTTCACCATGAACACGCAAGGGCTTGAAGGCGCGATGTTCGTGATGCTTTCGCACACCGTGGTTTCCTCGGCACTGTTCCTGTGCGTTGGCGTGATCTATGACCGGTTGCACACGCGCGAAATCGCGCGCTACGGCGGCCTCGCCAATAACATGCCGCATTACGCCTTCGCCTTTATGGTCTTTATGCTGGCTTCGGTCGGTTTGCCGGGTACCAGCGGTTTTGTGGGCGAGTTTCTAAGCATGCAGGGCGCGTATCTGGTCAATACCTGGGTGGCGTTGTTGGCGGCCGTCGGCGTCATCCTTGGGGCCGCCTATATGCTTTGGCTTTACCGGCGCGTGTTTTACGGCCCGTCTGATAAGCCGGACGCCGCTGCCATGCCTGATCTCAACTGGCGCGAATACGCGATGTTCCTGCCCATGATCGGCCTGATTTTGTGGATGGGTATTTACCCGGCCAGCTTCAAGGACATTATGGCGCCAACACTCGATAAGGTCATCACAACCTACCATGCCCAGTTTGGCCCCGGGGGCTTGCAATGAATTCACCGCTCGCACTCGTTGTTCTGGCGCCCGAACTTTTGATGGCCGTTGCAGCCATGCTCTTGCTGATGCTTGGCGTGTTCGGGGGCAATAAATCGGCGCGTCTGGTGGGCGTGCTCGCGGTCGCCGTCATGCTGGCGGCGGCGTGTATCGTTTCCCAGATGGAAGGCATGCGCTATGTCGTGTTCAACAGTATGTTCGTGCATGACAGCTTCGCGAAATTCGTGAAAGTCGTCGTGCTTGTCGGCGCGGCGTTGGCGGTCATGCTTTCCTGGGGCTATAACGAGCGCGCCCGTATCGCGCAACCGGAATATCCCGTGCTTATCATGCTGGCGACGCTTGGCATGATGCTCATGGTTTCGGCCAACGATATGCTTGCGCTTTATGTGGGGCTTGAACTGCAAAGCCTGGCGCTTTACGTGCTGGCGGCTTTCAAGCGCGACGATGCGCGCGCAGCGGAAGCGGGGCTGAAATATTTTGTGCTGGGGGCGCTTTCATCCGGCGTGTTGCTGTACGGCGTTTCGCTGATTTACGGTTTTACCGGCACCACCAATTTCGATGTCTTGCGCTCGGTTGTGGGCGAAGAAACCGCGCCGCAGATGGCCGTTATCTTCGGACTGGTCTTTATCGTGGCCGGGCTGGCCTTCAAGATCGCCGCCGTGCCCTTCCATATGTGGACGCCGGACGTTTATGAAGGTTCGCCCACGCCCGTTACCGCCTTCTTTGCGGCCGCGCCCAAGGTTGCCGCGACGGCGCTTTTGGTGCGCGTGCTGATGGAGCCCTTTGCCGGGATGGCCGGGCAGTGGCAGCAAATCGTTGTTTTTGCATCCATCGCTTCGATGATTATCGGCAGTTTTACCGCCATTTGGCAGACCAACATCAAGCGCCTGATGGCTTACAGTTCGATCGGCCATATAGGCTTCGCGCTTGTCGGCCTGGCCCCCGGCACGATCGAAGGCGTGCAAGGCGTGCTGATATATATGGCGGTCTATTTCATCAATTCGCTCGGTGCTTTCGGCGTAATTCTTTGCCTGCGCCACAAGGGGCAGATGATCGAGAAGATCGAGGATCTCGCGGGCCTGTCTAAATCACGCCCCATGCTGGCGCTGGCGATGGTGATTTTCATGTTCTCGCTCGCCGGTGTGCCGCCGCTGGCCGGCTTCTTCGGCAAGTTTTTCGTGTTCATGCCGGCGATCGAGGCCGGAATGTACCAGCTTGCGATCATTGGCGTACTGATGAGCGCGGTATCGGCCTATTACTATCTGCGCATTATCAAGCTGATGTATTTTGATGAAGCGAAGGTGGCAATTGACCCGGTGCCGGAATTTTCCCTGCGCGCGGTTTTGTCGGTAAGCGCGTTCTACATCATGCTGTTCTGTTTTGCGCCTGTGCCCATCATCAATGCCGCGCAGCGGGCGGCCGCCAGCCTGTTGGCGGCGCAGTAGGCGATGACGCCGCAGGCCTTCCGTATCAATAAACTGGCGACCACGGCCACCACGAACGATGATGCCATCGCCGCCGCCAAGGCGGGCGAACCGGATGGCTTCGTGGCGTGGGCCTTGAGGCAAACGGGCGGGCGGGGCCGCCGGGGACGAAGCTGGATTTCGCCGCAAGGCAATCTTTTTGCCTCCCTGCTGATACGGCCGGGCGGGCAAGTAATGGCGGCGCATTATGCCTTTGCGATGTCGCTGGCGATCCATGATGCGCTTGCGGGTCTGCTGCCGGGCCGGGTGGCCGTTAAGTGGCCGAACGATGTGCTGCTGGATAGAAAAAAGATCGCCGGCATTTTGCCAGAACAGGGCGATGGCTGGCTGGTCATCGGTTTTGGCGTGAATGTGCTGGATCACCCGGCGGATATGCCCTACCCCGCGACCAGCCTTGCGGTAACCGGGCTGGCGGCAGAAAAGTTTGGGCTTGAGCCGCTTTTGCGGCGCATACTGGATGCCTTCGCCGCATGGCGGCAAAGGCTGGAATCTGGCGGTTTTGCGGCTATCCGGGCGGACTGGCTGCATTGCGCGGCGGGCCGCGATGAGCGTATGATTGTACGCCTGCCCGACCGTGAGCTGCAGGGGCGTTTCCTTGACCTTGATGAAAGCGGAAATCTCTGCCTGCAAATGCCGGATGGCAGCAGGCAAACGGTCGCCGCGGGCGATGTGTTCTTTCGGGATAATGCGTAATGCTGCTAGCGATTGATGCCGGAAATACCAATATTGTCTTTGCCGTCTTTGACGGCAGCAAGCTGCTCGGCAGCTGGCGCAGCGCGACCAACGCCCAGCGTACGGCGGACGAACATTTCGTATTTCTGCAAACCTGGCTGTACGAAGCCGGGATTGATCGCAAAAAGCTTTTGCATGCCGTTATCAGCAATGTCGTGCCCGAAGTGACATATCATTTGCACGGTCTGTGCCGGGATTTTCTTGGCATCAAGCCGATGATGGTCGGCATACCGGACGTCAAGATCGACATGAAGGTCGTGATGGACCAGCCGGACGAGGTGGGGGCCGACAGGCTCGTGAACGCTATTGCCGGGCTTGCCATAAAAAAGCCGCCGCTGCTGATCCTTGATTTTGGCACGGCAACGACGATCGATGTGGTCAATGCCGAAGGGGACTACGCGGGCGGCGTGATCGCGCCGGGGCCGCATCTTTCGCTGCATGCGCTTCATAATGCTGCCGCGCGCCTGCCGCGCGTTGAATTTGCCCGGCCGCAAAAGGTTATCGGCACCGGCACGGTTTCTGCCATGCAATCCGGTATTTTCTGGGGCTATATTGGTATGATCGAAGGGTTGATTTCCCGCATGAAGCAGGAAGTGGGCAAGGGAGCCGAGGTGATCGCGACCGGCGGGCTCGCCAGCCTGTTCGCGGACGCGACCGATGCGATCGGCCTGGTTGATAAAGACCTTACCCTGCGCGGGCTGCAAATTATCCATGAACGCAACAGCAAGGCAAAAGCAGCATGAGCCGTAAAAAAGACCAGCATAGCCCGCCGGATGACGCCTTGTGGTTCCTGCCGCTTGGCGGTTCGGGCGAAATCGGCATGAACATGAACCTGTACGGCGTGAGCGGTAAATGGCTCATGGTCGATTGCGGCGTGACGTTCGGCGATGAAACCACGCCGGGCATCGAAGTGATCATGCCCGATATTACGTTTATCGAGGAACGCAGGAACGATCTGGTTGCGCTGGTTGTTACCCACGGCCATGAAGATCATTTGGGCGCGATCGAATATCTTTGGTCGAAACTGCAATGCCCGATTTATGCGACGCCGTTTACGGCCGAGCTGATACGCAGCAAGCTGGCCGAAAGCAACGTGCACGGAAAAGTGCGTATTATTGAATTGCCGATTAACGGCAAATTCTCGCTCGGGCCCTTTGCCGTTGAATTTGTCAATGTCACGCATTCGATCCCCGAATCCAACATGCTTGCTATTACGACCAAGCATGGAACGGTCTTGCATACCGGGGATTGGAAGCTCGATCCCGCGCCGCAGGTGGGCAAGGCAAGCAACATCAACCGGCTTATGGAGCTGGGCAAGCAAGGCGTGCTTGCGGTTGTGGGCGATTCCACCAACGCGACCGTGCCGGGGCATTCGGGTTCCGAAAAAACCGTGCGCGAGACGTTCATCAATCTTTTCGGGCAGATCAAGAAACGCATTATCGTTACATGTTTTTCCAGCAACATCGCGCGCGTGCAAAGCGCCGCCGTGGCGGCTGCGAAAAACAAGCGCGAACTTGTGCTGGTGGGCCGTTCGTTGTGGCGCAACACGGAAATCGCCGATACGTGCGGCTATTTGCCGGAGTTCCGGAATTTCCTGAGCGACCGCGATGGTGCGCTTTTGCCGCGCAACAAGGCGGTTTATGTATGTACCGGCAGCCAGGGCGAGGTGCGCGCTGCGCTTACACGCCTTGCGGCTGGTGAACATCAGGAGCTTGAGCTGGAAGCGGGCGATACGGTGATTTATTCGTCCAAGGAAATTCCCGGTAACGAAAAGCCGATCGCGCGGGTGCAAAACGCCTTGCTTGATATCGGCGTGCAGATCATCACGGAAAACGAAATGCCGGGCGTGCATGTTTCCGGCCACCCGGCGCAGGACGAGCTGACCCAGCTGTATGAATGGGTCCAGCCCAAGATCGTGATCCCGGTACATGGCGAGCTTAGGCACCAGACTGCGCATGTCGAGCTCATTAAGCGCTGCGGCATCAAGCAATCTCTGATCCCGACCAATGGCCAGATCATCAGCATCAAGGGCGGCAAGGCCTTTGTGGCGGGCGAAGTGCAGCACGGCCGGCTGGGTATGGACGGCAAGGCGTTGCGCCCGTTGAATAACAACGTGATGAAGGACCGGAAGCGCATACTTTTTAACGGCGCCGCCATGGTCTCCATGGTTATGAACAAGGGTGGCAAGGTCGTGGGACGGCCCAAGGTTTCGCTGCTTGGCATTGTAGGCGCCGAAGCCGATATGGATCTTCTGGACGATGTTGTAACCGCGATAGAGGTGGCGATCGAGAATATGCCGAAATCCACCCGCATAGACGATAAGGCGGTCGCGCACACGGTTATGCAGGCCGTGCGCCGCATCATGAAAGACGAGCAGGGCAAGAAGCCCTTGACCGAAGTCCATATCACGAGGGTGTGATGACCGTTTTTGACGGTGTTGCCCTTTACCTCATGATCTGGTGGACGGCGATCTTTTGCACGCTGCCTTTTGGTGTGCGGCAGCCGGACCAATCCGAACATGTGGAAGGCCAGATGCCGGGCGCGCCTGTCCGCCACGGCATCAAGCGCAAGTTGCTGTACACAACACTGCTGGCGGCCGTGATCTGGCTTGTTGTGTTCGGGCTTGTGAAATCCGATGTCATTTCGTTCCGCGAACTGGCAAAGGCAATGTAACGGGCATGGGCTGGTATTGCGATATTGCGCCCGGCCACCCCGTGCACGGCGATTATCATGAGCGGGAATACGGCTTCCCGGTTGATAACGAACGTGTGCTGTTCGAGCGCATGTCGCTTGAAATCATGCAGGCGGGTCTTTCATGGGAAATTGTGCTCAAACGCCGCAAGGGCATGAATAAGGCGTTTAATCGCTTTATGCCCGCCAAGGTCGCCGCCTATGGCGCGCGTGATGTGAAGCGTTTGCTGGCCGATCCGGCTATCATACGCAACCGGCTTAAGGTTTTTGCAATTATCGAAAACGCGAAACGCACGATTGCGCTGCGCAAAAGCCATCGCGGGTTTGCCCGCTGGATCGCGGCGCATCATCCGCTGGGCAAGGCTGAATGGGTCAAGCTGTTCCGCAAACAATATCTATTCATGGGTGGGGAGATCGTGGGTGAATTCCTGATGAGCATCGGCTATCTGCCCGGCACCCATAAGCCGGGCTGCCCTGTGTATAAAAAAATTGCCCGTCTTTCGCCGCCCTGGATGGAGGCGGAGAAGCAGGGCTTTCGCTATCGCTAGGCAGTGGACAAAGCCCATAAAACCATTAAGAATATGTCGAAACAACAGGAAACAAGTGTATGAAAACCCTTGCTGATATCCGCTCCACCTACCTTGGCTATTTTAAGCGTCAGGGGCATGCGGTCGTGGAATCGAGCCCGCTGGTGCCGCGCAACGATCCGACCCTGATGTTCACCAATTCGGGCATGGTGCAGTTCAAGAACGTCTTTACGGGTGCCGAAAAGCGGCCCTATACCCGCGCAACTTCGGCCCAGAAAAGCGTGCGCGCCGGCGGCAAGCATAACGACCTTGAAAATGTCGGCTACACCGCCCGGCACCATACCTTCTTTGAAATGCTGGGCAATTTTTCGTTCGGCGATTATTTCAAGGAAGACGCCATCGCCTTCGCGTGGGAGCTGGTGACCAAGGAATTCGGCTTGAAGAAGGATAAGCTTCTGGTCACCGTCTATCATGAAGACGAAGAAGCCGCGAAGCTCTGGAAGAAAATAGCGGGCTTCAGCGATGACAAGATCATTCGCATCAAGACGGACGCGAATTTCTGGCGCATGGGTGAAACCGGCCCGTGCGGCCCCTGTTCCGAAATATTCATTGATCAAGGCGAAAAGCTGCAGGGCGGCCCGCCGGGCAGCCCGGACGAGGATGGCGACCGCTTCCTTGAATTCTGGAACCTCGTTTTCATGCAGTACGAGGAACAAGGCGGCGGCAAGCGCATCAACCTGCCCAAACCCTCGGTTGATACCGGCATGGGGCTTGAGCGCATGGCCGCCATTATGCAGGGTGTGTACTCCAATTATGATATCGATCTGTTCAAGGCGTTGATCGGCGCCACGGCTGATTTGGTGAAGATCGACCCCGCAGGCGATCAAAAGCCATCATTTCGCGTGATAGCCGACCATCTGCGCGCCAGCACTTTTTTAATCGCCGATGGCGTTCTGCCCGGCAACGAAGGGCGCGGCTATGTCCTGCGCCGCATCATGCGCCGCGGCATGCGGCATGCCCATCTTTTGGGCGCGCGCGAACCGCTTATGTACCAGTTGGTTGCCGAACTTGTGCGCCAGATGGGGCAGGCATACCCCGAAATCGTGCGTGCACAACCGTTGATCACGGAAACGCTGAAGCTTGAAGAAACGCGCTTCAAGGTCACGCTGGAGCGCGGGCTGAAGCTTTTGGACGAAGAGGCGGGCAAAATAAACAAGGCCGGGCAGCTTTCCGGCGAGGTCGCGTTCAAGCTTTATGACACGTTCGGTTTTCCGCTCGATTTGACGCAGGATGTGCTGCGCGGCCGTGGCATGACGCTCGATCAGGCCGGTTTCGATAGTGCTATGGACCGCCAGAAGGCCGAAGCGCGCAAGGCCTGGACGGGTTCGGGCGAAGCGGCGACCGACAAGGTGTGGTTCGAGTTGCAGGATGAAATTCCTGCCACCGATTTTCTCGGCTACGCCACCGAAAAGGCCGAAGGCGTCGTTGCTGCCCTTATCAGGGGCGGCACCAAGGTGCAGGAAGCTGCGCAGGGCGACGATATCCAGTTGCTGGTCAACCAGACGCCGTTCTACGGCGAATCCGGCGGGCAGGTTGGCGATACGGGCGTGATCACTGCATCTTCCGGCGCGCAGCTTGTTGTAGCCGACACGCAAAAGCGGCTTGGCAAGCTTTGGGTTCATACCGGCAAAGTGGGCAAGGGGACGATCAAGGTCGGCGATACCGTGACGATGCAGGTGGATGGCAAGCGCCGCGCCGCCATCCGGGCCAATCATTCCGCCACCCATTTGTTGCATGAAGCGTTGCGTCGCCGCCTTGGTACGCATGTGACGCAGAAAGGCTCGCTGGTATCCGAAGAACGTTTGCGTTTCGATATCAGCCAACCTGTGCCGCTTACGGCCGAGGATATCGCCGTGGTCGAACAGGAAGTGAATGAACGTATCCGCCTGAACGAGGAAGTGCACACGACCCTGATGACGCCGCAGGAAGCGATCGAGAAGGGCGCTATGGCGCTGTTTGGGGAAAAATACGGCGAGGAAGTGCGCGTTGTATCCATGGGCGGCCATGATGAGGACGCAGAACGCGAATTCTCGGTCGAGCTTTGCGGGGGCACCCATGTGCGCCGTACCGGCGATATCGGGGTTATGAAGATAGTCGCCGAAGGCGCTGTCGCGGCCGGCGTGCGCCGTATCGAGGCTGTAACCGGTTCCGGAGCGTTGGCCTGGCTGACGCAGCAGGAACAGGCGCTGCAGGAAACCGCCGATGCGTTGAAGGTGCCGGCGCAAGATGTCGCGGCGCGTGTGCGCATTCTGATCGAGGAACGCAAGAAGCTGGAGCGAGAAGTGGGCGAATTACGCCGTCAGGTGGCGCTTGGCGGCGGCAGCGGCGGCGCAAGCCCCAATGGAGGCGATGCGGCGAGGCAGGTTGCCGGCATTGCATTTGTCAGCCGTGTCGTGAACGATTTGCCCGCCAAGGATCTGAAGCCTATGGCAGATACGCTCAAACAACAGATGAAATCGGGCGTTGTCGCGCTGGTGGCCAGTTTTGAGGACAAGGTTTCGCTGGTTGTGGCGGTTACGCCGGATCTGACGAAAACGGTAAGCGCCGTAGAGCTTGTAAAGGCCGGTTCGGAAGCCGTTGGGGGCAAAGGCGGCGGCGGCCGGCCCGATATGGCGCAAGCCGGTGGCAGCAATGTTGCGGCGATGAATGATGCCGTGAGCGCGATTGAAAAGGCGCTGACGGCGAAGGCTTCCTAAAAAGCCGTTTTATTCAAAAACGATATCGGCGCTCGTTCCGGTTTTGCCGGACAGGTTCGTTTCAATCGCGTTTCTGTGATAGCCGGCGGCGCGCGAAAGATGCGCGATCGCTTCCTCGAGCTTGCTTTCGGCACGCGCGAGTTCTTTTTCAGCCAGCATAAGACTATCTTCGTTGCTCATCTTCTTGCCTGACCTTTCTTCATCAGTTTTATCGTGATGCATAGCAATTCTCCCCAGAGTTGCTTGAAGAAAGTATATGGGCAAAACATGAAAGTAACTAGAATTATTCAATAAAATCATACATATAGGCATATGTAATTTGCCATCTTGGAAAACAAAATACTTGAAAGGGGTAGGTGCGTGATTGCGCGTGCCGATCCTAATAATTCCGTAACCATAAATTCAGGTTACGGCGGTAAGTATCCAGCAGAATGTCAGCCCGGCGAGAATGTAGCGCCGCTCGATGCGTTCAGTGCTGTAATAATATTCGGCAATGAATACGACAAAACTGGATGCAATCAGGAATGTCAGAAAATCCGCCGGGTCGAACCAGAGCAGCGCCATCGCCACAGGGATGATGGAAAACCACAAAATCCGTTCATGTTTTTCGGCCGCAAAGCCGCGGACATAAGCGATGGTTGCAACGATCAGACAGATAACGGGGTAGAGCGCAGGGCGCCCGGTTTCAAGGTAGGCGAGCGGAATATGGATAAGCCCCATAAGCAAGGTGGCCGCGAACAGCGCGCGCGGTTGTTCCGCATCTTCGAAATCGATCACCACAATCGTTACGCCGAGCACGACGAGTATGAGGTTCATGAATAGCCCGATACCGAGCGGATGCATCACAAACAGGCTGGTACACAAAATAGCGCAAAGCAGCTCTATCAGCGGGTAGCGTTGCGGCACCGGCGTGCGGCAATTGCGGCATTTTCCATGATTGATAAGCCAGGACAGAATAGGAACGAGGCTTGCGCTATCGAGCTGTGCGTTGCAGGCGGGGCAGCGAGAGCGCGGCGAAACAATAGATTGCCCGCGCGGCATGCGGTGGCTGATAAGCGTAACAAAGCTGCCGAGGATGGCGCCGATCACGAACCCGGATATGCCGTGCATGAAGTTGAATAATATTTGCGGCATCAATCGGCCCGTTCGCAAATGCCGAATTTAAGCAGCCATCCGCAGCTGCGCAGAACCTTGTCGTGGTCCGCCGGAGCAAAGCCGGCGGCGGCATCCGCAATTGCCGTGCCGTCTGCGGTACGGAAACGCTCGGCGAGTTCGGCAAGTTGCTCCTTGCCGAGCAAAAGGCTTGGAACGAAGTAATTCATTTCATGTTTCAAAAGCATGGCGAGTTGCTTTTTATCGGTGATTGCGCGCAGCACACTGAAGCCATCCAGTCCGGCCGTCGGGAAGGATGCGAACATTTGCCACGGGTTGGGGAAGGCGGGGTGTGCCGCTTGCCAGCCTTCGGGCGTACGCCCGAGGCCATGCTCGTGCCGCGCCTCCTTGCCCAGTTCCCTCCAAAGCTCTTCATAGGCGCGGATTATGTACCGCCAATCATAGGCTTCTTGCGCGCGGCGGCGACCGTTCTCCGCGAATTGTGCGCGCTTGCCCGGGTTTTCGGCCAGCGTTTTAATAGCAGTTGCCGTGGCTGCGATATCGATGGCGGTCGATTGCCCGGAAGCCGCAAGATATTCCCCGTAGTTATCGAGCCGGTTGAAATAACGTTGCGCTATGGCGAGACCGCTAGCGGCGGGTGGCGTGAGCGTGGGGATCAGATAGCCGTCCATATCGTTGCGGACGCCATCGCGGTAGCCATCCCAATCGCTGACGATGGCCGGCAACCCGGCTGCCATGGCCTCGATAGGGGTAAGGCCGAAGCTTTCCTGAATATTGTCAACGAGCGAGATGAACATATCAGCTCCGGCCCAGAAACCATCGGGGAAGCGGCTATCGTTGTTCATCACATAATCGACCTTTACGGTCTTGCAGATATCGTTGCTCAGGTTTCTAAAAAATTTATCCATTACCTCCGGCTTGAAATAGCCGAACATCACGAGGCGAAGCTTTTTGCCGCTTTCCTGCGCGGCCTTTTCGGCGGCGAGAAAGAGCGGGCCCGGATGGGCCTTGGTCGCGAAGCTGAGACGGCCGAGGAAAAGGATCACGATTTCGTCATCGTCGATGCCCAGGGCGGCGCGCTGGTTTTGCCTGTGTTCGGGCGTCGTGATTTTGGCGAAGCGTGTGGTATCGACTCCGAGCGGGATAACCGGAAGTTGTACGGGGCAGGTGAAGTTTGCGCCGTAGCGGGATTTTACATAGTCGGTCTGTATTTCCCATAGAGCATGGATGGCGTCGCGTATCGCGCGGGATGGGCAGATCAAAGCGTCGCATGCACTGGTCGGTGCGTGCACAAGATCGCCCACAACCTTGATCACCCGCTCGCTCGACATCGTATGAACAAGCCCGCAGATCGAAAACCCGTTGCCCGGCACCTGCAGTCTTTGCCATGCAAGATCGGCGACGTTCGGGTCCGGCTGGAACAGGCATGAGATCGGGATAAGGTTTTCGCGCGGGTGGCGCGGATCGAGCCCCATGCATTTTTTGGCCGGATCATGCCCCGCTTCTTTCGCGAGCGCGCGGAACTGATCGAAGCTGGGGTTGTCTGTTGGGCGGCAGATAAAGCGTTCCTGCGTGCCGTATCTGAACCATGCGCGCAGCAGGTTGTTGATCGCCATATCCATGCCAAAAATTTCCGCTTCGGTGGAACCGGATGCGGGGCGCGAATATTGCAGGCATACTGTCATGGGTGGTCTAGCTGCCGGTGGCCGTTTTCAGGCGCGCGATGGTGGATGTCGTGCTCTGGCCTTCGATAAGGTTCGCGAGCAAAAGCTCGCCGCCCCAGCTTTCAACAAGATCCCATCCGACAACCTTGTCCGGCGTATAATCAGAACCCTTGACCAGCAGCGCGGGGCGAAGCGATTTTATCAGCTTAAGCGGCGTATCCTCGCTGAACAACACAACGAGATCCACATCTGATAGCGAAGCCAGCACGGTCGCGCGTGCCTGTTCGTTCTGCACCGGGCGATCTTCGCCCTTCAGGCGTTTGATCGATGCATCGGTGTTCAGGCCGACGATAAGCCGGTCGCATGCCGCGCGCGACTGGCGCAGCAACGATATATGGCCGGGATGAATAAGATCGAAGCAGCCATTGGTGAAGCCCACCTTGTAGCCCTGGCGGCGCCAGCGTTCGGCCATTTCGTTTGCTTCGCTTGCGGGCACGACCTTCTGGTCGGTATTGCGGATCTGGTCTTCGTGAAGTTCCTGCGCGAGATCGCCCGGCGTGATCGTGGCGGTGCCGATTTTACCAACAACAATGGAGCCGGCGAGGTTCGCGAGCGTCGCGGCCTGATCGGGCGTAAGGCCGGCCGCGAGCCCAAGCGCCATGGTGCCTACAACCGTATCGCCTGCGCCCGAGACGTCGAACACTTCGCGTGCCATGGCGCGGATATGCTTGGCTTCGCCTTCACGCTTCACAAGGCATATGCCGTCCGCGCCCAGCTTGGCGAGCACGAATTCAAGGTTGTAGGCGGTGATAAGAACGCGCGCCGCCTGTTCGGCTTGCGCGACCGTCTTGATGTTATCGAGATGGGCGGCTTCCGCCAGTTCGCGCCGGTTGGGCGTAAGCATGGTTGCGCCCCGGTAGCGCGCAAAATCCCGGCCCTTGGGGTCGATCAGAACGGGTTTGTTCAGATCTTTGGCCATCGCAATCGTTTCCGACACGATGCGTTCGGTTAAAACGCCCTTGGCGTAATCGGAAAGGATAACGACATCGCATTCTTCAAGCGCCGGTTTGATGCGCATCAGAAGCTGGTCTTCAATATCCTTGGTGACCATCTGGCTGATTTCATGATCGGAGCGCAGCAGCTGCTGGCCGTTGGCGACATAGCGGGTTTTCAGCGTTGTAGGGCGCGAGTTATCGGTCAGGATAAGCGGCGTGACATTTTCAAGTTCGGTAAGCAGCTTGGCGAGATCATAGCCGGATTGGTCCTGCCCGGCGATGCCGATCAGATCGACATGGCCGCCAAGGGAAACGATGTTGCGAACCACGTTACCCGCGCCGCCGAGTGTGACCAGTTCCCGTTGTACCTTAATGACGGGGATGGGGGCTTCGGGTGATATGCGGTCAACCGCGCCATAGACAAAGCGGTCGAGCATGACGTCACCAACAACCAGCACGCGATGGCCGTTAAGCTTGGGCAGTAAGGGAATGAGGTTATCTGTCATAACGGTCCTGAGGCTTATATATAGGGGTCGGGTTTAGCGAGGTAATCCTGAACATACAACCTGATGCCTTCTTCCAGCTCGGTAAACGGTTCGCTGTAACCGGCTTCACGCAGCTTATTCATCTTGGCTTGCGTAAAGTATTGGTAGGCATTCATCAGCGCCGGGGGCATTTCCCGGTAGGTTAGCATGGGTTCTTTTCCTGCCGCCCTATATACCGCCGAGGCCATATCGGCGAAGCTGCGTGCCCGGCCGGAGCCGACATTGAACAGGCCGCTGACGCGCGGGTTCTGGTAAAGCCAAACCATGACCTTAACTACATCGCCTATCCATATGAAATCACGTAGCTGGCCGCCATCTTTGTAATCAGGCCTATAGGATTTAAAGAGCGGAAAGGCCTCGCCCTTAACCGCAAAGGGATGGATTTGGTGTGCGACCGAGCGCTGGCCGCCCTTGTGGTATTCGTTCGGGCCGAAAACGTTGAAGAATTTCAGCCCGGCGCATTGCGGCGGGCCCTTGCGGCCAAGCTTCGCTTGCAGCCGGACCCAGCGGTCAAAAAGATGTTTGCTCCAGCCGTAAAGGTTGAGCGGCTTGAGTTTCCCGAGATGCTCGGCGCTATCGTCGTCATCGAAGCCGTGTTCGCCGCTGCCATAAGTGGCGGCGGAGGAGGCATAGATGAAGCGTGCGCGATTTTCGGCGCACCAGCGCCATAGATCGCGGCTTTGCTTGAAATTGTTTTGTACGATCTCGTCGCCGTCGGTTGCGGTCGTCGATGAAATCGCGCCCATATGAAAGATGGCCTTAACATCCTTGCCGTGTCGCGCGAGGTATTCGGGCAGGTCTTCCGGGGGGACAATGTTTTCAAGTTCGCGCTTGGCGATGTTGTGCCATTTGCCGTCCTGCCCAAGCCAATCGCAGACAACCAAGGGTTCCTTGGTTTCTGCAAGCGCGGCAACAAGGGCTGAGCCAATGAAACCGGCGCCGCCGGTAACGATAATCATGCACGACTCCAATAGCTTAACAGCAGATACTACACAATCTTGACTTGCTTTTGGCAAGCGGGCAAGGCTGACGCCCACGTAACACACTGAAGCTGCGGGTGAAAGGAATACATAAATGAAGCGTGCATTGGTGTTTCCGGGGCAGGGGAGCCAGGCTGTCGGCATGGGCAAGGAACTGGCCGAGGCGTTCCCGGCCGCGCGTCAGGTGTTCGAGGAAGTCGATGATGCGCTCGGGCAGAAGCTATCGCATCTCATGTTTGAAGGCTCGCCGGACGATCTGAAGCTGACCGAGAATGCGCAGCCGGCGTTGATGGCCGTGAGCGTGGCCGTGATGCGCGTGCTCGACGCGCAAGGCAGCTTCCGTCTGCCGCAAGCTGCGGCTTATGTGGCTGGGCACAGCCTTGGCGAATCTTCCGCGCTTTGCGCCGCCGGCAGCATGGCGCTTGCCGATACCGCGCGCTTTTTAAAACAGCGCGGGCTCGAAATGCAGTCGGCGGTGCCGGTCGGCGTCGGCGGCATGGCGGCGCTGCTTGGCGTCGATATGGCGCAGGCACAGGAAATCGCGGCCGCCGCCGCGCAAGGCGAGGTTTGTACCGCCGCCAATGATAACGCGCCCGGGCAAGTCGTGATTAGCGGACATGTGGGCGCGATAGACCGCGCCATTGCCATCGCCGCCGAACGTGGCTTCAAGCGCAGCGTGAAACTGCCGGTCAGCGCGCCGTTCCATTGCGCGCTGATGCAACCCGCAGCTGTCGGCATGGAAAAGGCGCTGACCGGCATTACGCTCAAGCCGCCCGCGGTGCCGCTGGTTGCCAATGTAACGGCCGAGGCGGTGAGCGAACCGGAAAGCATTCGCCGTTTGTTGGTTGAACAGGTGACCGCGCCGGTGCGCTGGCGCGAAAGCGTGCTTTACATGAAGGCGCAGGGCGTGGAACAACTGGTTGAATGCGGCGTCGGCAGCGTGCTTGCGGGTCTGACGCGGCGTATCGACAAGGAAATCGCGGCCATATCGGTGCACACGCCCGCGGAAATTGATCAATTCCTCTCCAGCCTATAGGATACAACGATGTTCGATCTTTCAGGGAAAACCGCGCTGGTTACCGGCGCTTCGGGCGGTCTTGGCGGCGCCATTGCGCGCGGCCTGCATGCCGCTGGTGCCAAGGTCGTGCTTTCCGGCACCAAGGTCGATGCGCTCAATGCCGTGAAGGATGAGCTGGGTGAACGCGCCTTCGTCGCTGCGGGCAATCTTTCCGACCCGGCTGTTCCGGCCGCGTTGCTGAAGGATGCCGAAACGCAGGCGGGCGGGGGGATCGACATTCTCGTAAACAATGCCGGGCTGACGCGCGACGGGCTTGCGCTGCGCATGAAGGATGAAGACTGGGATGCCGTGATTAATGTCAACCTTTCGGCGGCATTCCGCCTTACGCGTGCGGCGCTGAAGGGCATGATGTCACGCCGTTGGGGCCGGGTCATCAGCATCACATCCATCGTCGGCGTTACCGGCAACCCCGGGCAGGCGAACTATGCCGCTTCCAAGGCCGGTTTGATCGGGATGAGTAAATCGCTCGCGCAGGAAATTGCGCCGCGCGGCGTTACGGTCAATTGCCTTGCGCCCGGTTTTATCGCGACCGCAATGACGGATGTGCTGAACGACGAACAAAAACAGCGTATTCAGCAAAACGTTCCCGCCGGCTATATCGGCGAACCGAAGGATATCGCCGCCGGCGTGGTGTACCTTGCCAGCGATGAGGCGCGTTACGTCACGGGCCAGACGTTGCACATCAACGGCGGCATGGCGATGATCTAGCCTTCGCGGCTGAAGAAATGGCATATGTGAAAAAGAAGGGTAGCGTCGCGGGCAGGCTTAAACGCTACGCACGCGTTTCCACGGCTATGGCGGGGTATGGCGCGCATATGGCCGGCTCCAGGCTTGGGGTGCAAAGCGACCGCAAAAAAAGGGCGCGCATGTTGCGCGAAGCACTTGGCTCGCTCAAAGGCCCTTTGATGAAAGTGGCACAGATACTCTCCACTATCCCCGATGCCGTGCCGCCCGAATATACCGCCGAACTTTCACAGCTGCAGGCCGATGCGCCTTCCATGGGCTGGCCGTTCGTGAAGCGGCGTATGGCAGCCGAGCTTGGCGCCGATTGGGAAAAAAAGTTTGCCGGCTTCGATCGCACTGCCAGCGCCGCCGCTTCGTTGGGGCAGGTGCATAAGGCCAGGCTGCCGGATGGCACGGCCGTGGCTTGCAAGCTGCAGTATCCGGATATGGATTCGGCCGTAGAGGCCGATCTGCGGCAGCTTAAACTCGTTCTGCAGGTATTCGAACGTTATGACCGCGCGGTATCGACCAAGCAGGTGCATGCGGAAATCGCGGCGCGTTTGCATGAAGAGCTGGATTACGAACTGGAAGCGAAGCACATCAAGCTCTATCGCGCCATGCTGGCCGGTGTTGAAGCCGTGCATGTGCCGGATGTGTTCGGTAAATTTTCAACCACACGGCTATTGACCATGTCATGGCTGGAAGGCGAGCGGCTGGTGCATGCAGCTGAAACGCGCCCGCTGAAGGACCGTAACGAAATAGCGATGAATATGTTCCGGGCATGGTACACGCCATTTTATAATTACGGCATCATTCACGGCGACCCGCATATGGGCAATTATTCAATTTGCAAGGATAATAGTCTCAATCTGCTCGATTTCGGGTGTGTGCGGATTTTTCCGGCAAGTCTGATCACGGGCGTGATCGATCTTTATCATGCGTTGCAGGATGATGACGAAGCGCGCGCCATCAAGGCTTATGAGGCATGGGGTTTTCATAAGCCGGGCAAAGAGCTGATCAATGTATTGAATATTTGGGCGCGGTTTATTTATGCGCCCATTCTTGAAGACAAGAAGCGGGCGATCGAGGAAACCAACACAGGTCTTTATGGCCGTGAAACCGCCAATAAGGTGCATGCCGAGCTGCGCAAAATCGGCGGGGTCGAGGTGCCGCGTGAATTCGTATTTATGGACCGGGCGGCCATCGGGCTTGGCGCGGTGTTCTTGAGGTTGGGGGCCGAGGTCAATTGGTGCCGTATGTTCCATGCGTTGATTGACGGTTACAACGAACAAAAGCTGGCAGGGCAGCAAGCCCGGCTTTTGCGGCAATCCGGGCTTGAGGCAGGCTCATAGCCCCCCAAGCCGCCCTTTCGGGCAACCTCTTCACAGGATTGGGTTTTTAAGGCAGTGTTTAAGCCATATGATTCCAACCAGCCCGGTTTTCTAGGTAATGAAACTCGCAGTCTTGAAGGAACGCCGCCCTCATGAGCGGCGCGTTGCAGCGACCCCGGAAACAGTCAAGAAAATCCGGGCGATGGGTTTTGACGTTTATGTAGAAACTGAAGCTGGACTGGAATCTTCCTATATCGACCAGGCCTATCTGGATGCCGGGGCGACGGTGACGGACACGGTCGCGACCATTTCCGGCGCTGATGTCGTTTTAAAGGTCCAGCGTCCGCTGACGGCCGCCGAAGGCACCGATGAAATCGCTCAGCTCAAAAAAGGTACATTTCTGATAGCGACGCTGAACCCCTTCGGTGCGCGCGATGATCTTGCCGCCTATGCCGCGGGCGGCGTGACCGCAATGGCGATGGAACTGGTGCCGCGCATCACGCGCGCACAAAGCATGGATGTGCTTTCAAGCCAATCGAACCTTGCGGGGTATAAGGCCGTGCTGGATGCCGCTGCGGAATTTGGCCGCGCCTTCCCGATGATGATGACGGCGGCGGGCACTGTGCCGCCTGCGCGCGTGATGGTTATGGGGGCCGGCGTTGCGGGTCTGCAAGCTATCGCGACCGCCAAGCGGCTCGGTGCAATTGTTTCGGCGACCGATGTGCGCCTTGCGGCCAAGGAACAGGTTGAAAGCCTTGGCGCGACCTTCGTGATGGTGGAAAGCGACGAATTGAAACAGGCGGAAACCGCAGGCGGTTATGCCAAGGAAATGAGTGACGATTTCAAGCGCAAGCAGGCCGCATTGATCGCCGAGACGATCAGGAAGCAGGATATCGTGATCTGCACCGCGCTTATTCCCGGTCGTCCGGCACCGAAACTTATCAGCGAGGAAATGGTCCGCAGCATGAAGCCGGGCTCTGTCATCATCGATCTGGCGGTGGAGCAGGGCGGCAATTGCGCGGGCAGCGAGCCGGGCAAGGTCGTGAACATGAACGAGGTTCGGATCGTCGGCCATCGGAATGTTCCGAGCCGCATCGCGGTCGATGCTTCGGCCCTGTATGCCCGCAATTTGTACAATTTCCTGAATCTTCTGGTCGATAAGGATGGGAAATTGGCTATCAATTGGGATGATGATATCATCAAGGCCGTCACCCTTACCCGCGACGGGGCAATCGTACATCCGCAATTTACAGGCAACTGACAAGGAGCGCTTACCATGATAAACGGCACAACCCAGGGGGATGGTAAAAAGATGCTGCAATGGGTGATCAGCCTTGCGGTGTCGATCGTTTGTTGCGCCGTTCTGTTCCTCGTGTTCGCCAGTTTCCTGCTCGATAACCAGCGTTCGCTGATGCGCCTGCAGATGCAGCAGGAAGTCATTGAAGCCAAGCTGAACACCGTTGACGCCAACATCAACTACATGCTCCGTCATAGCATGAAGGAACTGGCGCAGGCGGAATCCAAGGTGCAATCATCGAAAATTACACCGGAAGAACAGCCTGTGGTTGCGCCGGCCCTGACGCCGGAAGCCCCGCCGGCCGTTCCGATGGCGCCCGAAGAAGGCGCCGCGCCGCCTGCTGCGGAACCTGTGCCTGAAGCACCTGCGCTAGAAGCCCCGGCGCAATAGGATAAAGGCATGCCCATGGATCCCGCCAAGTTCGCGGACGATATAGGCCTGTTGGCGGCCGAGCAGGAAAGGCTCGGGAAGTTTGCCCGGCTGCTTGCCGATAATGCGCAAGGCCTTGCGGCGCAGGCGGGGGGCGGCCATCACGATTTCTTCGTGATCGGGCTGACGGTTTTCGTGCTCGCATGCTTTGTCGGATACTATGTTGTGTGGAAGGTGACGCCCGCGCTGCACTCCCCGCTCATGGCCGTGACGAACGCGGTTTCGTCGGTGATTATCGTCGGTGCGTTGATCGCGGCGGGCAGCGGCAGCTTCACGGCTTCGGGCTGGATCGGGCTTGTGGCCGTTGCGCTGGCTTCTGTCAATATTTTCGGCGGCTTTATCGTGACGCAACGCATGCTGCAGATGTTCAAGAAAAAAGAAAAGCCGGCGGATAAATCATGACCAGTCTGATTGCGTTCGCCTATTTGTTTTCTGCCGTGTGCTTCATCATGGCTCTGCGCGGGCTTTCCTCGCCGGTCACGTCGCGCCAGGGCAATATGTTCGGCATGGTTGGCATGGCGGTCGCGATTGCCACGACCCTGTTCAGGTTTGTCGATCTTTCCGCCTATGTGCCCATCATGATCGCCATTGCTATCGGCGGCATCATCGGCACCTTTATTGCGAAAAAGATCCAGATGACCGCTTTGCCTCAACTCGTTGCGGCGTTCCATTCGCTGGTTGGCCTTGCGGCTGTGCTTGTGGCGGCGGCGGCGTTTCTTGCCCCGGAATCCTACAACATCATGGATGGCGACCGCATCGGCGTCGGCAGCCTTATCGAAATGGGCCTTGGCGTCGCCATTGGTGCCATTACCTTCAGCGGCTCAATTGTTGCATTTGCCAAGCTGCAAGGGCTTATCACCGGCAAACCGCTTGTGTTCCCGCTGCAGCATCAGTTTAACCTCGGGCTCGGACTGCTCACGCTGTTCCTGATTGTCTGGCTGTGCCTCGGTCAGGCCGAGTATGCCTTCTGGGGCATCGTGGCCGTGACCGTGTTGCTCGGCTTCCTTTTGATCCTGCCGATAGGCGGGGCGGATATGCCCGTCGTTATCTCGATGCTCAACAGTTATTCCGGCTGGGCCGCGGCGGCGACCGGCTTCACGCTTCAGAACAACCTTTTGATCATCACGGGCGCGCTGGTGGGCGCTTCGGGCGCGATCCTCAGCTACATCATGTGCAAGGGCATGAACCGTTCGATCTTTAATGTGATCTTGGGCGGTTTCGGCGGCGATAGCGCGGCGGCAGGGCCGGGCGGCGGCACGGTTGGCGACAAGACCGTGAAGGCCGGTTCGGCAGAAGACGCATCCTTCATCCTTAAAAACGCCTCGAGCGTTATTATCGTGCCCGGCTACGGCATGGCGGTGGCGCAGGCGCAGCATGCCTTGCGCGAAATGGCAGACCATTTGAAGAAGGAAGGCGTGCAAGTGCGTTACGCGATCCACCCGGTCGCGGGCCGCATGCCGGGCCATATGAACGTTCTGCTGGCCGAAGCCAATGTGCCGTATGATGAGGTGCTTGAGCTGGATGAAATCAACCGCGATTTCGGCCAGAGCGATGTCGCTTTCGTGATCGGCGCAAACGATGTCACCAACCCCGCCGCCAAGACGGACCCAAGCTCGCCGATCTACGGCATGCCTGTGCTGGATGTGGAGAAGGCAAAAACCGTTCTGTTCATCAAGCGTTCGATGGCTTCCGGCTATGCCGGGGTGGAAAATGAGCTATTCTACCGCCAGAACACGATGATGCTGTTCGGTGACGCCAAGAAGATGTGCGAAGAGATCGTCAAGGCGCTTGAAGCCTAGGCCAGCAGCCGCCGTAACCCGGCCGTCACGTCACCCTGTTTCAGAAGACTTTCCCCGATAAGGAAGCAACGCGCGCCAGCCGTTGCCATGCGATCGAGATCGGCACGGTTGTGCAGGCCGCTTTCGCTGATGATCGTGCGCCCGGTGGGGATTTGCTTCGCGAGGTTTTCGGTGGTGGCCAGGTCGATCGCGAGCGTGCCGAGGTTACGGTTGTTGATACCAATAAGGCCGCCGGGAAGTTTCAGCGCGCGTTCCAGTTCCGCAGCATTGTGGGATTCGATCAGCACATCCATGCCGTATTGCTGCGCGGCGGCATACAGTTCGCTCGCCTGCGCATCGCCGATCGCGGCCATAATCAGCAGAATACAATCCGCCCCGATCGCGCGCGCTTCGATTACCTGATAGGGATCGAGCATAAAATCCTTGCGCAGAACCGGAAGATCGCAGGCGGCGCGTGCTTGAATAAGGTGCAAATCTTCGCCGCAGAAATAGGGCTGGTCTGTCAGCACCGAAAGGCAGGCCGCGCCGCCTGCGGCATAAGCCTGCGCCAGGGCGGCGGGTATAAAATGGGGCTGGATCAACCCGGCCGAAGGTGACGCCTTTTTAATTTCGGCGATAACCGCGTAGCCGCCTGCGCCGGTTTTGCGTGCGAGCGCACCGGAAAAATCGCGCACTTTCGGCGCGGTGCGCGCTTCATCTTCCAGCGTCGTATGTGCCTTATGTTTCTTGGCTGCGATAACGGCTGCAAGCTTGTCGGCGCATATCTTTTGCAAAAGGTTGCTCATGCTGCCTTGGCCCCGGTTATGGCAATCAATTGCCCCAGCGTTTTGCCGGCTACGCCGCCATCAATTGCCGCACCCGCTAGCTTTATGCCTTCCTGCAGGCCGGATGCCTTACCCGCTATCACCAAGGCCGCTGCGCTGTTCAGCAGCACGATATCACGGTAGGGGCCTGTGCCGCCGCCCAAAAGTTTACGCAAGGCTTGCGCGTTATCAGCGGCATCCCCGCCCCTGATATCGTCCGGTTTCGCAAGCGGGATGCCGTAATCTTGCGGTTGCAAAGTGATTTCGGTGATGCCGCCGTTCAGCAATTGCACAACGGCCGTGGGGCCTGTGGTCGTGATTTCATCAAGCCCGTCATGGCCATGCACGACCCATGCGCAGACGGTGCCGAGCCGGGCAAGCACTTCTGCGACCGGGCGGGCAAGCTCGCGTGCATAAACGCCGGTAAGTTGCCGCTTTGCGCGCGCCGGGTTCAGCAAGGGGCCAAGAAGGTTGAAGATCGTCCGCACGCCCATTTCCTTGCGGACGGCGGAAACATGCTTCATTGCCATATGGTGGTTCGGCGCGAACATGAAACATATGTTAGCTTCGCGCAGCGCGCGTTCCTGCTGTGCCGCTGTGGCATCGAGATTGACGCCGAGCGCGGCCAGAACATCGGCGGACCCGGATCGGCCCGAAACCGCGCGGTTGCCGTGCTTGGCCACGGGTACCCCGCAGGCGGCCGTGACTAGCGCGGCGGCGGTCGAGATATTGAGCGTATTGTGGCCCGTGCCGCCGGTGCCGCATGTGTCGATTGTGCCTTCGGGGGCCTGTATGGCGAGGCTGTGGGCGCGCAGCGAACGGGCTGCGCCCGTTATTTCCGCAACTGTTTCGCCGCGGTCACGCAAGGCAAGCAGGAAGGATCTAATCTGCCCGGCAGGAACCGTGCCGGTAAAGATGGTGTCGAACGCTTCGCAGGCTTCTTTTTCGGAAAGCTCACCGGCCTTCGAAAGCTTTTTGATGAATGGCTCTAAGGGCATTGGTGCGCTCGTTGATGATGGCGGGGCTGAGCCGGATGGTTGGGTCATGGCTGGCCTTCAGGAAATTGACCAGAATCTGGTAGCCATATTCGGTCAGGATGCTTTCGGGGTGGAATTGTACCCCATAAATCGGCAGCGTCTTATGTTGGAGGCCCATGACCTGCCCATCGGCGGTTTCCGCCGTGATATCCAGATCAGCCGGGAAGCTGTTACGCTCCACCACAAGTGAATGATAACGCGTAGCTTTAAATGGACTTGGTAACCCATTAAAAATACTAGTGTTACTGTGGATGATTTCGCTTACCTTGCCATGCATGGGAACAGGCCCGCGAATGACCTTCCCGCCAAAAGCTTGCCCGATGGCCTGATGCCCGAGGCAAACGCCCAGAAGCGGAGTCTTGTCAGCCGCTGCCAGCTTGATGAGATCAAGGCAAATGCCTGCCTCGTTTGGCGTACAGGGGCCGGGCGAAAGCACGATCTGCGCCGGCTTCAGGGCCATCGCTTCCGCCGCACCCAGATCATCATTGCGCCTGACGACAACCTCTACCCCCAGGTCCTGAAAATAGTGGACGAGGTTGTAGGTGAAACTGTCGTAATTATCGATCAATAGCAGCATCGTGTAGTATTCCGTTTCATTTTCGGGCAGATTTTAGCGGTTAATCATCTGTAATGCCATGGCAAAAAAACCTTCGAAAATAATGCTGGCGGTACTCGGGGCAGCCTTTTTGCTGCTCGTGACGGTGCTTGCCGGCTTGTTTGCGGCCATGGACAGGGATGCCGTGCCGTCCCCGCCACCCACACCTCTTGCACGCGTGACGCCCGTGCCGTGGCAGCCACCCGTTGCCGAACCTGTGGCCGACCAGCCCACGGCAGCAGAATCCGGCGATCTTACTGAAGAAATAGCCGCAGGCATGGCCGAGGCGGTGGAAGAAACGCCCTTGCCGGAACAAGCGGTGGCCGCGCCCATACCCACGCCGGCCCCGGCGGCCGAACCCCCGCTGCCGCCGGGCAGCACCCCAAAAATTGCCATCGTGATCGACGATATGGGGTTGAATTGGAAAAATTCTGCCCGTGCAACTGCGCTGCCTGCGCCGGTCACACTTTCCTACCTGCCATATGCCGAAAATTTGCAAGCGCAGGCCGACGCCGCGCTGGCTGCCGGGCATGAACTGTTTTTGCATATGCCGATGCAGCCGGTGGGCGGCGAATATCCGGGGCCGGATGCGCTTGTAGCCGGTTTAAGCGACGACGAGGTGCGCACCCGCATGCTGGAAGCATTGCAGAGCTTTAGCGGCTATACGGGGCTGAACAACCATATGGGCAGCCGCGCAACGGCGGACAGGCATGTGATGGAAACGATCATGCCGCTTTTGAAAGAGCGCGACCTGATCTTCCTCGATTCCCGGACATCGGAGCAAAGTGTGGCTTACGAAGTTGCGCGTGCGGATGGCGTGCAGGCGCTGAAGCGCGATGTGTTCCTCGATCATACGATCGATGGCGATAGCATCCGCAAACAACTGGCGCTAACCGAGCGCATCGCCCGGCGGCAAGGCTTTGCTATCGCCATAGGTCACCCGCATGGCGTGACGCTTGATGTGCTTGAACGCTGGTTGCCGGATGCGATTGCGCGCGGCTACAAGCTGGTCGCGCTGGATGAATTGTTGCACTGATTACTTGGCGGCAAACTTCATCGCTTCTTCTGCCGCCTTCAGCATGCCGCTGGCTTTGGCCACGGTTTCCCGGTATTCGGCTTGCGCGTTGCTGTCATATACGATGCCCGCGCCAGCCTGGACATGCAACATGCCGTCCTTGATGACGGCGGTGCGGATGGCGATGCAAGTATCCATCGCGCCGTTGACGCCAAGATAGCCTATGCACCCGGCATAGATTCCGCGCGCATCCGGCTCCAGTTCGTTGATAACCTGCATAGCGCGCACCTTGGGCGCGCCCGAAACGGTGCCTGCGGGGAAGCCCGCCACCAGTGCATCAACGATATCTTTTTTCTCGTCCAGCGCGGCTTCGACGTTGGAAACGATATGCATGACATGGCGGTAATATTCGATGGTGTTGTGCGCGGTGACCTTGACGGTGCCGGTTTTGGCGACGCGGCCGATATCGTTGCGTCCGAGATCGAGCAGCATGAGATGTTCGGCGAGTTCTTTTTCATCATGCAAAAGTTCGTCAGCCAGTTCGGCATCGCTGCGGTTTCCTGCCCCGCGCGGGCGCGTGCCGGCGATGGGCCGGACCGTTACCTTGTTATCGCGGACGCGCACAAGAATTTCCGGGCTGGTACCCACGACCGCATGATCGCCGAAATCGAAAACGAACAGGAAGGGTGATGGATCCATGCGTCGCACCGCACGATAGAGGCTGAGCGGGGAAAGTGTGAAGGGCACGCTGAAGCGTTGCGAAAGCACGACCTGGAAAATATCGCCGGCGCGGATATATTCCTTGGCGCGTTCGATCATGTTCAGGAAACCGCTTTCCTGCATGTTCGATACCGGCGCGGGCAGGGCGGGCATTTTTGATGTTTCCGGCGCGGTTGTCGGGTTTTGCTGCAAGTCATTCAGTGCGCGCTTCAACCGTTCGCATGCCGCTTCATAGGCGGCTTCAGGCAAACCGCCTTTGCTGTGCCACGCGGGGGTAACAAGCGTGAACTTGTTTTCAATTTGATCAAAAATAACGAGCAGTGACGGGCGCAGCATCATGGCGTCCGGCGTTTCGTAGGAACGCGCTTTCGGCTTCGGCAGTTTTTCCATCTGCCGGACCATGTCGTAGCCAAGGTAACCGAACAGCCCCGCCGCCATGGGTTGCGGCTGGTTTGGGTCATCGATCTTGCTTTCGGACAACAGCGCGCGCAGGGAATCCAGCGGTTCGGCGCCTTCGGGCTCGAACGTGCCCGGGTTCGTGGCGGCCTGCCTGTTGATTTCTGGCTTGCCGTCGCGGCAGCGCCAGATCAGATCCGGTTCACGGCCGATAAAGGAAAAACGCCCGCGCGTCGCGCCGCCTTCAATCGATTCCAGAAGAAACGGCATGGCCTTGCCATGACCGAGCTTCTGCATCGCCGAAACGGGCGTTTCAAGATCGCTTACATAGCTGGTCCAGACGACCTGATTTTTGCCCGCATTCCAGTTGCGGGCAAAAGTTTTGGCATCCGGTGTGATGGCGATGCTCACGAATCAATCGCTTTGTGCACGCATGGCGGCAAGCGTGCTTTCGTTTACGGAAACCGGGAAGCGTTTGCGTAGCGCGTCCGTGAACTGGATGAAAACATCGTTGGTAATGCCGCGCAGCGCATCAGCCTCTATCGCGGTTTTTTGTTTGTCGCTCACTGATTTTGTGTCGCGCAGATCGGTAAGCTGCATAACGAAATGTTGCGTGCCGTCAGAAGCGACGCCGACATCCTTTTTCTTCATGGCAAGAATTTGCGGGATAAAGCTGGCAGGCAGGCCGCTTTCCTGGGCCGTCAAAACGCTAACGGGCTTTGTGTCCTGCATCGTGATGCCGGTGCCCGTATAGATGTCGAGCGATTTGCCGTCGCGTACTTCGGCGGCAATTTCATCGGCGCGCGCGCGGGCCTTTTTTGCTTGCTCGACCGCTTGCCATGCCTTGATGACATCGCCGCGAACCTCGTCCAGCGGGCGAAGGTGGCTGGGGCTTGCCTTGTCGGTACGGATGACAAAATAGTTACCCTTGCCGTCATCAATCATCGAGCTGGCTTCGCCTTCCTCAAGATTGTAGGCGTATTTGGTGATTTCGCCGATATCCGGGATGCCATTGGGAAGGTCTTCCGGCGTTTTGCCGTTCTGACCAAGATGGCCGATCTTCGCGACGCGCAGCTTCATATCGCGCGCAATTTCCTCGAACGCCGCGCCGCCTGCGATGGCGTCATCAACCTTGTTTGCCACGGTTTGAAGTTGCTCGATCGCCTGGTCGCGCACAACCGTTTTACGCAGCTCGTCTTTCACTTCGCTCAAAGGCCGCCGGTGGCCGGGTTTGATGTCTGTGATCTGGATGACGTGCCAGCCAAACCCGCTTTTGACGGCGCCGCTGATGCCGCCCGCTTCCAGCTTCATGACCGTATCTTTCAATTCGGGCAGCAAGCCACTCGGTTCCGTATCGTTGATCGGAATCATTTCAAGATCGTGCTTGGCGGCAGCCTGTTTCAGGCTTTTGGCCTCCTGAGCTTCGGCGGCAATTGTTTTCGCCTCGTTCTCGTTCTGGGCGATGACCTGATCGTAGCTGCGAAGTTCCGGTTTGCTGTAATCGGCGATGCGTTCGCTGTATGCTTTTTCAAGATCAGCATCGGTTACCGCGATTTCGCCGGCGATATCGTCGGCCATCAGCTGAAGCAAGACAACATCGCGATATTCGGGCGCGGTGAAGCGGGGCGCGTTGTCGCTATGGAATTTCGCGAGCGTCGCATCATCCGGTACGCCCATATCACCCATGCTGGCATTGTCTATCGCAAGCATGCGTATGATGCGCTCCTGTCCGCGCGCCTTCGCGAGCGAATCCGTCAGCGTGGCGGAGGCTTGCAGGCCGCTGCGAATTGCTTCGATCAGAACCTGCCGTGCCGCATCGGTGCTTATGGCCGCCACATAATCCGCTTCGCTCATGCGGACCTGATAAAGCATCTGCTGGAACAGACGTGCATTGAAGTTGCCGGTCTTGTCCACCAGGCCGGGGATGGCGCGGATCATCTTCACGGCTTCCAGGTTGCTGAAGGTAAGCCCGAGCCGTGCCGCTTCCTGATCGAACAGGCTTTGTTGGATCATATTTTGTACGCTGCGTTCCAGCATGCCGTCCCGCTTGGCGTCGGCGACGCTGTAATCAGGGCCTGCGATTTGGCGCATTTGCTGGTAATCGCGCTGGAATTGCGTTTCGAGTTCCTGGGCGCTGATTTCAACACCGCCGATCTTTGCGGCCCCGCGTTTTGCCGGGTTGCCATGGAAAATATCGCCAATACCCCATATCGCGAATGTCGCGACAAGGAAAAGAAGCAGCAGCTTGATCAACCAAGTCTGCGATATGTGGCGCATCTGACGAAGCATGGGGGTTACCTTAAAGCTGTTTGCACATAGCCCGCAACATGATAAAACCTTGATCTATCGTCAATAACTCCTTTCCCCCGGTTTTTTCCCATGGCCCACAGGCGCAAAATCGTTATTGCTAACTGGAAAATGCATGGCCGCATTACGTCTGGCGTGCAGCTAGCCACCGATCTGGCGCAAAAAGCCGCCGCCCATAAGCCTGAAGGCTATGACGTGGTTGTATGCCCGCCCTATAGCTTGCTTTGGCCTGTGGCCGAGGTGCTGGCTGGCTCGCATATCAAGCTTGGCGCGCAGGATTGTCATACCGCCAATCATGGTGCCTACACAGGCGATATCAGCGCGGGCATGCTTGTCGATATTGGCTGCCAATACGTTATTCTTGGCCATTCCGAACGGCGCAATGGCCATGGCGAAACCAGCCAGTTTGTGGCCGAAAAAGTTGCGGCTGCGCAGCAGGCCGGACTGACCGCGATCGTTTGCGTCGGGGAAGACAGGCCGACGCGGGAAAGCGGCGGGGCTGTCGAATTTGTTACCAAGCAGCTTAAGGAATCACTGCCATCCCGTTATCAAACCTCAAGCCTTATTGTGGCTTACGAACCTGTCTGGGCTATTGGTTCGGGTACGACGCCGGCTGAAAACGAAATCCAGGAAATGCATGGGGCGATTCGCAAGGCGCTCGGTGCGACGGGGGAGGTTGTGCAGGTTATTTATGGCGGCTCCATCACCCCGCATACTTCAGCCGGTATCATGGCCCTTTCGCAGGTCGATGGGACGCTTGTTGGCGGCGCCAGCCTCAATGCCGATGGCTTCTGGGCTATCGCGGATCGCTGCCGCTAGGCGCTTCAAACCGGCGTTTCATGGCAATTGCCCTTTGCGGCAAATAGTGATACTAAATCCGCCCGTGCCACGGGTTACCGGCACGGGGCTTCCCCGTAAAGGTTTTCCACTTTCGCCGTGCCCGACAATCGTGGCGCGGCTTGGTTTTTTTATGGAGTTTTTGCAATGGATGCGGTCGTTCTCGTTATTCACCTGTTGCTTGCTGTTGCGCTGATCGGGGTTATCCTTTTGCAGCGCACTTCGCAGGACGGCGGCGGGCTGGTAGGCGGGGGCGGCAGCAGCACTATGGGTGGCCTTTTTACCGCACGCGGCTCGGCCAACCTTTTGACGCGCACGACCGCGATCCTAGCCGCTTGTTTCATCGTCACCAGCCTTTTGCTTGCCGTGCTTGCAAGCCATAACAAGACCGATGAAAACCCGACCAGCGCCCTGAGCCAGCCCGCGCCCGTCGAACAAACGGAGCCGATGCCGGCGGACGCGCCCGCGGTGCCGCAAGTTCCGCTCGGGCAATAGGCGAAGGACAAAAGGAGAGCAGGCGAAGTTTTTCGGATAACTTTGATGAGGTCCCTTTAGTATGGCGACGCGCTTTATTTTCATTACCGGGGGTGTTGTGTCGTCGCTCGGCAAAGGGATTGCTTCCGCTGCGCTCGGCGCTTTGTTGCAGGCGCGGGGCTACAAAGTCCGTCTTCGAAAGCTCGATCCCTATCTGAACGTCGATCCGGGCACCATGAGCCCGACCCAGCACGGCGAAGTCTATGTAACCGACGACGGCGCGGAAACCGATCTCGATCTCGGCCATTACGAACGTTTCACAGGTGTCGCCACGCGGCAAAGCGATAACGTTACAACCGGCCGCCTTTATTCCAGCGTGATCGCCAAGGAACGCCGGGGCGATTATCTTGGCGCTACGGTGCAGGTAATCCCGCATGTGACGGACGCGATCAAGGAATTTGTCCGGGCCGATTTGCATGACGAGGATTTCGTGCTTTGCGAAATCGGTGGCACCGTGGGCGATATCGAAAGCCTGCCTTTCCTTGAGGCTATTCGCCAGCTTGGCAATGAGGAAGGCAGCGAAAATACGCTGTTTATCCATGTTACGCTGTTGCCCTATATCAAAACTGCGGGCGAGCTGAAAACCAAGCCGACCCAGCATTCTGTGAAAGAGCTTCTCAGCCTCGGTATTCAGCCCGATATGCTGATTTGCAGGGCGGACAGGCCCATTCCGGACGGCGAACGCAAAAAGATCGCGCTTTTCTGCAATGTGAAAAAGGAATGCGTGATCCCCGCGCTCGATGTCAGCACAATCTATGAAGTGCCGATCAGCTATCACGCCGAAGGTTTCGACGAACAGGTTTTGCGCCACTTTGATCTGCCTGCAGACAAGAAACCGGATCTTGACCGGTGGGAAGAAATCGTGCGGCGTGTGAAGGAGCCGGAAGGCGAGGTTACGATCGCGATCGTAGGCAAATACACAAGCCTGCTTGATAGCTATAAATCGCTGGCCGAGGCGCTGATGCATGGCGGCGTTGCGAATAATGTGAAGGTCAATCTTCAGTGGCTGGATTCGGAAATTTTCGAAAAGCCGGATACCGTGAAATATCTGGAAAATGTGCAAGGCATCCTTGTTCCCGGCGGCTTCGGTGAGCGCGGCGCGGAAGGCAAGCTGCTTGCGGCGCAGTTCGCGCGTGAACACAAGGTTCCGTATTTCGGTATTTGTTTCGGCATGCAGATGGCGGTGCTTGAGGCCGCGCGAAATGTTGGCGGCATCAAGAACGCTTCATCCACCGAATTTAAACTGCATGAAAACCCGGTTGTCGGCCTTATGACGGAATGGGTGAAGGGTAATCAGCTTGAAAAACGCAGCAAGGACGGCGATATGGGCGGGACCATGCGTCTTGGCGCTTATGATTGCCGGCTCAAAAAAGGCACCAAGGTGGCCGAGATATACGGTGAAAGCAGCATAAGCGAACGCCACCGCCATCGCTATGAAGTTAACATCAATTATATGAAACAGCTCGAAGCAGCCGGTATTGTGTTTTGCGGCTTGTCGCCGGATGGACAATTGCCGGAAATTATTGAGCGCAACGACCATCCGTGGTTTATCGGCGTTCAGTTCCATCCCGAGCTGAAATCGAAGCCTTATGCGCCGCACCCGCTGTTTACATCGTTCATCGAAGCGGCCATCCAGCAAAGCAGGCTGGTTTAAGACTACAAGTGCCCCATCTTGTCGCGCTTTGCTGCCAGATACGCCTGGTTGTACGGGTTGGATGCAATCCATAGCGGCACGCGTTCGGTGATGACGATGCCGCTACCTTCTAGGGCTTCAACCTTTTTCTGATTGTTGGTGAGCAGCCTGACCTTGCTGACGCCAAGATGTTTCAAAATTTCGGCCGCGACCGAATAATCGCGGTCATCGACGGCCATGCCGAGATGCAGGTTGGCATCGACCGTATCCGCGCCTTCATCCTGCAGCGCGTAAGCCCTGATTTTGTTGGCAAGGCCAATTCCGCGGCCCTCATGACCACGCAGATAAATGATGATGCCGCCTTTTTCTGCAACCGCAGCAAGCGCGGTATCAAGTTGATCGCGGCAATCGCAGCGGCGGGAGGCGAATATATCACCCGTGGCGCATTCGGAATGCAGGCGCACGAGCGGCGCGGCCGCTATGGTGCCGGAAACAAGCGCGAGGTGGTCTATCCCGCGGTCGCAGGTGTAGGCCTGAACGGTAAACTCGCCATGGCGTGTGGGAAGGGCGGCTGTTGCCTTATGCTCTACTGTCATTAGTTGGGGAGTATGCTGTCTATCGTGAAGCCGGTTATATCGAACGGTATAGCCGCATCGGGGTTGAATGTGTAGTGCACGGTATCGGGTTCGCCCTGATGGATATCCATGCACAGGGTCCATATACCTGCCTTGATCAAATAATCCGACAGGGTCGGCCCGGCTTCCACAAGGATATGCCGTTTGCCGGTGCCGTATATGATTTTCATCGCTTCTTCGGGCGTATCGTATAGCGCGCAGTTAAGCCGTCTGCCGGTTGCCGCGCTGATATAGGTGGTGGGCACGCGCCTGCGACGGTCGATGATCGCGAGATCGCGCATAATACCGGCGTGGTCAGTCGTGTGACGCACGGTGAATTCGGGGTTGTCGGAAAGAACGGTGCCGCTTCCGGTCATAATCGCATCGGCCGCTTTGCGCATCTTGTGGGCGAGCGCAAGCGAGGTGGAGGAAGTAAAGGTTTTTTGCCCGGCGGGCGGGACCATCGAGCCGCTGGCCGTGAAGGCGCGCTTGATGGTGATCCATGGCTGATGCAAGGTTTTACAGTGTGCGAAATAGGCGATCAGCTGGCGGCATTCGTTTTCAAGGATGCCGGCGGTGACTTGAAGCCCCGCGTCACGCAAACGCTGTGCGCCGCCGCCAGCGACATCCGCGTTCGGGTCAGGCGTGCCGTACGCCACATTGGGTATGCCCGCCGCGATGATGGTTTCGGTGCATGGCGGGGTTTTGCCAAAATGGTTGCAAGGCTCCAGCGTCACGACCAGCGTATGTGCATGCTTGAGCGTGCCCGCTTCGCGGCATTGTTCGATGGCCGCGGCTTCCGCATGCGGGCCGCCTGCCTTTTGATGTACGCCGAGAGAAAGGGTTTTTCCGTTTTGATCGAGGATTGCCGCGCCAACCGGCGGGTTTGGCGCGGTCGCGCCGATCCAGGTTCTTGCCTCCTCGATGGCAAGGCGCATGGCATCCGAAAGTACGGTTCTAGAAAGGGTCATGGTTGCTTATTGCCTCTGGACGATTATAACGCTATGAGCACCTGCAACAAAAGCATATTCAGCATGTAAGAGGCACCCATGTCAGAGATTGCATCGATCCTAGCGCGTGAAATTCTCGATAGCCGCGGCAACCCCACCGTTGAAGTTGATATCACGTTGAAAAGCGGCGCTTTTGGCCACGCTGCCGTACCTTCGGGCGCTTCGACCGGGGCGCATGAAGCGGTCGAGCTGCGCGACGGCGATAAGCAGCGCTACCTTGGCAAAGGCGTTTTGAAGGCTGTCGGCAACGTTAACCAAGTGCTTGCGAAAGAACTCGCGGGCATGGATGCCGGCGACCAGGCTGGCGTTGACGGCAAGATGATTGCGCTTGATGGCACGCCGAACAAGGCCAAGCTGGGCGCCAACGCCATTCTGGGCGTCAGCCTTGCGCTTGCCCGCGCGGCGGCGGCCGAAGCGGGTAAGCCGCTTTATGAATATCTTGGAGGCAAGGAAGCGAACCTGCTGCCGGTGCCGATGATGAATATCATCAACGGCGGTGCGCATGCCGATAACCCGATCGATATTCAGGAATTCATGGTTATGCCGGTCGGTGCCAAGACGGGCGCGGATTCCGTGCGTATGGGCGCGGAAATTTTCCATAATCTGAAAAAGCTTTTGAAAGACGGCGGGCACAACACCAATGTGGGCGACGAAGGCGGCTTTGCGCCGAACCTGCCCTCGACCGACATTGCGCTCGGCTTCATCATGAAGGCGTGCGAAAAAGCCGGATACAAGCCGGGCGAAGATATTTTGCTCGCGCTCGATAGCGCTTCGACCGAATTTTACAAGGGCGGAAAATATAACCTTGCTGGAGAAAACAGGGTTTTGTCAGCCGAGCAGATGGTAGCTTTCTATAAAGACCTGTGTAGCCGTTACCCGATTGTTTCGATCGAAGACGGCATGGCGGAAGATGATTGGGACGGTTGGGCGATGCTGACAAGGGAATTGGGTGGCAAGGTGCAGCTTGTGGGCGACGATCTGTTCGTGACCAACCCCAAGCGGCTTGCGCAGGGCATCGAAAAGAAAATCGGCAATGCTATTCTTGTAAAGGTCAACCAGATCGGCACGCTTAGCGAAACGCTGGAAACCGTCAGCATGGCGCACAAGGCCGGCTACCGGGCGGTCATGTCGCATCGTTCGGGCGAAACCGAGGATGCAATCATCGCCGATCTTGCGGTCGCGACCAATTGCGGCCAGATCAAGACAGGCTCGCTTTCCCGCTCAGACAGGCTCGCCAAATATAACCAGCTGATCCGCATTCAGGAGCAGCTTGGCCCCGCAGCCCGCTTTACAGGCCGCGCCGCGCTGGGCCGGTAGGCCCCCTTCGCATGGGTGTGCATTCAAGCTAAACTTGCAGAATCGTGGGCAAGTCACTGGCTTTTCAAATGCAACGCTGGTCAGGCAAACAAATCAGGACCTTGGTGGGCTCCGTTATCGGCGCCTGCATCGTGGGGTATTTTGTCTATCACGCCGTGCAGGGTGATCGCGGTATGATCGCCATGTTGCAGCTGCAGAATCAGGTTCGCGAGGCGCAGCAATTTTTATCGCAGGTGCGAAAAGATCGTGTCGAGCTTGAGCGTCGCGTGCAACTTATGCAGCCCGATGGCGTGGACCCGGACATGCTTGATGAGCAGAGCAGGGCAAAACTGAATTATGCCAAACCGAACGAGATCATCATCCTTGAGGCGGAAAAGGAACAGGAAAAGTAACTTACCGCACTGCAGCATAAACGGCATTTTATTTATTTAGCCGCGCGGCCTTACTGAAATTATTAGTGATTTGCGTTATAATCCCCGTGGTTCCGAAGTCGGGTGTTTGCCGCTTGCAAAGCAGCCCTTTACGGATTATTCAAGCGGCAACAAAAATTGAGGGCGGATTATGGGCCGTCCCAAATTTTCGGGAGATACGCATGCAACTAGTGAGGCCGCCTTCGGCGGTTACGGCTGAAAATCAACAGCCAGGCGCAAGTGCTGCTGAGTACCTGAAATTCTTTCGTGACATGTTGCTGATACGCCGTTTTGAAGAAAAAGCGGGTCAGCTATATGGCATGGGGATGATCGGCGGGTTCTGCCACCTTTATATCGGGCAGGAAGCTGTCGTCGTCGGTATTCAATCGCTCCAGTTGCCGCAGGATACTGTTGTCACGTCATACCGCGACCACGGCCATATGCTTGCATCCGACATGGACCCAAGGGGCGTGATGGCGGAGCTGACCGGCCGCATTGGAGGTTATTCGCGCGGCAAGGGCGGCTCGATGCATATGTTCAGCCGCGAAAAGAATTTCTTCGGTGGGCACGGGATCGTCGGCGCGCAGGTGCCGATCGGGACCGGCTTGGCCTTCTCGCATAAATACAAGGCCGACAACGGTGTCTGCATCACCTATCTGGGTGACGGCGCGGCGAACCAGGGGCAGGTCTATGAAAGTTTCAACATGGCCGCGCTGTGGAAGCTGCCGGTCGTGTTCGTGATTGAAAACAACAAATACGGCATGGGCACCAGCCAGGAACGCCATGCGGCGGGTGAACTGTGGCGGCGCGGCGAGGCCTACGGCATCCCGGGCATGAAAGTCGATGGCATGAACGTGCTTGAAGTCCGTAACGCCGCCAAGGCCGCACTTGATCACGCGCGCAGCGGCAAGGGCGCGTACTTGCTTGAAATGGTGACATACCGCTATCGCGGCCATTCTATGTCGGACCCGGCAAAATACCGGTCGAAGGAAGAGGTCGATCATATGCGCAATGAACGCGACCCGATTGAAACGCTCCGCAAACATATGCTGGATAACAGGCTGGTTTCCGAAGACGAGCTCAAGGAAATCGAAAAAGAGATCAAGCAAATGGTGAAGGAAGCGGTCGAATTCGCGCAGCAAAGCCCGGAACCCGACCCGTCCGAACTCTGGACCGACGTCCTCAAGGAATAACGAGTACAGGCATGCCAATAGACATTCTTATGCCGGCGCTTTCGCCGACCATGACCGAAGGCAAGCTCGCCCGCTGGCTGAAGCGTGAGGGCGATGAGGTCAAAGCCGGGCAGGTGATTGCGGAGATCGAGACCGATAAGGCGACGATGGAAGTCGAAGCCGTTGATGAAGGCGTGCTGGAAAAGATCCTGATTGCCGAAGGCACCGAAGGCGTGAAGGTCAATACGCCTATCGCCAGCTTGCGCAGCGAGGATGAATCTGCCGTCGATGCCAAAAAGCCTGCGCTTTCCGTTGTGCCGTTGATTGCGGAACAGGCCCACGAAACCGCGCCGTTCGTTGAGCCTTCCTGTGTGCCCGCCGCGCCCAAAGCCTCGCAGCAGCCCGCAATGCCTGCTACCTATGTCGAAAAGCAGTATGACAAATTCATCCAGCTTTCGGTGCGCGATGCGCTACGGGATGCAATGGCGGAAGAAATGCGCCGCGACGAAGGCGTGTTCCTGATGGGTGAAGAGGTCGCGCAGTATCAGGGCGCTTATAAGGTCAGCCAGGGCTTGTTGCAGGAATTTGGCGAGAAGCGCGTGATCGATACGCCCATAACCGAAATGGGTTTCGCCGGGCTTGGTGTAGGCGCTGCGTTCGGCGGCCTGCGTCCTATTATCGAATTCATGACCATGAATTTTGCCATGCAGGCGATGGACCAGATTATCAACTCTGCTGCCAAGACCCTTTATATGTCAGGCGGTCAGATGGGTTGCCCGATCGTTTTCCGTGGCCCTAACAGTGCGGCGGCACGCGTCGCGGCGCAGCACTCCCAGTGCTATGCGAGCTGGTATGCGCATTGCCCGGGCTTGAAGGTGGTTGCGCCCTATAGCTCTGCAGATGCTAAGGGGTTGTTGAAATCCTCAATCCGCGACCCGAATCCGATCATCTTCCTTGAACATGAATTGATGTATGGCAGCACGTTCGATGTGCCGGACGACCCCGATTTTACCGTGCCCATCGGTAAGGCGCTGGTGATGCGCGAAGGCACGGATGTGACGATCACGGCATTTTCACGCATGGTCGGCTTCGCGCTCGAGGCGGCCGAGGAATTGGCCAAGGAAGGCATCAGCGCCGAAGTGATCAATTTGCGCACGCTGCGCCCGCTTGATACTGAAACCATCGTCAACAGCGTGAAGAAAACCAGCCGCCTCGTTTCCGCCGAAGAAGGCTGGCCCTATGCCGGTATTGGCTCCGAAATGGCGGCCCTGATGATGGAGCAGGCGTTCGATTACCTCGATGCGCCCGTGGCCCGTGTCTGTGCGATGGATGTGCCTCTGCCCTATGCGGCAAACCTCGAAAAACTGGCCCTTCCGCAGCCCGAAAACATTATTTCCGCTGTGCGCCAAGTCTGCTATCGTCAAGCCGCCTGATTTTTTACCCAGCCTGACGAAAAGCCATGCCCGTTGATATCCTCATGCCTGCGCTGTCACCCACCATGACCGAGGGGAACCTCGCGCGTTGGCTGAAGCAGGAAGGCGACGAGGTGAAGGCCGGGCAAGTCATCGCCGAAATCGAAACCGATAAAGCGACGATGGAAGTTGAGGCTGTCGATGAAGGCAAGCTCGGTAAAATCCTGATCGCAGCGGGCACGCAGGGCATCAAGGTCAACACGCCCATCGCTGTGCTGCTTGAAGACGGCGAAAGCGCCGCCGATATCAAAGGCGGAAGCGCGGCAAAACCGCAAGCTGCAGCCGCAAAGCCCGAAGCGCCCAAGGCACAAATGCAGGCGGCTCCGCAACAGGTTGCCACGCCGTCCCGTAACGGCAGCGATGGCGGCCGGGTGTTCGCAAGCCCGCTGGCGCGCCGCGTGGCGGAACAATCGGGCGTCGATCTTAAATCCATCGCGGGCACGGGTCCGAACGGCCGTATTGTCCGCGCGGATGTTGAAGGCGCGGCCAAAACCGGCGGCCAGCGCGCCGCCGGCCCGGCAAGCGCACCCGCGGCATCACCTGGCCCAACATCTTCGATCGATGCGCGCGACCTGGCCGATAAGCTCGGCATGCCTTACGAAGCGATCCCGAACAACGGCGTGCGCAAGGTGATTGCGCGCCGCCTGCTGGAAGCCAAGCAGACCATTCCACATTTCTATCTGACCGTCGATTGCGTGATCGACGAGCTGCTCGCGCTGCGCAAAAAGCTGAACAGCGTCGAAGGCGTGAAGGTTTCGGTAAACGATCTGATCATTCGCGGCGTTGCGCTGGCGTTGCGGCAGGTGCCTGCGGCGAACGCTTCGTGGATGGACGAGGCGATCATTAAATACAAGAATTGCGATGTTTCCGTCGCGGTTGCGACCGATAACGGCCTGATCACACCGATTATCAAGAACGCGGACACCAAAACCGTTGCCCAGATTTCCACGGAAATGAAGGATCTTGCGGTCCGCGCGCGTGATAACAAGCTGAGGCCCGAGGAATTCCAGGGCGGCGGTTTCACGATTTCCAATCTCGGTATGTTCGGGGTCAAGGAATTCTCGGCCATCATCAACCCGCCGCAATCCTGCATCCTTGCCGTCGGCGCGGGTGAACAACGCCCGGTCGTGCGTGACGGGCAAATCGTGGTTGCCAATGTCATGACCTGCACGCTTTCGGTCGATCATCGCTCGGTCGATGGTTCTGTCGGCGCTGAATTCCTTGCCGCCTTCAAGAAATTGATCGAGCAGGCCTACAGCCTGGTTGTTTAATCATGGCGGATGGCGAGCTTGAGCGGCGCGTGCTGGAAATCGAGGCGCGCAACCGCCGCGTGGAATCCGACAAGGCGTGGGAAACGAGCTGGACACGGCGGCTGACCATTGCGGTTATTACTTATGGCGCGGCTGCGGTGCTTTTGCTGGCCTTGAACATGGAATATCCTTGGCTCGGTGCGCTGGTGCCGGTTCTGGGATATGTGCTTTCAACATTGTCATTGCCGGTCATACGGAATATATGGCGGGCGCGCAGAAGCGGAGAATAAATGAGCGAGCAAACGGATGTTTTGATCATCGGCGGCGGGCCGGGCGGTTATGTCACCGCCATCCGGGCAAGCCAGCTTGGCATGAAGGTTACGCTTGTGGAGCGGGCGCATCTTGGCGGCGTTTGCCTCAATTGGGGTTGCATACCGACGAAGGCGCTGCTGCGCTCATCCGAAATTGCTTCCCTGTTGCGCCATGCCGGTGATTTTGGCTTTACAGTCAAAGACTTCAGCTTTGATATTAAGAAGATCGTTGAACGTTCGCGCAAGGTGGCGGCGCAACTTTCCGGCGGCGTGAAACATCTGATGAAGAAAAACAAGGTCAATGTAATCGATGGCCACGCCAAGCTTATGGGTAAGGGCAAGGTTGGGGTAACCAGGGATGGCGCCAAGGTGGCCGAGGTAACCGCCAAGCACATTATTATCGCAACCGGTGCGCGGGCGCGCTCGTTGCCGGGGCTTGAGGCCGATGGCAAGCTGGTCTGGACCTACAAGGAAGCGATGGTGCCTGAAGCCATGCCGAAATCGCTTCTGGTTGTTGGCTCCGGCGCGATCGGCATCGAATTCGCCAGTTTTTATCAATCGCTGGGCGCGCAGGTGACGGTGGTTGAGGTTATGGACCGCATTTTGCCCGTGGAGGACGAGGAAATTTCGAAACTCGCGCGCAAGGCGTTTGAAAAGCAGGGCATGCGTATCTTCACCGGCGCGACGCTCAAGGCGCTCGAGAAAGGCAGCCATCAGGTTACCGCCAGCATCGAGGTTGGCGGCAAGAAGGAAAAGCTTGTGTTCGATCGCGTGATCATGGCCGTGGGTATTGACGGCAACACCGAAGATCTCGGGCTCGAAAATACGATGGTCAAGATCGATCGCGGCCATATCGTGATCGATAAATGGTGCGCGACCGGCGAGCCGGGCGTCTATGCCATCGGCGACGTGGCGGGTCCACCGTGGCTTGCGCACAAAGCAAGCCACGAAGGCGTTATATGTGTCGAGAAAATTGCGGGACAGAAAGATGTTCACCCGCTCGACACCAAGAACATTCCCGGCTGCACCTATTGTTCGCCGCAGATCGCCAGCGTCGGGCTAACCGAAGCGAAGGCGAAGGAAGCGGGGCATCAGGTGAAGACCGGGCGCTTTTCCTTCATCGGCAACGGCAAGGCGATCGCGATGGGCGAGGCCGAGGGGCTTATCAAAACCGTGTTCGATGCCAAAACAGGTGAGCTGCTCGGCGCGCATATGATCGGCCCCGAAGTGACCGAGATGATCCAGGGCTATACCGTGGCCAGAACGCTGGAAAGCACGGAAAAAGAGCTGATGCACACCGTATTCCCGCACCCGACCATATCCGAAGCCATGCACGAAGCCGTGCTGGATGCGTATGGGCGGGTTATTCATATGTGATATAATAGGGCTATGGACGGCACATTACCCCCCAAGCAACGCCACCCGGAAAAGGCGCACCGGCCCGATAACCCCATCCAGCGCAAGCCGGAATGGATACGGGTCAAGGCGCCCACGAGCCGCGAATACCACGAAACGCGCGAGCTGATGCGGGAGTTGAAGCTCGTGACCGTGTGCGAAGAAGCGGCATGCCCGAATATCGGCGAATGCTGGAAGCACAAGCATGCGACCTTCATGATCCTCGGTTCCGTTTGCACGCGCGCCTGTGCCTTCTGCAACGTGGCCACCGGGCGGCCCGACCAGCTCGATCCGCACGAACCTGATAGATTGGCGGAAGCCGTGGGCAAGATGGGGCTTAATCATGTCGTCATCACCTCGGTTGATCGCGATGATTTGCCCGATGGCGGCGCGGAGCATTTCGCGCGCACCATTGCACGGCTGCGCGAAACATCGCCCGGCTGCACGGTCGAGATCCTGACGCCCGATTTCATGAAAAAGAACGGCGCCATTGAAACGGTAACGGCCGCGCGGCCCGATGTGTTCAACCATAATCTTGAAACCGTGCCGCGGCTCTACCCCACGATCCGCCCAGGCGCGCGCTATTTCACATCGCTTGCGCTGCTCAAGCGGGTGAAAGAGCTTGATCCTTCGCTTTTTACCAAATCCGGCCTCATGGTCGGGCTTGGCGAAACCAAGGAGGAAGTGGGACAGGTGATGGATGATTTGCGCGCCGCCGATGTCGATTTCCTGACCATCGGCCAGTATTTACAGCCTACTATCAAGCATGCGGCCGTGGATCGCTTCGTGACGCCGGAAGAATTCGCGGCCTATGCCACGATGGCGCGCGGCAAGGGTTTTCTGATGGTTTCAAGTTCGCCGCTGACGCGCTCTTCCTATTTCGCGGGCGATGATTTCGCGAAGCTTCGGGCTGCGCGCGATGCGCAAATGGCCGCCGGCACGTGAACCATGCCGAAACGTTCCGAAGAACGGGTTCTGCCCTATACGCCGCAGCAATTGTATGACCTTGTGGCGGATATCGAACGCTATCCAGAATTTTTGCCATGGTGTCGCACGGCGCATGTGCTCGAGCGCAAGGGCAATAATGTCACCGCCGATCTTGTGATCGGTTATAAGGCATTCAGCGAAAACTTTCGCTCCCACGTAACGTTGAAGCCCGGCAAACGGATCGAGGTCGATTACGGCGGCGGGCCATTGACGCATCTGGCGAACAAATGGGAGTTTGCCCCCGCGCCGGGCAAATCATGCAAGCTTTCGTTCTATGTCGATTTCGATTTTCGCTCCAGCCTGCTTAGCGGGCTTATGGGCGTGTTCTTCGAACAGGCGTTCGGGAGAATGGTGGATGCTTTTGAAGCCCGTGCGCAAGAATTATATTCATAGTATTTGGAGGCACGGGCCGGAATCGAACCGGCATACGAGGATTTGCAGTCCTCTACATCGCCATTCTGCCACCGCGCCGCCATTCCCCCGTATTGCTACGGGGAGGGCAGAAACTATGATTTCTAAGGGGGTTGGGTCAAGCCTGCCACAGTTTCGCTAAATATGGCTGGTAAATTGCTGCTCTCATTGCCATGTATGCAGTGGAAAGGTTAGCTTAAACAATTATTTGCAAAGTTTAACTAGGATGCACGCATGCTTGATACCGCCCTCGCAAAAACCGCCGATTTCGATGCCGCTCGCCGTAACATGGTCGAAAGCCAGTTGCGCCCGAACAAGGTGACGGACGAACGCATCCTCATGGCGATGGAGCGTTTGCCGCGCGAACTGTTCGTTTCCGCCGCCGTGCAGGGCATCGCTTATATTGACGAGGATGTCGCCATCGGCCCCGGCCGCTTTTTGCTTGAACCGATGGTGTTCGGCAGATTGTTGCAGGAAGCCGAAATCGACGCGCAGGACCGTGTGCTCGATGTCGGCTGCGGGCAGGGATATTCCGCCGCCGTTCTTGCGGGCATGGCGGGCGAGGTTGTTGCGCTTGAACAGAGCGAAGTGTTTTTACAGCAGGCCGCAACTCATTTGAACAAGTTCGGCATCCACAATGTTCAACTTACGCCCGGTAACCTGACCGAAGGCTATGCGGGTCGTGCGCCTTATAATGTTATCATCGTGAACGGCGCGGTTGCTGGAGTGCCGGAAGCGCTTATGGCGCAACTGGCCGAAGGCGGCAGGCTTATGGCTGTCGTGTGCACGGGCAAAACGGGCACGGGCAAGGCGCGCCGCTATGAAAAACATCATGGCCAGATTTCGTCGCGCGAACTGTTCGACGCGAACAGCCCCTACCTCCCGGGGTTCGAGCCTCGGTCTGGCTTTACGTTTTAGGAGTAACGGCATGGAAAACGCACCCGATGCGATAGAAGTCGAGGAACTGAGCGATTTGCTGAAAGGCGACAAGCCGCCGGTTGTGCTTGATGTGCGCGAAGACAAGGAGCTTGCGATTTGCCGCATGCCGACGATTACGCATATCCCGATGGGCAGTTTGCCGGAGAGGGTTGGCGAGTTGCCGAAAGACAGGCTTATCGTTGTGCATTGCCATCATGGCGGGCGTAGTGCGCGTGCCTGTGCGTGGCTGCGGCAGAACGGCTATACGAATGTAAGCAATCTGACGGGCGGGATCGATGCATGGGCCGCGCGTATCGACACGGCAATGGAGCAATATTGATGAAACCGCGCTATGCAGGCCTGCTTACCGCAGCTTTATTCCTGATTGGCGCGCCTGTGCGCGCTGAAACGCTGGGTGAGGCGTTCGTGAAAGCCTACCAGACCAGCCCGCGGCTGCAAGCGGCGCAAGCCGAGCTGCGCGCCGTCGATGAACAGGTGGCGCAGGCGCTCGGCGGTTATCGGCCGACGATCGATGGCTCGGCCTCGGTTGCGCGCACGAGCCAGACGCGCGCGCCCGGCAATGGCGGTGATGTTAGGCAGCCGCGCTCGGTCGGCATTGAGCTTTCGCAGCCTCTATTCCGTGGCTTCCGTACCTCTTCGGGCGTCAGCGCAGCAGAACAGCAAGTGCTGGCGGCCCGCGCGACCTTGCAGGGGGCCGAGCAATCCCTTCTGCTTGATACCGCCACGGCCTATATGAATGTGTACCGCGACCTTGCGGTATTCAATCTTTCCAAAAACAACGAAGAGGTATTGCGCCGTCAGCTTGAAGCGACGCAGGACCGTTTTGAAGTGGGCGAGGTAACGCGCACGGACGTGAGCCAGGCGGAATCCCGCCTTGCGCGTGCGACATCGGACCGGATCCAGGCCGAAGGCAATCTGAAGATTTCCCAATCCAATTATCTGCGGCTTGTGGGGAACGAGCCTCGCAATATCTCCCGTCCGCAGGTCGAGCTGGCCACACCGCAAACGCTGCCGGAAGCGACCGAGATGGCGCAGTACAATAACCCGAGCGTTGTGGCGGCCGAACACGGTATCGATCAGGCCAAGGAATTGGTGACGCAGGCGGAAGGCAGTCTTTTGCCCGAAATCAGCCTCGTCGGTAGCGCGCAGCGCGATTGGGATGCAAGTTTCACGGGGCCGCACGAGGCGGATTCGTTGACCATCGGCGCACGTGCGACCATTCCGCTTTACCGCGCCGGGACCGATTATTCCCGCATACGCGCCGCCAAACAGACAGCGGGTCAGCGCCAGCTCGAATATGATGAAGCAGTGCGGCTTGCCCGCGAAACCGCAATTTCGGCCTGGCAGGCGCTGGTGACCGGGCGGGCGGCTATCGAATCCCGGCAAGCGCAGGTTAAGGCGGCGGAGCTGGCGCTTGATGGCGTCAAGCAAGAAGCGGCCGTGGGCACCCGCACGGTGCTTGATACACTGGATGCAGAACAGGAATTGCTCGATGCCCGTGTGCAGCTTGTGGGGGCCGAGCGCGATATGGTGGTTGCGGTTTATCAGGTCAAGGCGGCTGTTGGCCGCCTAACCGCCAAGGCTTTGGACCTGCCCGTGGCCATTTACGACCCGACGGCCTATTACGAAGAAAACAGCGGAAAATGGATCGGGGTTGGCGACTAGCGCTACCTAGCGGGTTGCAAAGCTGCATACAGGTACTAAACTCCGCAACTTAACCTTTAGGTGACGCGATTCGCTAATGGCCGAGGCACAAAAAGACGGAAACCAAGAACCATCCATGGAGGAAATACTCGCCTCCATTCGTAAAATCATTTCCGAAGACAAACCCAAGGAAGAGGCGGCCCCCGAAGAAGAACCCGCCAAGGAAGAACCCCAAGAGGACCCCCCGGAAGCAGAAGCTCAGGAAGTCATGGCAGAGCCCGAAAAAACAGAGCCGGAAGCCGAGAGTGTCGATGACATACTGGAGCTGACGCAAATGGTCACGGACGATGGCGCGGTTGTCGATGTAAACGAAACCGAAGCCGCGCCTGCCCCGGTTGCTGAAGCGCCGCCGCCTGCTCCGGAACCCGAACCCGAACCTGCGCCGCCTGCACCCGAGCCAGAACCCGCTCCGGTCGAACCGCCGCCGCCCGAAGACCCGCTGGTTTCGGACGATGCAGCGGCTGCTGCGAAATCGGCTTTTTCAGGCCTCGCGAACGCGCTGCAAAATCAGCAAGATGCCTTGATTGGCGCGATGCCCGTCGGCGATGGTAACCGGACGCTGGAGAACATGGTGCTCGAACTTTTGCGGCCTATGGTCAAGCATTGGCTCGATCAAAACCTGCCGGGGGTGGTCGAAAAGGCGGTCGAAAAAGAGATCAAGCGTATTTCCCGTCGTATCACGGACCAATAACTCCTGTAAAACATAAGGTTGCAGAGCGGCCTGAAAGTCGCCTATTAATTATTGATGCCTATCGATAAAACCTACGACCCGGCGGCAACCGAGGCCAAGCATTACCCCGATTGGGAAAAAACCGGCGCTTTCGCAGCGCAGCCGGGTACGAACCGCACGCCCTATACGATCATGATGCCGCCGCCGAACGTGACCGGCAGCCTGCATATGGGCCACGCGCTTACATTTACGTTGCAAGATATTCTGATCCGCTATCAGCGCATGCGCGGTCGTGACGCGCTGTGGCAGCCGGGCACCGACCATGCCGGGATCGCGACGCAAATGGTGGTCGAACGCCAGCTGGCAGAAAAGGGCCAGAACCGGCGCGATATGGGCCGCGAGAAATTTCTGGCCGAAGTTTGGAAGTGGAAGGAACAGTCGGGCGGTACCATCACGCGGCAGCTGCGCCGGCTCGGCGCTTCGCCGGATTGGGCGCGCGAACGCTTCACGATGGATGAGGGGCTAAGCAAAGCCGTTACCAAAGTTTTTGTGCAGTTGCACGGCGAGGGGCTGATATACCGCGACAAGCGGCTCGTGAACTGGGATCCGAAGATGCTCACGGCCGTTTCCGACCTTGAGGTCGAGCAGCGCGAGATCAAGGGCAATATGTGGCATTTCCGCTACCCGCTGGCGGAAGACCCGGAAAAATTCCTCTGTATCGCTACTACGCGGCCCGAAACCATGCTGGGTGACGGCGCGGTTGCCGTTCACCCGGATGACGAACGCTATAAGCACCTTGTCGGAAAGTTGGTGATATTGCCGCTTACGGGCCGCAAGATCCCTGTGATCGCCGACGAATATCCGGACCCGGAAAAGGGCAGCGGCGCCGTGAAGATTACGGCCGCGCACGATTTCAACGACTTTGAAGTATGGCGCCGCCACCGCGAAAAGGATTATTTCACTTGCCAGAAAGATGGCGGGTTGATCAACCTGTTCGACCAGCACGCCTGTTTGAACGATAATTGCCCCGAACAATATCGCGGGCTTGATCGCTATGAGGCGCGCAAACGCATCATCGCGGACCTGGAAGAGCAGGGGCTTGTCGATAAAATCGAACCCATTACCCATGTGGTGCCGCACGGCGACCGTTCCGGCGTGGTGATCGAACCTTGGCTTTCCGAACAATGGTATGCGGACGCAAAAACGCTGGCACAGCCCGCGATCAAGGCCGTAGAAGAAGGCAAAACCAAATTCTTCCCCGAACAATGGACCAATACCTATTACGCCTGGATGCGGGATATCCAGCCCTGGTGCATCAGCAGGCAATTGTGGTGGGGCCACCAGATCCCGGCATGGTACGGCGAAGACGGCGAAGTGTTTGTGGCCGAAAGCGAAGCCGATGCGGCGGCGGCGGCGCACAAGCATTACGGCAAGGCCGTTGCGTTGAAGCGTGACGAAGATGTGCTCGATACGTGGTTTTCATCCGGCCTATGGCCGTTTTCCACACTGGGTTGGCCGGAAAAAACACCAGAGCTGCAACGCTATTACCCGACCGATACGATGGTCACGGGTTTCGATATCATCTTCTTCTGGGTCGCGCGCATGATGATGATGGGCATCCACTTTATGGGTGACGTGCCGTTCCGTAAAATTTACATCCATGCGCTGGTGCGGGATGAAAAGGGACAGAAGATGTCCAAGACCAAGGGCAATGTAATCGACCCGCTTGATGTGATCGACAAATACGGCTGTGATGCGTTGCGCTTCACGCTTGCTTCCATGTCAACGCCGGGGCGGGATATCAAGCTCGCGGTTAGCCGTATTGAAGGTAACCGCAATTTTTCCACCAAAATCTGGAACGCCGCACGCTATTGCCAGATGAACGGCTGCGAATGGCAGCAGGGTTTTGACCCGGCGCAGGCCAGGCATGTCATCAACCGCTGGATTATTGGTGAAACAACGGCCTTGACCGCGCATCTGGCCGGGCTGATGGACGGCTACCGGTTCGATCTTGTTGCCAACACGGCATACGGTTTTGTCTGGAACACGTTTTGCGATTGGTATCTTGAATTTACCAAGCCATTGCTTGCGGGCGATGACGGGGTAGTCAAGGCTGAAACCCGCGCTGTCACGGCCTGGGTTTTTGCCCAAATGCTGTGCATGTTGCACCCGGTAATGCCCTTTATCACTGAAGAACTCTGGCCGAGCTTTGGCGGCACGAACGGCATGCTGATGAAAGCCGAATGGCCCGATTTGCCCGCGAGCCTGCAGGACGAGAAGGCGCAAGGCGAAGTGAACCTCGTGATCCGCGCCATTTCAGCCGTGCGCTCGGTCCGCAACGAGCTTAATGTTCCGGCAGGCGCGATGGTGCCGCTGATGATCAAGGATGCCAATGCGGCGCAACGCGCCATTCTCGAACATTATGGCGATGTAATCGGCAGAATGGCGCGCATATCAAAGTTCGATTTCACGACGCAGGCGCCGAAAGGCAGCGCGCAAGAAGTGCTGGACGGCATGACATTGATCCTTCCGCTGGCGGATGTGATCGATCTGGAGCAGGAGCGAGCCCGGCTGAAGAAGGAAAGCGCCCGGCTGGAAGCCGAAATCGCCAAGCTGGAGAAGAAACTGGCCAACGAGGATTTTGTGGCCAAGGCCCCGCCCGAGGTGGTAGAAGAGCAACGTGAACGCAAGGCGGAGGCCGAAGCGACGCTCGCGAAACTTAACGCCGCCCATAAAAGCCTGTCAGCATGAAAAAACTGAAACGCGCCGCTACCTTCTTCGTGCTGCTGGTCTGGCCGCTTACGCCTTTCGGCTGCGCCAAGGCAGAGCCGCAGACCGTGGTGATCGACCATGCGGCGTGCCAGTACCTTACCAGGCATTTCCCCGCGCCGGATGTGGAATACCAGCCCGGCGTTGATGCACACGGCAAAGCTGTTGCGCCCGCGGATCTGGCGGGTACACAAACCATGAAACTACCGGAGGACATCACCATCAACCTGACCCCGGACATCGTGCAATGGCTGCCAAGCACCGATTACCCGTTCGACAAGCTGGCGGGCAGTGAAATCGACCTTGGTAAGATCGTGCTTTCGGGAGATCGGGTCACGTATAACGGGCAACCGCTCACCGATCCTGCGCAGGAGCAGCTCGCGGTCCTGTGTTTGCAGCCGGCGCCATAGCAGTGGACAGATTCTAGCCGGTTTCCTAGACTATGCGCCTTGCATTTCAGCGCCAAGGTTTTCCCCATGAACGCCCCACAGGCAAAGCAAAAGAAGCCCAAAACAGCGGTCACGCCCACGCGCGCCGAAGATTATGCGCAGTGGTACCAGCAGGTCGTGCGGGCCGCCGATATGGCGGAAATGTCGGGCGTGCGCGGCTGCATGGTTATCAAGCCTTGGGGTTATGGCATTTGGGAAAACATGCAGCGCGATCTTGACCGACGTTTTAAGGAAACCGGACACGAAAACTGCTATTTCCCGATTTTTATTCCGCTCAGCTACATCCAGAAGGAAGCCGGGCATGTCGAAGGCTTCGCCAAGGAAATGGCGGTTGTAACCCATCACCGGCTGGTAATGAAAGACGGCGTGCTTACGCCCGATGCGCCGCTTGAAGAGCCGATGGTCGTGCGGCCTACATCCGAAACCGTGATCGGGGAAGCGTTCGCGAAATGGGTGCAATCCTATCGCGATCTGCCCGTGCTGATAAACCAGTGGGCGAATGTCGTGCGCTGGGAAATGCGCCCGCGCATCTTTTTGCGTACCGTTGAATTTCTTTGGCAGGAAGGCCATACGGCGCACGAAGATTATGATGATGCTATGCGCGAAACCAAGCAAATGCTTGAAGTCTATCGCGCGTTTGTCGAGGAAATGTGCGCGGTGCCGGTTATTGCCGGCGAAAAGATCGAACAGGAACGTTTCCCCGGCGCCGTCAGCACGCTTTCCATCGAAGCCATGATGCAGGATGGCAGGGCGTTGCAGGCGGGCACGTCGCATTATTTGGGGCAAAACTTCGCCAAGGCGGCGGGCATTCAGTACCAGACGCGTGAAGGCGGCCTTGAATTTGCCCATACGACTTCGTGGGGAATGTCCACGCGCATGGTCGGGGCTTTGATCATGACGCATGCTGACGATGACGGCATGCGGGTTCCGCCGCGGCTTGCGCCGCAGCAGATCGTTATCGTTCCCGTTACCCGCGGCGGCGACGATAATGCCAAGGTCATGACTTATATTAACAAGGTGGCCGAAGGCTTGCGCGCAACCGGTTATGGCGGGCAGCCGCTGCGCGTCAGGGTGGATACGCGCGATATGCCCGGCGCCGAAAAGCGCTGGGAATGGATCAAGAAGGGCGTTCCGCTTTTGCTGGAAGTGGGGATGCGGGATATCGAAGGCGGCAAGGTATGCGTGACGCGGCGCGACAACCTTGCGGGCGGCAAGCGTTTCGACCCGGCCGATATTTTTGTCGCTGGCGCGGCCAAGGAACTGGCGGAAATACAAAAAGGCATGTTCGATGTCGCGCTTGCCTACCAGAAAGCGCGCACGACGACGGATGTCCTGACCCTCGCCGATTTTGAAGCCTATTTCGGCAAGGATGCCGATAGCAGCTTCACCGGCGGGCAAGGCTTTGTGCGCGCCAAATGGTCGGGTGATGCCGCCTCGCTCGCATATGCCGAAAAACACGGCGTAACGGTCCGCTGCATTCCGTTCGATCAGGATGGCAAGGTAGGCAAATGTGTGCTGACCGGCAAGCCTGCGACACAGGATGTCATTTTCGGGCGGGCTTACTGATGCTGTTTTCGCCCTTCGAATGCAAGGTGGCGATGCGCTATCTGCGCGCCAAGCGGCAGGAAGGTTTTATTTCGGTCATTACATGGTTCTCGCTGCTCGGCATTGCGCTGGGCGTTGCGACGCTGATCATCGTTATGGCCGTCATGAACGGCTTCAGGCAGGAATTGTTCGAACGTGTGCTCGGTCTGAATGGCCACATGAACGTCTATGCTATGCAAGGCCAGATGACCGATTACGACGCGCAGGCTGTGCGGCTGCGCGGCCTCGAAGGGGTTGCGGCCGTGATGCCTTCGATCGACGGACAGGCGCTTGTGAGCCAGAACGGCAACGCCAGCGGCGCAATGATTCGCGGCGTTTCGCAACAGGATTTCAAACAAAGGCCGACCATTTCCGGCCATATTGTTGAAGGCTCGCTCGATGATTTTACCGAAGACCATATCGCCATAGGCCAGCGCATGGCGGGCAGGCTACATGTGAATGTCGGCGACAAAGTTACGCTCATTTCGCCCATAAGCCGGGTCACCGCCTTCGGCTCCATGCCGCGCTACCGTTCCTACCCCGTGGCGGCGATATTCGATGTAGGCATGTTCGAATATGACAACAGTTATATCTTCATGCCGCTTGAAACGGCGCAAGTGTTCTTCAGGCTCGATAACGCCGTCACCTCGCTTGAGGTATTTGTGCAGGACCCGCACAACCTCAATAACGTCTATGAACGGCTTATCGGCGCACTCGATGTGCCCGTGCGGCTGCTGACATGGAAGCAAACCAATGCCAGCTTCGTGAACGCGCTGCAGGTTGAGCGGAACGTCATGTTCCTTATTCTGACGCTGATTATTCTCGTGGCCGCTTTCAACATCATTTCCGGCATGATTATGCTGGTGAAGGATAAGGGGGGGGATATAGCGATTTTGCGCACCATGGGCGCGACCCGCGGCAGCATTATGCGCATTTTCTTTCTAAGCGGCGCCAGTATCGGGCTTGTGGGCACCGCGGCGGGCACGCTGCTTGGCGTTTTGTTCGCCAGCAATATCGAAGCGATCCGCCAGTTGCTGCAGAACTTGACGGGAACCGATTTATTTTCTGCCGAAATCTATTTTCTTTCACAATTACCTGCGGTTCTGGAATGGGGCGAGGTGCTGCAGGTCGTTGCGATCGCGCTGGCGCTTTCCTTCCTCGCGACCATCTATCCCGCATGGCGTGCCGCCCGGCTCGACCCGGTAGAGGCGCTACGCTATGAGTGAGACTGTCCTCATAATTAACAATCTGGTTAAGACGTTCGAACAGGGCGGCAACAGGCTTGATGTCCTGCGCGGCTGCAATGCGCGCATTGAGGCCGGGGAGCTTGTCGCGCTTGTTGGCCCTTCCGGGGCGGGAAAATCCACGCTGCTGCATTGTGTGGGGCTGCTGGAGCAGCCAACCAGCGGCGATGTTATCCTGGGCGGCAAGAACGCATGCCGTGCACGGGATGACGAGCGTACGGCGCTGCGCCGCGAATATGTAGGCTTCGTTTACCAGTTTCACCATTTGCTGCCCGAATTTTCGGCGCGGGAAAATATCATGCTTCCGCAAATCGTGGCGGGGCAGGGCGACCGCAAGGCGGGCGCCCGCGCGGATGAATTGCTTGGGTTGGTCGGGCTGACGCCCCGCGCCAGCCATCGCCCGGCCCGTCTTTCGGGCGGGGAACAGCAGCGCGTGGCCATTGCACGGGCCATGGCCAATGACCCCCGGCTTCTGGTAGCGGACGAACCCACAGGCAATCTGGACCACAATACGGCGGACCATGTTTTTGACCTTTTGCGCGGGCTTGTGAAAGAGCGCGGATTGGGCCTTTTGATGGCCACCCATAACCTTGAATTGGCCGCAAAAATGGACAGGGTTCTCGAGCTTAAAGATGGCCATATAACTAATTGATATTATTGGCATATTTTAGGATTTTTTGTTTGTTTTGGCTTGGGTGAAATGCTAGTTTGCGGCTGAAGATTTTCCCCATGATTCCTATTGGTTTTAAGTAGCAGAACGTGACCCAGAACAACGCCGCAGAAACCCCGCCGCCATCCGATATAGCGCCGATCTCTATCGAAGAGGAAATGCAGCGTTCCTATCTGGATTACGCCATGAGCGTAATCGTTTCGCGCGCATTGCCCGATGTGCGCGACGGGTTGAAGCCGGTCCATCGCCGTATTTTATACGCGATGAAGGAGGGCGGGTACGACAGCACCAAGCCTTATAAAAAATCGGCGCGCATCGTCGGTGATGTCATGGGTAAGTATCACCCCCATGGCGATAGCGCGATCTATGACGCGATGGTCCGCATGGCGCAGGATTTCTCCATGCGCCTGCCGCTCGTCGATGGACAGGGTAATTTCGGCTCGATGGACGGCGACCCGCCGGCCGCCATGCGTTACACCGAAGCACGCCTCGCAAAATCCGCCGAGGTCATGCTCGATGACATCGACAAAAATACGGTCGATTTCCAGCCGAACTATGACGGCAACGATAACGAACCCGTCGTGCTGCCATCCCGTTTCCCGAATTTGCTTGTGAACGGTGCGAACGGCATTGCCGTCGGCATGGCTACCAATATTCCGCCCCATAATCTGGGTGAAGTATGCGATGCCTGCGTGGCATATATCGATAACCCGGCCATCGGCATCGACGAGTTGATCGAAATCGTACCGGCGCCCGATTTTCCGACCGGCGGCATCATTCTGGGCCGCGCCGGCGCGCGTACGGCGTTCCATACCGGCCGCGGTTCGGTCATCATTCGCTCGAAAACCGAAGTTGAGGATATCCGCAAGGACCGGCAGGCGATCGTAGTCACCGAAATTCCCTATCAGGTGAACAAGGTTCGGCTGATCGAGCGCATCGCCGAATGCGTGCAGGAAAAGGTGATCGAAGGCATTTCCGATATCCGCGACGAATCCGATCGCGACGGCGTTCGCCTTGTGATTGAACTGAAGCGCGATGCGATGGCCGATATCGTGCTCAACCAGCTTTACAAACACACGCCGCTGCAAAGCAGCTTCGGGGTCAACACGCTGGCGCTGAACGGCGGCCGGCCGGAGATGATGAACCTGAAGGACATCATCAAGGCCTTTGCCGATTTCCGCGAACAGGTTATCAACCGCCGCACCGAATATGAGCTGGGCCATGCGCGCGATCGCGCCCACACCTTGGTCGGCCTTGCCGTTGCGGTTGCGAATATCGACGAGGTTATTGCCCTGATCCGCAAGGCCAGCGATCCGCAAATCGCGAAGCAGCAATTGATGGAGCGGGCCTGGCCCGCAAAGGATGTCGCGCCGCTGATCGCGCTGGTGGACGAGCCGGACAGCATCAAGGACGGCGTTTATAAAATGAGCGAGGCGCAGGCCAAGGCGATCCTCGATCTCCGTTTGCACAGGCTGACCGGGCTTGAGCGCGAAAAGATCGGGAACGAGCTCAAGGACGTGGTGGAGCGCATCAAGGATTACCTCGATATTCTGGCAAACCGCCAGCGCGTGCTCGATATTATGAAAGCGGAGCTGAGCGAAGTGCGTGAAAAGTTCGCGACCCCGCGCCGCACGCAAATAGAAGAACAGGAGTTCGAAACGGATATCGAAGACCTGATCCAGCGCGAAGATATGGTCGTTACCGTCAGCCATGCCGGTTATGTGAAGCGCGTTCCGCTTTCCACCTACCGCGCGCAAAAGCGTGGCGGCAAGGGCCGGACGGGTATGAGCACACGCGACGAGGATTTTGTCAGCGAGATATTCATCGCTTCCACGCATACGCCAATGCTGTTCTTCTCCTCGCTTGGCAAGGTGTACAAGCTCAAGGTCTATAAGTTGCCGCTTGGCAGCCCGCAAGCGCGCGGCAAGGCTTTCGTGAACCTGCTGCCGCTCGAGCAGGGCGAAGCGATCACGACCGTTATGCATTTGCCGGAAGATGAGGAAAGCTGGAACAAGCTTAATGTCGTGTTCGCGACCTCGGCCGGTACCGTGCGCCGCAACCAGCTTTCCGATTTCAGCAATGTTCGCCCCAGCGGTATCATCGCCATGAAGCTTTTGGAAGGCGACAAGCTGATCGCGGTGCAGACCTGTTCGGAAAGCGACGATGTGCTGCTTTCGGCACGTTCAGGCAAATGTCTGCGCTTTGCGATCGCTGACGTGCGCGTATTTTCGGGCCGCACATCCGTAGGTGTTCGCGGGATCAAGCTTGGCAAGAACGATGAGGTTATTTCGATGTCGGTGCTGCGCCATGTCGGTGCGACGGCGGAAGAACGTATTGCATACCTCAAGCAGGCCAAGGCGCTCCGTAATCAGGAAGACGAGGAGGTTGGCGATAGCGACGAAGAAGTGACGGACGCGATTACGCTGACTCCTGAGCGTTTCGAGGAAATGGGCAAGCAGGAAGAGTTTATTCTTACGGTGGCGGAGCGCGGCTATGGCAAGCGCAGTTCGGCCTACGAATACCGCGTTACCAACCGCGGCGGCTCCGGTATCTGGAACATGAAGATGTCGGGGCGCAACGGCAATATCGTGGCGTCCTTCTCGGTCAGCGACGATGCCGATGTTATGCTGGTGACGGATGGCGGCCAGATTATCCGCATGCCCGTCAAGGATGTGCGTATCGCCGGGCGCCAGACGCAGGGCGTGACGATGTTCCGCATCGAGGAAAATGAAAAAGTTGTTTCGGTTGCCTGGCTCGATGATGAAGAGGATCAAGGCGATGGTGCCGCCCCGGAAACCGCATAAAGGCCACCGTACCGGCCTCTATCCGGGCACGTTTGACCCGATTACGCTCGGTCATATGGATCTTATCCAGCGCGCTTCCAAACTGGTCGATAAGCTGGTCGTGGGCGTTGCCCGCAACGCGGGCAAGGAGCCGTTGTTCGATACGCGCATGCGCGTCGATATGGTCAAGCGGGAAGTCGATACGCTTGCCCGCCACGGTGTAAAAAACATCACCGTTTTGCCATTCGATAATCTTTTGATGCATTTCGCGCGCGATCAGGGCGCCAGCGTAATCATTCGCGGCCTGCGCGCCGTCTCGGATTTTGAATATGAAATCCAGATGGCGGCCATGAATTATCGCATGAACGCGGAAATCGAGACCATCTTCCTTGCTGCAACCGAAGGAACGCAGTTCATATCATCCCGCTTTGTGAAGGAAATATCCCGCCTTGGCGGCGATATCAGCCATTTTGTAAGCCCCCGAATCGCCAAGAAGCTGGCCCAGCGGTTTGCAGAGCCGGACGGGCGGCGCAGGGTCAAACCTGAAGTAAGGGATTAAAGGGCCGGTTTTGAGGCTTTGGCATAGGGCTTGGCTGTTGACCTGCCCGCCGCTGGCGCCTATTTTCCCAAACTCTTGTCATAAGCGCGTGTGACCTCGTAGCTCAGCCGGTAGAGCATCTGACTTTTAATCAGGGGGTCGCGGGTTCGAGCCCCGCCGAGGTCACCATTCGTTTAGTTGTTTTTTTATGCGGGATTGTCATGCCCCGCCTGTTCTGAAAGTGCGGAGGTGGATGTGAGCGTTGCATTGATCACCGGGGCAGCCGGGCTGATTGGATCCGAAGCCGCGCGGTATTTTGCCGATAAGGGGTTTGATGTTGTCGGTATTGATAACGATATGCGCAGCTATTTTTTCGGGGATGGCGCGAGCATCGCCTGGAACCGCAGCCGCCTCGAACAGGATCTAAAGTCCTATAAACATGAAAGCCTTGATATCCGAGACCTCGATGCCTTGAAAGCAGTTTTTACCCGCTATAGCAAGGATATAGCGGTTATTATTCATGCGGCGGCTCAACCATCGCATGATTGGGCGGCACGGGAGCCGTTTACGGATTTTTCCGTAAACGCAACCGGGACCCTGAACATGCTGGAAATGACGCGGCAGCATTCCCCGGATGCCGTTTTCATATTCACCAGCACGAACAAGGTGTATGGCGACCGGCCCAATATGATCCGCCTTTATGAAATGCCCACGCGCTGGGAATGTGACGGCAACTCCCCCTATTCAGGCCATGGCTTTGATGAGGGCATGAGCATCGATCAAACCCTGCACAGCCTGTTTGGCGCATCGAAGGCAGCAGCCGATTTGCTTGTACAGGAATATGGCCGTTATTTTGGTCTGAAAACCGCCTGTTTTCGGGGCGGCTGCCTGACGGGGCCGAGCCATTCCGGTGCCCAGCTGCACGGTTTTTTGGCCTATCTTGCGCATTGCGCTGTGACCGGCAAGCCCTATACGGTTTTTGGCTACAAGGGCAAGCAGGTCCGCGATAATATTCACGCCCATGATCTGATCACAGCATTCTGGGAATTCTTTAGCGCACCCGCTACCGGGCAAGTGTACAACATCGGCGGCGGGCGGTTTGCCAACTGTTCGATGCTGGAAGCCATTACGCACTGCGAAAAGCTGACCGGCAGGCCCATGCAGTGGGATTATAACCCCACGAGCCGCAAGGGCGATCATATATGGTGGATCAGCGATACGCGCAGGTTCGAACAACATTATCCCGGCTGGAAACGCCAGTACACGATCGAGAAGACGTTGGAAGAAATTGTGGCGTTCCAGAAAGATTTGCACGGCAAGGCGGGCGAAGAGCGCGTGACTGCATAGCTGCGCTACTGGTTTACGGCCTTTTCAGTTTCAAGAAAGCGATGTGCGCCGTCATCCCACGGTCTGTGGCGGTGCCATATCTCGAACAATTCGGGCAGGCTTTCGCGAATATTCTGTTTGCGCGATTGATCGAGATCATTCGTGTAGCGCACAAAACTTTCGATATCTTCCGGCGTGCCCGGGTCTGCGGCGTTGCGCAGGTATGCGCATACGGCGGGGGCGTCGTGGTTAAACCCGCTTTGCTTGAACAAGGGCTCGCCGGCATGCTTGGCCATGAAGGCTTCAAGCCGTTCGGCAGCCAGATTGCGCGCTTCCTGCGGCAGCAGCTTGGCTTGCAGATATTCCGGCCCGGACAAAATATTGTTCAAATGCGGAACAATGCCGTTTTCGACGCACCATTCCAGCAATAACGTAATATCAAGCGCATTATAGGCCTGAAACACGGGGGAGGCGTGAAACCACAATTTCGGGAAGCGGGCCTTCACGGCAGCAAAGTTTGCGGTGATTGTTTTCCATTTTACGGGGAAACGAATGTATTCCACGGTCTTGCCGTAACCATCGAGGCTCAGGAAAACTGCGGGCTTCTTGAATTGCGAGAACAGGGTGAAGGCATCTTCGCGCAAATTCGTGAAGTTGGTCCATACCGTCAGGTTGATTTCTGGGGCTTTGCCGCTATCGACAAAGTACTGCAGCAGCTTTTGCTGGGTCTGGTTAAGGGTCGGTTCACCGCCCGCGATTTGTATGGATTCGGTTTCATGGCAAAATTCCGTGAGCTCGCCCAGCAACTGTTCCGCAAGCGACCAATCGTCGCCAACGTCCGCAAAACGGTGATGCGTTTCGGGCGTTATGCTCCGCGAGCGATCCCAAGCGACATGGACGGCGTCGCGTGCAATTTGCGAGCTGTGCAAATGGTCGCAACTGCGGCAACGCAAATTGCAAATATTCCCGAGCCGCAGATCGAAATAGACGGGCTTTTCGGCGGTGAGGCCGGCGGCGATGGAGTTATCGACCCGTTCAACCAGCGTTTGCCCGCTTTTGAGATTCTTAAAGTTTACATTGGCCCAGTCGCGATAGCTTAAGATGCCCCGCCCCTCGTTCTGGTAGCAAACGGCGCAGTGCGGAATTTGCTTGCCATCAAGTAGATCGCGCCTGATGCTTTTATAATCTTCGCTGTTCCATATTTCTTCAAGCGTGTGCGTACGCAGGCTCATCACCTTGCCTTCGGCGTCATGAATGTCCTTTTGGGCCACGCAGCAAATCGTGGCATCGCCATTTGGCCTGGTAAACATGTGCACCCAGGGTAATGCACAGAATGTCGGAGATGATGTTTTTTGGGTCATGTGTATTTGTCTTTCATGGATATGCTAAAAGTATAAGTGTTATGCCTGTTGCGCAAGAGCGCTAGGGACTGGCGGATATGGGCTGACCCCTTACTATCTCAAAATCTTTATTTACCCATTTAAAGGGGTGCTTCAGATGTTCGGCCAGAAGGCTGGCGGCAAGCTGATCTATGTGCTGCGTATTCGTGATGCCATGGATATCTTCGGGGCTAATTTTGGCCTGTTTCGCAAACAGCTTGAGGTTGCCTAAATTATAAAAAGCGTAGCCGTGTTCCTGTGCGATCTTTTCCAGCCCTTTGTGCGTGTAAAAGAAAATATGCTGGCTGCCGTCAATATACCACCAATCTATGCCCTGGCCTTCCCACAACTCGGTTGTAAAGAAAATATAATCGACGTTCGATGCAAAAAATCCGCGTATTTCCACGGCGGGCTGCTCCATATGCTCGAACACTTCGGTCGTGAGAATTGCTTTCCATGGCCGGCTATCCGGCGCGCCAAGGAATTTGTCGGCGAAGTAGGGGGTCACATACTTGTCGTAAGCGAGCACATTGTATCCACGATCACGCATCAGCCGGGTGAGCAGCCCGGAACCTGCGCCGTAATCCAGGATTGGCTGCTCGTGGTCGATGCTGAGTATGTGAAAATACGCAGATAGCTTCAGGGAAAGCAGCATACAGCGTTGACCGGCCCCGACATCATTCCCGATGCCCGGCCCCGCCGCGTATGACTCGCTGAGCCAATATGGCTTTTCCGTCTGCAACGAGCCGCAGCCACTGCACTGGAAGTAGGCAACCTGATGCTTGCCAAGCGTAAGTTTCTTTGCATAAAATTCTGTGGGTTCTCCGCATAGACGGCAGGGCTCTTTTTTCATGCCGGAATGATGCTCTGCCATATAAGATTCTGCAAGTGATCTATAGACATTCTGGCTGGATTGCCCATATATTCTGCGGTCTATTCATTGACGGGACCACGTATTGATGCATACAGGAAATTTGCAGGCTGCCAATAAGGTCGTCGTTTCAGCCCATCCGGATGCCCAGAATCAGCGCGCTCAGCTGGTCGAATTGCTTCAAAAAATCCGTGCCTGTCTTCGTGACTTCAATGCCACCGACGAAGAGGTTGCTTGCCTGCGCGGTCTGCGGCTTGAACTTGCGGGCCTCTATCTGACCGCTCCGCTGGATGCGATCACCGAAGTTCATGGCGGGCGTTTGGTGGAGGCGCATAACTGGTTTTATGCCGGCTATTACGGCTCCGCCATAAATTTGTTGCCGCAAGAGCCGGCCGAAAGCGAACTTCTGAATTCTGCGGCAAAAGTCCTGATTGAGCGGCCGGACACGGATGAAGCCATGCGTGCGCTGCTGGTTTGCGAAATTCTGGCGCCCGCTTACAAAACCGGCATGGCGGCCACCGCCGAACATTATCGCGGCAAATTCGGACTGCGTTTTTTGCGATACTGGCTGAGATATTGCAGCATTTTTTTCACGCAAGAAGACGCGGACGCACATTACGTTTTTTCTGCGCGTGAATGGACCAACTTTGCGGATTGCCTGCCCGGCTTGGAAAGCTCACAGCAGAAGCTATTGCTAAACGATATACCGGAGATGATTAATATTGCCGGTATCTATACGCTTGACCATGAAGCACTTGATCTGATGAAGGCATTTGGCCGGGTCAGGCAGGCCTATATGCAAATTTTGCAGGAAGTCGAGCCGTGGACGCCGTCCGTCGTTAAGAACAAGAAGAAACCCAAGATCGGCATCCTTGTCATGGGCGTTTTGCGGATGCATGAGCATTACATGCTGCTTGCGCATTTGCGCGCTATGCAGGAGCTGGATGCCGAAATTATTGTTTTTAGCGCAAACCCGGTCGAGAGCAGGTTCGCCGGTTATTTCAGTTATTTAACGGACGATCACGTGCCAATAAAAAACCGGTTTTTGGGAATAATCAGCCCGTACTGGAGCCGCCTCGTTATTTTGAAAGGGCATGGCTTGAAGGAAAGCGTCGAGCTTATTCGCAAAGAAAATCTGGATTTGATGCTACTGGCCGATGTGATTCTTTTTGGCGAGAAATGTTCAATGTTGTCCTCCACGCGCCTGGCGCGGCGACAGGCTACGCTTGCATGCTGGTCCGTCGCCAGCGCAAGCATGCCGGATACCATCGATACCATGATTACAAGTGAATATACGGAGCCGCCGGGCCGTGACCCGAAAACGGCGTATGGGGAGCCGAATGTTTATGTATTTCCCGGCCCGATGCAGGTTTTTGATTATGCGGGTGATTTGGTCCGGTCGCAGGGCCAGTTTAACCGCAAAAGTCTTGATGTCGATAAATCACAAGTGCTTTATGCCAGCACATCCGCGATGCTGAAATATTCGACGGATGTCATTGAAGCGTGGTGCGAAATTTTGCGCCAGGTGCCGAACTCTTCTTTGGCGATATTGCCCTACAGCCCCAACTGGCATCTGCACAGCAGCAACCTTTCGGATTATATTCTGATCCAGCGTTTTATGAAGGCCGCAAAAGACAGCGACATGATCAAAAGAATTCGCGTGCTGAGGCCGATGCACAGAAATGACATAATAAACCTGATGACAACGGTCGATGTGTATCTCGATGCCTTTCCGTTTACCGGCAACATGGCGATAACGGAACCGTTGCTTGGCGGAGTGCCCATTGTGGCAAAACGCTGCAACACGCAGCGCGGGTGTCAGGCGGTTTCGCATCTCTTGGCCGTTGGCGCGGAAGATGGAATTGCAGAAACGGTTGAGGATTATGTTTCGATCGCCGTGAAATTCGGGCGCGACGCAAAGGCGCGCGGCAAGGTAAGAAGGCAGATCAGAAAAGCCTTGAAGACCGGAAGCAATCACGCCTTTGATGTTGAAGGCTTTGCGCAGCGCTTTAACCCGGTGATCAGGCAAATCCTGTCGGAATAGCGCTAGCGGCGTTGGCGAAGAAACGCCCGCACTTCCTTCCATGTGTGATGCGGCAGAGAAAGAAGGCTTATAAACATCATGGGCCAGTCTTTATCGCGCCAGTCAGCGCGAAGGGCGCGCATGCAGTTGTGCCACAGCCGGACGCGCAGCAGATCATAAAGGGCGCGCCATGTGCGAATGGGAAACAGAATAACCCAAGGATGGCGGTACCATGCCCAGTGGGTATGCAGGGCGCTTTTTAGCGTATCTTCGCGCAGGTGGAATGCCTGCGGCCTTTGGTCGTACACGATCATGCCGCCGTTCGAGCGAACGCGATGGCATATGTTGCAATCTTCCCCGTTCGCACGCATGCGCTCGTCGAAGCCGCCAAGGCCGAGGATCACCTTTCTGTCCACGAGCGTGATGGATCCGCAGACATGATAGGGGTTGAGGATCGCGCGGCGGCCCTGGTTCTGTTGCATGTGTTTGCAGCGCCACTGGTCGCCCAGCGTGACTTTCACGGTTTCTTCCAGATGCCCGCCATATATGATCGCGCCCGGGAATTCCTGCAGCAAGACCTGCCATTGTGCGCACCAGTCCTTTGCGACGATGACATCGGCATCGATTGAAGCGACAAATTTGTTTCTGGCTTCCTGCAAGCCGCGGTTTCGTGCGGCTCCCAGTCCCTTGTTCTTTTCCTGCTGGATCAGGCGAATGGCCGGGTAGCGCTTGGCAATTTCCGCCGTTTTGTCGGTGCTGCCGTCATCGATCAGCAAGATTTCATCAGGGGCGGGGTCTGACGCAAGAAGGGATTCGAGGCAACGGGCGATGTACTTTTCGCCATTGTAGCAAGGGATATAGACCGAAAGCGGCAGCATGTTTCAGGGGTGTATTCTGGTTGAAAGGGGGCCGAAAAGCCGGTACTAATGCAAATGTTAGTTTACGGCCCTGAATCGGGCAATTGCTATTTTTTCACCCGGTTTGTTCGCGACCCTTTTTGGAGCGCCATATGAAAGTCCTTTTCAGTAACCCGCCATATTGGCCCGATCCTGCCACGGCTGATCCTGAGCAGCTTGCGAAGGGTCTGACGTTGGGCGCAGTGCGTGCGGGTTCACGCTGGCCGCATACGATCTACATACGCAGTTCGCCCGACAAATATGTTTTTCTCGATTACCTGCCGTATCCGTTCTTTATGGGTTACGCGACCACCTATGCGGGCCGCGAGACCGGCGCCAAAACCACGATGCGCGATTCGATCGCTTTGCGTGAAAGCTATGACAGTTATTTCAAGCATTTGCAGGAAGAAAAATACGATGTGATCATTATCGAGTCTGCCACGCCGAGTTGGGAGCATGACGGGCAACTGATCCGGAAAATCAAGAAGATGCTGCCCGATACGCGGATTGCGCTTGCCGGGCCGATCAGCAGCAAGGCTAGCAAAATTCTGGAAGATTTCCCGATCGTAGCCTGCATCAAGGGCGAATATGAAAAGGGGTCGGTCAAGGTCATTCAAGGCGCCGAAGGTGTGCTGGAAAGCAATTTGCTGACGCTTGAAGAAATGAACGCTGCACCTTACCCGTATTACGACGATACGATTGCGCATCGTTACTGGGACGGCAACCCGATGGGGCAAATCGCGCCGCATGCACATGTGTGGTCAAGCCGTGGTTGCCCTTTCAAATGCATCTTTTGTGTCTGGCCCGCAACGATGACGGGCGATGATCCGTACGGCGACAACAAGCGATCGGTGCGTCATTATAGCCCGGATTATATGCAAGGCTTTCTTGAAGATATTGTCGGCCGTTACAAGTTTAAATCCATCTACTTCGATGACGACACGTTCAACCTCGGCAACAAGCATGTCTTGAACATGTGCAAGGTTATGGAAAAGATCAATGTGCCGTGGTCGGCTATGTGCCGCGCCGATACCTGCCGCCTTGAAAGCTGGCAGATCATGAAGGATGCGGGGTGCTTCGGGGTCAAAATCGGCATTGAGTCAGGCAACCAGTGGGTGGTCGATAATATCGTCAACAAGCATCTTGATCTCGATTACGCCCGCAAGGCTATCCTTGAATGCAAGCGTGTCGGCATTACGGTGCACGGCACATTCACCTATGGCCTGCCCGGCGAAACGCGCGAACAAATGCTTGATACCAAAAAGTTCATCGCTTCACTGCCGTTCGATACCTATCAGGAATCGGGTACAGCGGTTATCGAAGGCACGCCGCTCGAAAATGTCGATACCGAAGCCGTGCACAAGAACTTCCCCGGCACCAAGACCGGTTCGCCTTACGAAATATCGACCGACGGCGGGAAAAAGTGGCGCGAACTGGCGCAGACCTTGCGCGACGCTTAAGCGGCGGGTTGGTTCGTGAAGCGTCACTATCTTTTTTCCTTGATCGAGGCTTACGAGCAAGAGGGATATACCGTCCATACTTCGCTCAACCCATATCATTGTGGTGGTGCTAGAGATGCCCCGTTCACTGGCTTCCGGAAGAAAAAATACTATCTTCGCGTAGGCGGCGGGTTGTCTTTTGCCGAACTGCACATGTTTGAAATCCTTGCAACTGTTTATGAACCTAAAACCATTCTTGTCATAGGTAACGCCTTCGGTTGGAGTGCGCTCGCGCTATCCATGATTTTTCCGAACGCAAAGCTTGTCGCGATTGATAATCTTACGGAAGGTGATGACGTAAGAACGGGAATGAAGTTAAGCCAGAAATTTATCAGCCGTTTTAAGCTAAAGGCGCAGGTTGTGCAGGCTGAGTCGCCGCAGGATATTCCGCATGTTGCCGAGCAATATTTGGATGGCGCAATAGACATGGTGCTGGTTGATGGGCTTCATACCGAAACCCAGCAGACGGCAGACTATAACGGGGTAAAACCGTTTCTGACGAAGCAGGGGTGCATTTTCTTCCATGACGTTATCAATTGGCATCTAGCCGACAGTTTCTGGAGTATCTTTAAGGATTACACCAAGCACGGTTATATGCTGCATCGTACGCCGTCCGGCATGGGGCTTGTGTATCACCCCAATACTCATAATACTGTGGGGGCAGTGGGCCGGCTCTTTCACCAGCGCTGGTAGTGCGGGCACCTTCTAAACATGGTGACCAGTGTTTTCATATTTGTCTGATAAGCCGGCAAACCCAATGAGCCATACGCAGCTAAGCGGTAAGATAACAAATGCCGGTAGGGGCAGGTCTGTGTGCCTCGTGAGCGATAGCAGTGCGGAGGCCATACCTAGCGCCGCGCAGCTTGCAAAGCTTTTGACGGCGGACGGCTGGCAAACAACGCTTCTGGATCTTACGGTCTATGCCGCACCGCGGTTCCAGCCGCTCAATCACCCGGATAATGAAAAGAAGAAAGCGAGACAATACGCATATGAAAAATTACGCGGGCAGTTCCGCGAAAACAACTGGTACATACCCGTTCAGTCCTTATGTACCTACAACTGGCTGCGTGAGCGTAATTTTGATCTGATTGTATTTCAACACGGTTTCGGTGCGGCATGGTTCGCTTGTCAGGCCAGAAAGCTCGGTCTGGCATTTCCGGAAACGCCGATTGTCGTGGCAGCGGATGGCACGCGTATGCGCTGGCTTGAGCAGGCGAACTGCCTGCCGCCATCCCCGCGTACGGATTTCGAGATTGATTATTTTGAAAGGCAGTCAGTCGCGACGGCCGATGCGGTGCTTTCTACGGATCCGGAATGTCTGGCATGGATGCAGGGCGCCGGCTGGAATGCGCCCAAGGTCGCTGGGGTTCTTGGCGGTGATAGCGGTGAGCCGTGGGGAAAATGGCTGCGCGGTCTTGGAAGAAAGCGGCAAGAGGCTAAAGCCCCGTTTTTTTCCGTTTGTCTGGAAGGGGCCGATACTCAGGAAGCTGTCGATGCACTCAAGGTCCAGACAAGCAAGAATTTTGAAATTGTTGCGGGGCCAGACAAGGCAAAGGGTGATTATCTGCTGTTTCTGGACGGTCATGGCATCCTTTTGCCTGATGCCATTGCGGTTCTTGCTACCGCTGCCGCACACGGCGCCGATGCTCTGACGATGCCGCAGGGTATCGATCCGCGCTACGATATTCACCCGCGCGCTTGCGCTTATCTGCCGCCACGTTCGAAAAACGAACAGCGACGCTTGCCGGTGAACTGGCTATTTTACGGCGGAGATTTATTGCTGAACAGTTTTCTCAATCTGTTGGGCGCAGGCGAATTTTGTGTGCGCCGTGACGCTTATAAAGAACTGTCTGGTGCTAACCCGGGGTTATCCAAAGCCGCCTTGTTGCTCAAGGCGCTTGGCGAAGGGCGCCGCATCGAATGTGTGCCTGAAGTGATTGCGCTTTCCAAAAAGCGCTACGCTGTCGCGCCATTTGATGTTCAGAAGGATGAGCTGCGAATTATCGCACAGCATCTGCCGGAAGCGATGCGGCCTTTGCTGCTTGCGGCGCGCGGCCCGCTGAACGGTATCCGGGCGCATCCCGGGCGCTACCCGGCTGCTTCTTGCGCTACAAAGCGCCATCCGTTGTTCGCAGGCAAACCCGCAGGTGACACGCCTGCATTCGTTATTTGCCCGGATGATAATTACGTATTACAGGCCAGCGTCGTGATTGCTTCGATATGTTCGGCGCATGCCAAGCGGGTTGATATTTATATTATTTCAGCCCTGCGGCCGGAAAACATAAAACGGCTTCAGGCAATCGCGCAGCATTTCGGCCAAACTTTAAACTTTGTTGCATGCAGATCAGAGCTGGATGTAAAGGTCGCGGCGCGGCCGCTGCACGGGAACCGCAGCATGTCGATGTACACACGTGTTTTCATTCCCGATTATCTATCCGATCTTAAAAGGGTTATATACCTGGATTGTGATGTGATCGTGCGTAGCGCGGTCGATGAATTATGGCATTCTGATCTTGAAGATTGCCCGGTTGGGGCGGTTGCAGACCCGTTCTTTATTTTTGAGACGCAGTTTCTGGAGCAATTCGGCGGCGACCAATTTAATTCGGGCATGCTGTTGATGGATCTGGAAAACTGGCGGGCGGATAAGGTTACGGACCAGGCGGTCAAATGGATCAAGCATTTTGATGCGCGGCCAAGCGCGATCCATTATCGCGACCCGGCGAACCCGCAAAATCCGCCGCTCGGATGGCCGGATACGTTGCATTATTGGGATCAATCATCCCTGAACATGGCGCTTAAGGGCCGCTGGAAGGCGCTGGCGCCGAAATGGAACTTCAACGAACGCGCCCGCCCGCACCATATGCCGCATTACTGCATGGATCCCGGGCAATATGATGGCCTTAAAAATAACCCTGCCATCTATCACTTTATGGGCGAGGAAAAGCCGTGGTTACCTCAATATTCGGGCCATGCTTTTGCGCAGGAATATAACCTTTTGGCCAAACTGGTGCAGTCGCTATGGGACCATTAGTGGTTATGCTGTTATTCAGATGAACATATATTTATTCTATACCAATGTATTACAGGATATTTCTCATGTTGATTGTGTGATGTGCGGTGGTGGACTGGGTGCCATGAAGTGGTTGACATGCTAAGCAGGAATAAGCTTAAAATACAGAAGTTCATGGTGAACTCGCGGGCTTTGAGTGGGCAGCTTGCTACCGCGTTATCAATAGCTAAAGCGTCGCAGATCAACTCTGTGGCTCCCTCGTTTCGGACTGCGGAGTTTTTTTATGTCTTTTTTCCAGGCGACTGCGCGTTTCCAAGCACCGGAAACAGACGCAGGCCACTATACGGAGAACGGCGTGCCTGAAGCGCGGACGGGAATCTCCTTCGAATTCTTTCCCCCGAAAACCGAAGCCGGCGCAGAAAAGCTGCTGCAGGCGATCGGCGATCTTGCGCAATGGAACCCGCACCATGTGACGATCACATGCGGCGCGGGCGGTTCCGCGGTTGACGGAACTTATGAAGTTGTCAGCACCATACGCAAAAAATTTGATCTTGCCGTCGCGCCGCATATTGCTTTTTCAAGGCTGAGCCGCGCCCGGATCGAACAGGTGCTCGGCGAATACCGGAAGCTTGGCATCAAGCGTATCGTTGCTATTCGCGGCGATGCCGTTGAGAGCGGCGATCCGGCCCCGGCGGACGCGTATGAAAACACGGTTGATTTTGTCGCGGATTTGCACGGCAAATACGGCTTCGATGTTGCGGTGGGCGCATACCCCGATGTCCATCCCATGGCCCAATCGCCCCAACAGGACCTTGATCACCTGAAGCGCAAGGTCGAAGCGGGCGCCATCATCGCCATCAGCCAGTTTTTCTTTGAGCCTGCAACATTCCTGCGTTTCCGTGATAAGGTTGCGGCCGCGGGCATAAAGGTCGCACTGGTGCCGGGCATCATGCCCGTACACAACATTGAACAGATAACGCGCTTTGCAAAGGGATGCGGCACGCTTGTTCCGGCCGGTTTCGGGGCTCGTTTTGAAAAGCATGGCGGGGATGAAAAAGCCCTGTTTGGGGAATCGGTCGCGCATGCTACGGAGCTGTGCGAAGTGCTGGACCGTGAGGGCGTGAATGACTTTCATTTTTATGCGCTGAACAAGAGCGAGCTGGTTTCGGCGATATGTGAAAAGCTCGCGCCAGATAAAGATAAGCAACAGGTACAACCGTAACGAAGGAAGGGTATTACGATGGTTTTGGCAACGAATCTTGGTTTTCCGCGCGTCGGTCTCAAGCGTGAGCTCAAGGCAGCGCTGGAAGCGTACTGGGCCGGCAAGCAAACCGAAGAGCAACTTCAGGCAACAGCCAAGGAGCTGCGTGCGCGCCACTGGAAGTTGCAAAAAGATGCGGGCATCGACCAGATTCCCTCGAACGATTTTACCCTGTATGACCATGTGCTCGATACAATCATGTTAACGGGCGCTATCCCGGCCGCATACGGCGGCAAAGCCGATCTGCACACCTATTTTGCCATGGCCAGGGGCCATCAGGACAGCTGCTGCGGTCATCAGCACAAGAGCGATAACCCCAAGGACGTTCCCGCGCTTGAGATGACCAAGTGGTTCGATACCAACTATCACTACATCGTTCCCGCGTTCGAATCCGATCAGCAGTTCGCGCTTTCAAGCACGAAGCCGGTTGATGAATTCCTGGAAGCCAAGGCGCTCGGCATCACGACGCGCCCGGTCCTGCTTGGCCCGGTGACCTTTCTTTCTGTCGGTAAATGCCGTGATCAGAGCGATCCGTTGGCTTTGCTGCCGCGCTTGCTTCCCGTCTATAGCCAGATCCTTGAAAAGCTGGCGGCGGCCGGGGCCGAATGGGTCCAGATCGACGAGCCCGTGCTCGCGCTCGATAAGAGCCCGGCGGTGCAAAAGGCACTGTCGCAGGCCTATGCGACGCTGACGGCGCTTCAGAAGCGCCCGAAGATCGTGCTGGCGACCTACTTCGACACGATTGAACAGAACCTTGAAACGGCTTGCGGCCTGAAGACCGAAGCGTTGCACATCGATCTGGTGCGCGCCCCCGGCCAGCTTGATGCCGTGCTTAAGGCGCTTCCTGCCCAGACCGTGCTTTCGGTCGGTGTGATCGATGGCCGTAACATCTGGCGCGCCGATCTTGATGGCGCGCTTAAGCAAGTGCAGAAGGCCGTGAAGGCGCTTGGCGCTGACCGCGTGTGGGTTGCGCCAAGCTGCTCGCTGTTGCATAGCCCGATCGATCTTTCTGTCGAAACCAAGCTGGATGACGAGCTGAAAAGCTGGCTTGCTTTCGCAACGCAGAAGCTTGACGAAATCGCGACGCTGGCCAAGGCGGCCAGCGGTGCGGACGCGAAAGCCGAGCAGGCGATCGCGGCTTCCCGTGAAGCCATTGCTGCGCGCCGAAGCTCCGCCCGTATCCACAACCCTACGGTCAAGCAGCGCGTTCAAGCGATCAGTTCGCAGCAGGCCAACCGCAACAGCCCGTATGAAAAGCGCCGCGTGGCGCAGGCCAAGCGGCTTGATTTGCCGGGGTTGCCGACCACCACGATCGGTTCTTTCCCGCAAACCAAGGAAATCCGTGCCGCCCGCGCCGATTGGCGGGCAGGCCGCAAGACGCAAGCGGAATATGATGCGTTCCTTGAAGAACAGACCCGCCAGACCATCAAGTGGCAGGAAGAAGCGGGCCTTGATGTGCTTGTGCATGGCGAGTTCGAGCGCAACGACATGGTCGAATATTTCGGTGAACAGCTGCAGGGCTTTGCCTTTACGGGCAACGGATGGGTGCAGTCCTACGGTTCGCGCTGCGTGAAGCCGCCGATTATTTTCGGCGACATCACCCGCAAGGGCCCGATGACGGTACGCTGGACCAAGTTCGCGCAATCCCTGACCGCGCAACCAGTCAAGGGCATGCTGACCGGCCCGGTGACCATTCTGCAATGGTCATTCGTGCGTAACGATCAGCCGCGTTCGGTAACCTGCCGTCAGATTGCGCTTGCGATCTGCGACGAGGTGCTGGACCTTGAAAAGGCGGGTATTGCGGCGATCCAGATCGACGAGCCCGCGATCCGCGAAGGCTTGCCGCTGCAAAGCGCCAAAAGGCCCGAATACATCGAATGGGCGGTGGAATGCTTCCGTCTGTGCGGTGCGGATGTGCGCGACGATACGCAGATCCATACGCATATGTGCTATTCCGAGTTCAACGACATCATCACGGCAATCGCCGGGATGGATGCCGACGTCATCTCGGTTGAAACCGCACGTTCGCAGATGGAACTGTTGAACGCATTCGTCGATTTCAAGTATCCGAACGAAATCGGTCCTGGCGTCTATGACATCCACAGTCCGCGCGTTCCATCGGTCGATGAAATGAAGGACCTGATCGAAAAGGCGGCAAAGCTGCTGCCGGTCGAGCGGATCTGGGTAAACCCGGATTGCGGTCTTAAAACCCGTGGCTGGCCTGAAACCAAGGCCGCACTGGCAAACATGGTAACTGCCGCCCGCGTTCTGCGCGAGCAATTCAAATTGCCTAAGGGCAAAGCGAAAGTGAACGCAGACAAGGCGGCCTGATGCGATCCATCCGCCCCGCGGCTTTGGCTGCGGGGCGACAATGGAGCAGGGGCAAGAAGCGTGAAAAAAGAAGATCTGGTTCGCGGCTTCGATACATGCGCCATTCATGCGCGGCAGGCGCATGACCCGGCTACGGGCGCCGTCATAACCCCAATATATGCAACCTCGACCTACGCGCAGGAAGCCCCGGGCATCCATAAGGGTTTCGATTACGGACGCAGCCATAATCCCACCCGTTTTGCCTTTGAGGGAGCTATAGCGGCACTTGAGGGCGGCGCCGGTGGGTTTGCCTTTGCTTCCGGTATGGCGGCCGAGGCCGCCGTGCTTGAACTGCTTGAGCCGGGTTCGCACATCGTTACGACGAAAGATGTTTATGGCGGCACGCATCGCCTGTTCGAGCGTGTACGCCGTCATTCCGCCAAGCTTAGCGTGACCTATACTGATCTGTGCGACCCGGCCGCGCTTGGGGCCGTCATCAAGCCGGAAACGCGGATGATCTGGGTCGAAAGCCCCAGCAATCCGCTTTTAAGGATCGTGGACCTTGCCGCTATCGCAGACCAGGCAAAGAAGCGGAATATCCTTACGGTCGTTGACAACACCTTCGCTTCGCCTTGGGTGCAAAAGCCGCTGGATTTGGGCATGGATATTGTGGTGCATTCGGCCACCAAATATATAGGCGGTCATTCCGATGTCGTGGGCGGCGTTGCCGTTGCGGCCCGCCAAGAGCTTGCGGACAAAATCGGTTATATCCAGAACGCTGTCGGCAGTATCGCGGGGCCGTTCGATAGTTTCCTGATGCATCGCGGCCTTAAAACGCTGGGCGTGCGTATGCAGCGCCATTGTGAAAATGCGATGAAGCTCGCAGCCTGGCTCGAAAGCAGGCCGGAAGTTGGCCGCGTGTTCTATCCCGGCCTTGCCAGCCATCCACAGCATGCGCTGGCCAAAAAGCAGATGCGGCATTTCGGCGGCATGATTTCAATCGAGCTGAAGGGTAGCCGCAAGGCGGCTGAAGCCATGCTGAAGAAATGCAAGCTGTTCACGCTCGCTATCAGCCTTGGCGGGATCGAAAGTCTGATTGAATACCCGGCGGCCATGAGCCACGCGGTCGTTCCTGCCGCTGCGCAAAAGGAAATGGGAATGGATGAGGGGCTTGTACGACTTTCGGTTGGCATTGAGGACGTTCATGACCTGCAGGCTGATCTGGAGCAGGCTTTAAAGATATAAGGAGGGATCCATGGCAAAAAAGACAGAAGCACCCGGCTTCTCGACACTGGCGATCCACGCCGGCGCACGCCCTGATCCCGTAACCGGGGCTGCAGTGACCCCGGTATATCAAACAGCATCATACGCCATTGAAAACCTCGATAAGGCGACGGCGCTTTTTGCCTGGGCTGATTTGGAAGGGTTCAACTACACCCGCTGCGGGAATCCGACCACGCGGGTTCTGGAAGAGCGCATAACGGCGCTGGAGGGCGGGCTTGCCGCCGTGGCTGTGGCTTCGGGCCAGTCCGCGACCATGTTGATCATTGATGCGCTGCTGGGGCCGGGCGACGAGCTTATCGCGGTGCCCAACGTGTTTGGCGGTTCCTATGCCCTGTTCACGGGAATTTTCACGAAATACGGCATTAAGGTAAAATGGGCGAACCCGGCCGATGCCGCCAGCTTCGCCGCGCAAATTTCGCCGAAAACAAAAGCTATATTCCTGGAATCACTTTCGAACCCGGATAATCTTGTGGCGGATTTTGAAGGGATCGCGAAACTCGCGAAGCAGCATCATATTCCGTTCATCGTCGATAACACGATGGCTTCCCCCTACCTGTGCCAACCCTTCAAGCACGGGGCCGATATTGTCATCCATTCCTGTACAAAATATCTGAATGGCCATGGTAATTCCATCGGCGGCATTATCATCGATAGCGGTCATTTCGATTGGGCAAAGGATGATCGCTTTCCGGCGCTCGGCAAACCGCATCCGAGAAAAGGAACGCCGCCGCTTATCGATACCTATGGCAAGAAGGCGCTGGCGGTTTTGCTGCGCCAGAACCTGACCGTGCAAGGCCCGGCGCTTGCGCCCATGAATGCTTTCCTGACTATCACGGGCATCGAAACCTTGCCGTTGCGTATGGACAGGCATGTGAGCAACGCCATGAAGGTAGCCTTATATTTACAGAAACATCCTGCTATTGCTTCAGTGAAATATGCCGGGCTGCCGGATAGCCCGGAAAAAGAACGCGTTGCAAAATATTTGCCGCGCGGCACCGGGGCGATCTTGCTCGCCGATCTGAAAGGCGGGCGCCCGGCTGCAGCCAAGTTGATCGAGCGGCTGAAATTGTTTACCCACCTTGCTAATATCGGAGAAACCCGATCCCTGATCGTGTACCCAGACACCACGACGCACAGGCAGCTCAATGAGCAGGAAAAGGCGCTCGTAAGCGTAGGGCCGGGGACGCTTCGGCTTTCGATCGGGCTAGAAGATGCCGATGATATTCTGACGGATCTGGCGCAAGCGCTGGATTTCCTGTCGGATGTCGGTGCGGCGTAGCACAGCCTCTGAGCTGACTTTTCCGGAATCGCCAAATTTGTCATACCCGGCGCACGGATTTTCAAAGCAAATTATCGAAGTATTTTAGCAAACCGCATTGTATTCCCTTGCGCTTTCTTAATATTGATTTGGCATAGTTTGCATACAGCAATGATTTAGTTGTCATTCTGCCTCCTCAAGCATGGTGGTAGCTAATGCCGTTTATGTCATCAGCGCGGCCGCCGAATAGCCGCTCGTCCGATCAACGCTGGCAGAACACATATAGAAACGGCAAACCGGTTGAAATTGTTCTTGTCAGGGTTGCCAAACGCAAGCGCATCAAAAAAGCGCTCAGCGGCCATGGTGCGTGGAAGGTTGCGTACGCCGATTTTGCAACAGCCATGATGGCGTTTTTTATGCTGCTCTGGATGCTTGTCGCAACCACGCCGGTACAAAAGGAAGGCCTTTCAAGCTATTTCGACCCGCAGGTCGCAAGCCATTCCCTCACCAGCGGTTCAGGCGGCACGCTTGGCGGTCGTTCGGTCACATCAAGCGGATCGCAGCTTGCTTTAAAATCCCCGGTAAGCGCGGTTGATAAAACCAATCTTTTGCAAGACAAAAATAAAACCCGCGGGGATTCCGCCAGCTACCTAATGCTTGAAGGGCGTAACAGCAAAAATAACGTGGTGTTACCCAAGGTTGCGCTCGACGATACGGGTAAACAGGCAAAGAAAGTTGCGTTAACGACCGAGCAGAAGCAAAGCATCGCCGCCCAACTGGAAGAAGCCGAATTTGTGCAAGCCGAGCAGGAATTGCGGCAGGCCATTCAATCGGTACCCGAGCTTAGCGAGCTGCGCCGCAACCTTGTGATGGACAGAACCGCAGAAGGGTTCCGCATACAAATTGTGGATCAGGAGCAAACAGCCATGTTCCCGCTCGGCAGCTCCGTGTTCTCGGAAGCCGGTAAAAAGTTGATGCAGCAGATCACGCAGGTGACCCAGAAAATGCCCAACCGCATCGCGATTACCGGCCATACGGACGGCAACCCGTTCAGACGCGACGACGGCTATTCCAATTGGGAGCTTTCAAGCGACCGCGCCAATGCGAGCCGCAGGGCGCTGATAGATTACGGTATGCCGCCGGATCGTATCGCCAGTGTCGTCGGCAAGGCGGATACCGAGCTTCTGAACCCCTCCGACCCGCTATCGCCGCTTAACCGCCGCATAAGCTTTGTGCTGCTTAGAAGCCAGAAATCATCGGCATCCGAAGGCGGGGCCATCCCCATCACCGTGCAATAACCGCTGCTTAGGCGTGGGCTTGCATTCCCGGCCTATATCTGAATAAATGTCTGAAATTCAATAGGTTGCGGTGGAATCATGCAGCGTAGTTATAAGCGGGTGTTGGTAACCGGCGGCGCCGGCTTCATCGGGTCGCATTTATGTGAACGTTTACTGAAGCAGGGGCATTCCGTCCTTTGTGTCGATAATTTTTTTACAGGCACGCGTGAAAACGTTCACCATTTGCTGGGCAACCCGAATTTCGAGCTGGCGCGGCATGATGTGACCTTCCCGCTTTATGTGGAGGTTGACGAAATTTATAGCCTCGCTTGCCCGGCATCGCCGATCCATTACCAGTTTGACCCGGTACAAACCACGAAAACCAGTGTCATGGGCTCGATCAACATGCTCGGGCTCGCCAAGCGCAGACGGGCAAAGATACTGCTTTCCTCGACCAGCGAAGTCTATGGTGACCCGTCTGTTCATCCGCAAATCGAATCATATTGGGGCAACGTCAATCCGATCGGGCCGCGCGCATGTTATGATGAAGGCAAGCGCTGTGCTGAAACGCTGTTCTTTGATTATCGCCGCCAGCACAAGATGCCCATCAAGGTGGCGCGTATTTTCAATACCTACGGACCGCGTACGCACCCGAATGACGGACGCGTGGTATCCAGCTTTATCGTGCAGGCGCTGCAAAACAAGCCTATCACCATTTTCGGCGACGGCCAGCAAACCCGCTCCTTCTGTTATGTGGATGATCTGGTCAGCGGTTTGATGAAGCTTATGGACACGGGCGATGATTTTACCGGCCCCGTTAATATCGGTAACCCCGGTGAATTTACCATCCGCGAATTGGCGGAGATAGTGATCGAGATGACCGGATCCAAATCGAAGATCGAAAAGAAACCAATGCCACCGGATGATCCGAAGCAAAGACGGCCTGATATCAGCCTGGCAAAATCGGCCCTCGGCTGGGAACCTGCTATTCCGCTGCGGGAAGGGTTGAAGCCCACGATCGAATATTTCCGGTCCTTGTTTGCCGGGGCATAAATGGCTGTCAATAACTACAAAAATATTCTGGTGACGGGCGGCGCCGGTTTTGTTGGCTCCAACATAGCCATCATGCTTAAGCGCGAACATGGCCGCGCCAATGTTTTTGCCTTCGATAATCTGAAGCGTCGCGGCAGCGAGCTGACGCTTCCGCGCCTGCGCAAGGCCGGGGTTGGGTTTGTTCATGGCGATATTCGCTGTCCCGAAGATCTTGCAGCCGTTGATGGGTTCGATTTGCTGATTGATTGTGCGGCGGAACCTTCGGTGCATGCCGGGTATGACGGCGATCCGCGTTATCTGATCAACACAAATCTTACAGGCACTTTCAATGCGCTGGAAGCGGCCCGCCGGCATAGGGCCGATACGGTGTTCTTGTCATCGAGCCGAGTGTACCCCATTGCCGCATTGCGCAACCTGCCTTTGATCGAAAAGAAAAACCGGCTTGTTATTGCGCCAGGAAAAAAGGGGGTGGGCTGGTCGGCACGCGGCATTTCGGATGAATTCCCGATTTGCGGCGTACGTTCGCTGTACGGGGCAACCAAGCTGGCGGCTGAAATGCTGGTGCAGGAATATGCGGCGGCATATGGAATGCGGGCTGTTATCAACCGCTGCGGGGTGCTCACGGGGCCGTGGCAAATGGGCAAGGTTGATCAAGGCTTCATTGTGCTGTGGGCTGCGCGGCACCTGTATGGCGGCAAGCTTTCCTATAGCGGGTTTGGCGGCAAGGGCATGCAGGTGCGCGATATATTACACGTGGCAGATTTGTATGATCTTATCGCTTGCCAGCTCAGGAATTTGAATAAATTAAACGGCATGGTTTTTAATGCAGGCGGCGGGCAGGATATCAGCGTCTCTTTGCGCGAACTAACCGATTTGTGCGCAAGCCGCGGAAAAAAGATATCTGTTAGGGCAGATAAGAAAACACGTCCGGCGGATATTCCTTATTACGTTACGGATAATGCCGCTGTCACGAAAGCAACCGGGTGGAAGCCGAAACGCAAGGTTTCCGTCATACTTGATGAAATTTTTGCATGGCTTGAAAAAGACAGGGCCATCCTTGAGCCAATTTTGAAATAAATTTCGATATGTGTGTGCAATGAATTCCGATCTACTGAATAGCCCCGTTCTGGCCCCCGAAGCTGCAAGCTGTTTGTGCGCGCTATACAGCCAAGCCGAACAGAAGGGGCATGATGGCTCGACGTATCGTATGGATGCCACGACGCGCATAACGCCGGGGCAAGGCATTGCCATGGCCGAACTTATTGCACAGCATAAGCCGGCACGATGCCTAGAAATCGGCTTCGCCTACGGGTTTTCAACGCTGTTTATGCTTGGCGCGCTCCTAAAGGCAAAGCCGGACGCCCGTTTGACATCCATGGATCCGTGGGAGCTTACGGCCTGGCATGGGATCGGCCTGCGCAAGGTCGAAGAGGCTGGTGCAAAATCGATGCATGTCTGGATGGAAGAGTTTTCGCATTTCGGATTGCCGCAGCTTCTGAAAGCGCGGGAGCGGTTTGATTTTATCTATATCGATGGCGACCACAGGTTCGACGCAATTATGCTTGATTTCTTTTATGCGGAAAAGCTTTTAGGCAAAAACGGCATTCTGGTGTTCGATGATTACTGGATGCCTTCCACGAAGACCGCCATCTCATTTATAGACAAGAATTACGCGTTGCAGCGCCGCGAAACCGCATGTGCTAATATTGTCGTGTATCAGAAAACCGCCGAGGATGAACGCGGCTGGTGGCATTTCGAGCCGTTTGCAGTCGATCAGAACAAAGGGCGATCAACACCGAAAAGATAGCATGCATGCGACCAAAACAATCATATTGTATTGTACTGGATAGCTCACGCGTAAGTAGCGCGAAGAAGCTGGATGATGTGTGCGGCGCGCTGCTTCAGGCTGGCCACGCTGTCGTGGCGATCGACATAGCCGTAAAGCCCGCTCGCGCGCGGTCTAAAAACCCCGTTCGATTGATTTATGCATCCGGAAAACTTAAGGCCGGGCATGGCTTCTTGCCGCTGCTAAGCTTATGCGCCTATCAGGCGCTCAGGGAAACGCGGTCCGATGTTGTCATTTTTCTTGATTGTCCGGATGCGGCTTTTTACGCCCTTCTGGCCCGCAATCAGGGCCTTTGGGGCAGACGGGTGAAGATTATGCTATATGGCGGAAAGCCGCTTGGCTTGCCGCGTAAATTTTCCGGCCTTCTGCCATATGGCCGAACCGCGATTGAACAGGATTTTATTGAGCGCAGGGCGATAGAGAATGCCGATGCTACGCTTGGTAACCGCGCAACGCTGCGCGATCTCCTTACAAAACTTCATTCCCGGTCTGTACGGAAGAAAGCGGGAAGGGCGGGCTTGCCGGGTATTTGCGTGTGCCTTCCCACGTTCAACCGACCAAGGGAGCTGCAGCAAGCCCTGGAATCCTACGAACGGCAAACCTATAAAAATTTTAGTCTCATTGTTGTTGATGACGGCAGCACAGACAGGCGCGTTGCGCAGCTTGAGAAGAAATGGCGGGCGGCATTCAAGAAACGTCAATGGCGCTGGCTGCGGCAAGACAATGCCGGTCCGGCGGCGGCGCGCATGCTTGCGGTTAAGGCAACAAAGTCACAATACATCTTCTTTGGCGATGACGATAATATCGCGCTGGCGCATGAGTTGGAATGTTTTGCCACGGCAGCGGCAACCGGCAAAGCGGACATTCTGACTTGTATTCCCGGGCTTCATCCGGCGTCCGACATTGATCCGCCGCCCGTGGCGCAGCTGCCAACACGCGACAAAAAACACCCGGTTGTCGGTGTCGGCTGGACGCCCGTAGGCGGATGCCCGGCCCTTGCGGCTTATGTGAATTGCCTTGGCGATACGAACGCCCTTTACAGGCGAAAGGCATTCCTTGAATTGGGCGGTTTTAAAAACGAATCCGGCTTTGTGTTTGAGGATTACGAACTGCAAACCCGGGCAGTGCTGGCCGGCTATAAGCTGGAGGTTATTCCGGAGCCGCTCTATCTATACCGTCGGCACACAGGGTCACGGAGCATGGACCTAAAAGCCATATATACCAGCCATATCATGATGTTGGAGCCATTCCTTAATTCCGCTCCTCGGGGGCTGCACGCTCGCCTGCGGGCCATTCGGGAGGAGGCTTACAAGCGGCATAGGCAAATGCTATCAGCTAGGGCTTCCAGGAAGAAACCGGTAACCAGGGTAAAATGATGAGTTACGATGCGCCCACCGTGCTTGCTTTCGTTGGCCAGAACGCCAACCAGGCCCTGCTGAGTGCAAGCTGCGGGGTTCGCGAAATGCTGCAGCCTTATAATTTTAAAACCGAGATTGTGGATTTACGTGCCGCCAACGGTCTGGAAAAGACCATGAATATACTGCGCACAAGGCAGGTCATCTTTGCCTTTGCCTTTGCCGGTGTCGGCTCCACGTTGCAAGGCAAGAAGGGTAATCTGTGGGAGGAGCTGAAGATCCCCTTCCTTTCCCTGATGTTCGATCATCCGTTTTATAATCTTGGTAATCATGCAATCGATACCTCTTACGTGATCAATTGCTATTATTACCGGGATTTCTATGATGTGCAGAAGCAATATATCAAAAGCAAACAACCGACCGCCCTGTTGCCCATGGCGGCGCCGCAAACGCATCCATTCTATGCCGACATGCCTTGGAACGAGCGGGATATCGGTGCGCTATATCTGAAAAGCGGCGTGGCCATAGGCAAAGTCGTAAAAAAATTCAGTGAAGCGAGCAGCGAAGTTCGCGCAATTATCCAGGATTTGATCCCGATCGTATGTGCGCGCACCGACGCCTATCTTACCGATCTGGTGCAGGCGCGCATGAAGGACCAAGGCGCACTTCTCGATGATCCGAAAAACTGGAAGGCATTTGTTTTTATTGTTCGTATGCTGGATGAATATGTGCGCGCATGGCGCTCTACGCATATGGTGCAGGCGATCAAGGGCGTTGAGGGTGTAGTCATCATCGGCAACGGCTGGGATCATATTGATAAAACGGGCTGCAGGGCCATATTCCTGCCGGGTGAAGCGGCGGGTAAGGCTTATCAGCGGTACCGGCGCTCCAAATGTGTGATTAACACAAATCCCTATTTCAGATATGGCGCGCATGAACGTATTTATGAAGCCATGAAAACCATGGGCTGTTCGATAACCGACAGCAATGATTTTTATGCCGAACATTTCTCGGGCCTGCCCAATTTTATGAGCTTTCAATGGTCGGATAAAGACTGGCGCGGCAAGGTAAGGGGCTATATCGCCAAGGCCCAAACGGAGCCTTCTGACCGTGAAACCGGGCGTTTACGCACCATGGAGCTTCTTAACCCCGAGCGCTGGATCTCTGAGGTTATTGCCTTGGTTAAGAAGGTCAGGAGCGAGGCTTCAGCCCCTGTTTCTGATTATGCAAGCTCTGTATAAAATGTGCTAATAACGTCTCGGCTATTTGAACGGGTGGTGATGAATGGTTGCCGGTAAAATCAAAAAATCCAACGCTGGGCGTAATTTTTTTATTGCGTGGCTGCTCATCAGTATTTTGTGGGTGGGGGCAAACGGCCTCATGTACTTCCTTGGCGGGTTGCATAAAGATTTTACGGCCCCGCAAAGGTGGGAACAGGAATACGTGCCGGAATTTAAAAGCCTCCAGAAGGAGTATGCCGATGAGAAAGAACGCAACCCCGATGTCAAGCCCCGCTTCTCGGCAGCCGAATTTGCAAAACTTGAAGGGGCCGATCTTGTCGATGAACTGAAGAACCGGAATTTGTTGAAGGTCTGGTGTCAGGTGCTCAATATTGTGAACACGGAAATGAAGGATTATCAACCGGTGCACAAGATCGAATATTTTATGTATCGCACGGGCGTAAACCCGCGCTTCTTTGTCAAAAACTTTTTGCCGGCCTCCGTGCCTTGCAAGGATATCATCCCCGTTCCCGCCTCGCAGCATAACCAGGCCGACACAAGCGACAGATTCCGTTTTGCAGCTATGTTCCGGCCATCCGGGGCGATGAATGTTCAGGATGTGCTGAGCCGCTGGCAGGCTGATTTGCAGGCCCAGCTCCGCCATGCCATTGCAATGGCGCTGGCCGTGCCGATTGCGCTTTTCGTGCTCGGCTTTCTTATTCTCAGGATTGGCGGCGGGTTTTTACCGAAGCGCGACAGCTAGCTATCATCGCTGCTATGGATGCGTGACGCCAGCAGCATGCTTCTGATTTTCCTGATAAAGCGCCGGGCGGGGCTGCCGTGGCCGATGATCTGATCGCGCAGATCGGGTGCCATAAGCGCAAGGCCGATTGATTTTATCTTGTTTTCTTCGATTGCACGTACAATCAGCTCAAACCTGCTGATGCGCAGACGGTCGCCAACTTCATAGCTTTTCTTGAATTCCAGCTCGAATAGTTCCGCGAGCGTCAGGTCTTGGTTCACGCCGTCAATCCGCAGGCCGTATATACCCGTGAGCTCCGAAAATTTTACGGTCGGTTCAAGCACGATATCGCCATAGAATTTTCGTTCGCTCTCGTAATCCTTAAGCGGTGCGCCAAGCAGGCGGTCAAACACCGGCAGCCGTGAAGGGTCTGTGAAGAAGTAAACCTGGTCGTTTTCCTGCAATTTCCACGGGTCGTCATAGAGCGCAAGCGGGCGCCCATCGCGCAGTACGAGCACGGCGTGGCTCCATGCCGGCAACGGCGCGCCGCGGGCGATCAGGCTGTCCGGATGCACGTTGTAGGCTACCAGCTCAAGGTTGCTGCCGGTCGGAAGCTCGAATTCCATGCGCCGGACAGGGCCCGTGTGCGGCGGCACGATCAGGTTAAGTGTCTGCGCAACCTTTTTAATCGTCCAGCCCTGCACAAGCAGCGAATAGACCACCACAAGGAATGTGACGGAAAAAACAATCTCGGCATTCTCGACATGGGCCATAAGCGGCAGCAGCGCCAGCAAAATGGAAACCGCGCCGCGCAAACCCACCCATCCGACAAAGCTTGTTTCTGCGGGTGTGAACTTATAGGGCGAAAGGCAGAGGAAGGTCGCGAGCGGCCGGGCCACGAATATCAGCACCGCAGCAATGCCAAGAGCGGGAAGGGCCATGGTGATCAGCCGGCCAAGATCGGCCATCATGCCAAGGACAAGGAACATCGTGAGCTGGCTAAGCCAGCTTATGCCTTCATGGAAACGGCGTACATTCTGTGAATTACGCAGCCTGCTGTTGCCTGCCGTCAATCCTGCTATGTAGATGGCAAGAAAACCGGAGCCTTCCAGCTTGCCCGAAAGCGCGAACACAAAAAGCGCGATTACAAGGCTGATGAGCGGGTAAAGACTGGATTCAAAATTCAGCTTGTTGATCACAAGTACGATAACCCTGCCGCCTACATAGCCAACAATGGAGCCGATAAATAATTCCTTGACGAAATGCCCAAAAATTTCGGCATAAGTGGGTGTTATAGCTTCTCCTGTGGCCGTTAGTATCGTTGCGATTTCGACCAGCACGAGCGTAAGCATGATCGCCATGGGGTCGTTGGTGCCGGATTCAATTTCCAGCGTCGAGCGAACGCGGTCACGAATTGTAATACGTCCAACGCGGAGCAGGAAGAAAACGGCCGCCGCGTCGGTCGAGCTTAGTACGGCACCAAGGAAAGCCGCTTCGAGCCAACCGAGGTCAAGCACGTAAACGCCAGTCACCATTACGATCCCGGCTGTTATAAGTACGCCGAACGTCGCCATGGTCAGCGCGGGCCAGGCGGCGAGCCGGTAGCTGCGCCATTGGGTTGTAAAACCGCTTTCGAACAGAATGGTCGCGAGCGCGATGCACCCGATAACGAATACCGTTTGCGGGTCGGAGAACTGCTCGCCCGCTATGCCCGTGCTGCCGGCCAGCAAGCCAACCACAAGAAACAAAAGCAGCAGCGGCGCGCCATAGCGGAAGGAAATCAGGCTCGTGGCAATGCTCACGATCGCAAGGATGCTGCTGATCAGCAAAATGCCGTAAAGTAATTCCACCTGATTTGGTCCTTAGGGCGTTGAGGGCGGCTTGGTCTTGCCTGAACTGGATAGAAGTACACCGAGGGCGTCAAAAAGTTCATGCTTCTTGCGTTCGACCGCCTGTTCGCCTTCGCGAATGGCTTCGGGGGCGCGGTCGAATTCGAGCAGGCCTATATGGCCGAGCCGCGGGGCTATATGCACGTCCGGCGGGTCGCCGGCTAGGCGGGATCGCGTTACACGGTCCTGCATGATGTTAAGAGATGCGGTCATAACGCCGAAAAGGCTCGGGTTATCGTGTTCGCGCCTGAATACCCGGCGGGTCAGGGGGTCAAGCCCGTGCATCTTGTTTTCCAGCTCCTGTGTGCTTTCTACAAGGTTTAGCAGGTCAAACCCGGTTGCGCTCGATACTTCGCCGCCCGGCCGACGCACCTTGCCAATGATATCTGCGTTGAGGTTGATTGCAATGACCATATCTGCGCCCATGGCGCGGCAGGCGCTGACGGGCAGCGGGTTGACCAGTGCGCCATCAACCAGCCATCTACCGTCTATCCGGATTGGCGGGAATACGCCCGGGAGCGAAAAGGAGGCACGCATGGCTTCTGCAAGCGGCCCGCGCTCCAGCCATATTTCGTGGCCCGTTACCAGATCGGTCGCCACCGACACATAGCGCTGCGGCAGCTGTTCGATAGTGGTATCGCCGATATAGTGCTTGATTTCGTCGAGAAGCTTGGCGCCCGAGATTAAACCGCCGCTGCGCACCTTAAGGTCAAGGTAACTGACGATCTTCATTTTGTTCAGGCTTCGGGCCCAATCTTCAAGCACATCGATCTTGTCAGCCAGATAAACGCCACCCACAAGCGAGCCGATCGAGCAGCCGGCTACAACATCGAACTTGAAGCCCATGTTGGTAAGTGCCCGGATTACCCCTATGTGAGCCCAACCCCGGGCCATGCCGCTGCTGAGCGCTAGGCCGATTTTGCGGTTCGGTACCGATATAGTGCGGTTATCGGGCATAACCCCATGATACGCAGATGTGTGTGGAAAAAGCTTTAAACTTCCTTATGATAGCGGAAGAATCTGTTTCCTTTCAATGACCTCCAGCCAAGTTAGCTATCGCACGTGTCATCCCCCAAGAAGCACCATACCCCGTCATCCCAGCTGATCGCGCGTCTGTTCAGGCAGTATCTGATCCGGCACATTCCCGACTTAGCACTTGCAACATTTTTTATGGCCATTGCCGCGATCATGACCGGCGCCATGGCCAAGATGATGGAACCGATTATCGACCATGTCATGAAGCAGGGCAGCACCATGCTTGTGCTGGAAGTGGCGGTTGCCGTTTTGCTTATCTTCGCCATACGCGGGGGTGCAACCTATGTTCATACGGTGATGATGAACAAGATTGGCCAGCGCATCATCACCGATGCACAACAAGATCTATACAGACATTTGCTCGATGCCGATCTTTCTTTTTACCACGCCAACGCATCGGGAACGCTGATTTCACGCATGACCAACGATGTCGGCGTCATGCGACAGGCCGTGGGCGAGTGCATGACCAGCTCGTTCCGTGGCGGTCTGACACTCGCGATATTGATCGGTGTTATGTTCTATCAGGATTGGCAGCTCGCGCTTGGTTCGTTTCTTGTATTTCCGCCCTCCGCCCTCATGGTAGCCAAGCTGGGCAAGCGCATGCGCCGGGTTTCATCGAGCACGCAGCATGAAATCGGTCATTTTGCATCTTTTCTAAGCCAGACGTTCCAGGGCATACGCCACGTCAAGGCCTATGGCATGGAAACCAAGGAAAGCGGCTATGCCAAGAAGATCACCGAAAAAATCTTTGAACTTTGCCTGAAGGGCTATCGTGTCAGCGCGCTTTCAAACCCTATATCCGAACTGCTAAGCGGGTTCGCGATCGCCGCCGTTATCGTTTATGGCGGGAACCAGGTCATGAACGGCAGCAGCACGCCGGGCGAGTTGTTTTCCTTCATCACCGCCTTTCTTCTCGCCTACGACCCGATGAAGCGCATGGCAAAGATGAACGCACAACTGCAAAGCGGCCTTGCGGCAGCAGAGCGGTTGTTTTCCGTATTTGACATCAAGCCGTCCATTGTTGACAGCACGACGGCGAAATCGCTCAAGACCAGTGATTACAGCATCGGCATAGAAGGTGTGAGCTTTAGTTATCCCGATGGTACGCAAGCGCTACGCGATATCACCATTACGGTGCCGAATGGCAAGACGGTCGCGATCGTCGGCGCTTCGGGTTCCGGTAAATCGACGATCATAAATCTGATTCCGCGCTTCTATGATGTGCAGCAAGGCAAGGTAACGGTCGGCGGGCACGATGTCCGGGATTTATCGCTGGAAAGCCTGCGCGATCACATTGCGCTTGTCAGCCAGGAAACGGCGCTGTTTGACGATACCATCCGCGCCAATATCGCCTATGGCAAACCCGATGCGAGCGATAGTGAAATTGAATCGGCGGCAGAAGCGGCCTTTGCAGACGGCTTTATCAAACAGCTGCCCGAAGGCTATGCTACAATGGTTGGCGAGCTTGGCGTAAAGCTTTCGGGCGGACAAAGGCAGCGTGTTGCCATTGCCCGCGCGATGCTGCGCAATGCGCCCGTGCTTTTGCTGGATGAGGCGACATCCGCGCTCGATAACGAGTCCGAACGCGCCGTGCAAAATGCGCTGCGGCGTTTGCAAGTGGGGCGCACGACAATTGTTGTTGCGCACAGACTTTCCACCATCGTGGATTCCGATCTGATTGTTGTTTTGCAAGCCGGTCAGGCGGTGGAGCAGGGCACACACACAGAGCTGATGGAACGCGGCGGGACCTATGCCAAGCTCTATGGCATTCAGGGTAACTTAATAGATAACTGGTAAATATGAATCTATGGTTGATGTGCAGTACATCGCGCGAAGTAAAATCAAGCATTTACTGCTAACGCTTTTGACAGCTTACGCAGTTTTTTGCATTGCACTCGTTTTGCTGCAGCGCAACCTGATGTATTTTCCGGATAAGACAAGTTTCGTTCCTTCCGAATGGCAGGTTCCCGAACTACAGCCGGTTGAAACACTGACTGCCGATGGCCTGCGGATCACGAGCTGGTACACGCCCGCGCGTACGCCGGACCGGGAGACAATAGTTTTTACCCAAGGCAACGCCGGACATGCCGGTTATCGCAACTACAAAGTACGGCCATGGATTGATGCGGGTTATGGCGTCATGATGGTTGGCTACCGTGGCTTCGGTCAGAACCCGGGTGTGCCTTCGGAAAAGGGGCTCTATGACGATGCCCGTTCCGTACTCGATTGGCTGAAGGCCCACGACCTCGGCGGTGATCATATTGTTTTGTACGGCGAATCCATGGGCACCGGCGTTGCGACGCAGATGGCCACCGAATACCGTGCTCTGGGATTGATACTTGAATCGCCCTATACCTCGACGGCGGAGGTTGGGTCATGGCGCTACCCGTTCTTGCCGGTCTATTACCTGATGCGTGACCGTTTTGAATCGATAAACAAGATCAAGAACATTCATATGCCGCTTATGATCGTGCATGGTCTTTCCGATCTCGTGGTGCCTGCGAAATTCGGGCGCAAGCTTCTGGCTGCCGCAAACGAACCCAAGCAGGGTGTTTTTGTACCCGGGCTCGGGCACAGCGATGTTTATGATTTGGAAGTCAGGCAGGCCATCATGAAGTTTATTGAAGGGCTTACCCCGGATGATGCCACCGGGCTGGCACAGGACAAGAAAACGGATATTAGCCAGCGCTGATCAGTACGTGCAGCGGCCAACGCCGTTCCCGTCATATTCATAGCTAATGCGCGCACTGCCGCTTATTGTGCGCGGCGGCGTACATTGCGTAGCGCCGGGCAGGGCAATAACATATTTTTTGCCAACCCTGACGATGGCGCCAACATCTTTCGGAGGCGACGATGGCGGATTGCACAAAGCCGAAGGCATGATGCTTACGGTTTTAACAACGCCTTCAAAGGTCGTAGTGCCCTGCAAATCTTCTGTTACGTTAATAATGTAAGCGCCCTTGTCGGTTTCCACTACGCCCCCGGCTGCAAGCCTGCATTTTTGTGCAGCTTCCTCGGGGTTAAAACCGGTTTTTGCGGCTATCATCATAAGATCCTGATTTGACCATCGCTTGGCAATACCCGTAACAGTAAGATTGCTGCCGTTCTTGACCGTGTTACCTAATGTAGCATTTACATTTTCTGGAACATCCAGAAATTCCGTTTTGCTTTTGGGCAAGCTGTTTATGGCTTGCATATATTTCTGCCTAGTCACTTCCCTTACGCGTTTGACGATATCCTGCGATTCAGCCGGTATGTTTTGAAGGTTGTAATCAAGATCAACCTTGGGGTTTGGCAGCTGCGGCGCGGCATTGACCGCGGTATCGACTTGGGTTTTTTTCGTATCGGTTTCGGCCGTGGGGACGGGTGCTTGCTTGATGGGAGCTGCAGGCGCAAAGCCGAGTGAGGGTACTTCGTCCGCGCTATTGTCAGGCGTATAGGGGACCGCGACATTCTGCGCATGGGCGCCGCCCGCGCACAGCATTGCCGCGATGGCGACCGAGCTCATGAACTTGGTTGCATTTGTCATTTGTACCCTCAAGCGAATATGCTACCCGGCATCATACAAAAAACTTCTTAATCAGGAAAACGACTTTGAAAAATATAGGAAAAACACGGCGCAGAGGCAATCTTTGGGTTTATTTACTGATGCTTGGCGTCCTGTTTGCGGCGGTGTTTCTCTATGCCAATAGCCCGCATATAAGCCCCGACAGCAATACCCCAAGGCCGGATTTCAAGCACACGGCGATCGAATTGCGGACCGCCGCCGGGACCAGCCATCGATTCGATGTGGAAGTGGCCAGAAATCAGAGCGAACAAAGCTATGGTTTGATGTATGTGAAGGATATGCCGGACGATGCTGGCATGCTGTTTCTGTTTCCTGAACCTAATAGGCTTACATTCTGGATGAAGAATACCTACATACCGCTTGATATTCTTTTCCTTGATAGTGAGGGACGGATAATCAATATCGCCGAAAACACCCAGCCACTTTCAACCGATATGATCACCTCGGCCAGCCCGGGCAAAGGGGTTCTAGAGCTTAAGGGCGGCACGGCAGCCAAACTGGGCCTCAGGCCGGGTGATAGGGTTATTCACCCCTCCTTAAGCCCTTGAAGGGCAGATTACAGGGGTCCGGGGCCGGTTTCTTGGCCCTATGGGTTAAAGTTGCCGAAAGGCGGGCTTTTGGCTATGCCAGTGCAGTTCCGGTCGCCGCGCCGGGGTAATACGGGACGTAGCGCAGCCTGGTAGCGCGACAGTTTTGGGTACTGTAGGCCCCCGGTTCGAATCCGGGCGTCCCGACCAGATTGAAGACGAGAGGGAGTGTCATGCGCGTACGTATCTACCGGCCAAGCAAGACCGCGATGCAATCGGGCCGCGCCAAGACGCATGCCTGGGTTATCGAACCTGAAATCGAAACGCCGCGCACTCCGGAACCGCTTATGGGCTGGGTTAGCGCCGGCGATACGCTGACCGAGTTGTTGAACCGTTTGCGGTTCGACAGCAAGGAAGAGGCTGTCGCGTTTGCCGTCGCCAAGGGGTGGGAATACATCGTGGTCGAAGCCAAGGAACGCCGCATCATGCCGCGCAGCTTTGCCGAAAACCTTCGCTTCATTCGCCCGCAAGACGAAGAAAGAAGCCCGTAGCCCCGCATCGCACAGGTTTGCGCAAGCGGGGATAACTGATTAGTGTTCCCGCAAGGCCGGAATGCACCCTTAGCTCAGCTGGATAGAGCAGTCGCCTTCTAAGCGACAGGTCAGAGGTTCGAGTCCTCTAGGGTGCGCCAGCCGCGCAACTATGACAGAGCGATATCGAAAGCCTTGAACGCGGCAACGATGAACGCAAAAGCGAACGCTACATACAGAATAATTTTCTGTACCTTGCCGGAAAGCTTGCCCATTTTATCGAGCATTACGCCGCCCGTATAACCGCCGATTAATCCGCCGATTGACCATGGCACCCATATGGATGTCACAAGGTTGCCATGCAGGAAGTGGGTGACGATGGCCGTGATCACAAGCAGCCATTCAACGAAGCGCGCCTGTATTTTAACGTGCGCGATTTTTTCGTCCGATGGATGTTTCAGGCGCAGCAACGCAATAAGCAGCACTCCGATGCCGGCGCCAAACAAGCCCGCATATATCCCCGTGAGCAGGGAGGCGAGATGGAAGGTCCGGTTCGTGATTTTGTGCGCAAGCTTTGGCGCGAGAAGGGCAAGGATAATCGCCAGAACGACCGCGGGCAGAAGCCACGCCTGATCCAGTTGGGCAATAGCCGAAGCGCCGAGAATCGTGCCCAAAAATGCGGCAAGGGATAGCTTGAAGTTATCGACATATTCGATGTGCTTATGGGTGGATATCGTTGAACCGATGCTGCGGAAGAACGACCCCATTTTAATGTTACCGACGACGATACCGAATGAAGCGAGTGGAAACAGCCATTGCATCAGCGGAACGGCAAAAAACATTGCGCCGCCGATGACAACGCCAAGTATCCCTATGATAAAGCCGGTGAATGCAAGAATAAGGGAGTTTACATCAAGCAGCGCGGCGAAATCCATCTCATGCCTTCAGGCTGTATTTAACCTTGCCGCCCTTGATCGTGTAGGCCGCCCGGCCGACCAGTGCCTTGCCTTCGAAAATGCAATTTTTTGCTTTTGAATGGCCTTTGCTGCTGTCCACCACCCATCTGTGACCGGTATCGAAGATGGCGATATCGGCATCCGCGCCTTCCGATAACGTGCCTTTCTTGACGCCTAGAATTTTGGCGGGCTCGGTCGTCATTTTCGAAATGCCTTTGCGCAGCGATATGTGTTTCTTCTTCACAAGATACGTGTTCATAACCGCGAAGCTGGTTTCGAGGCCGATTGAGCCAAAGGCGGCGTGCTGGAACGGTTCGAGCTTGTCGGGCTCGATATGCGGGGCGTGATCAGTCGTGAAGGCATCGAAGGTGTCGTCTTTGATACCCTTGATGATGGCTTCGACATGTTCCCTTGAGCGAAGCGGCGGGTACATTTTGGCGTTGGTGTTATACCCAAAACATTCCTCGTCGGTCAGGGAGAAATGCTGGACCGCGACTTCGGCTGTAATGTTCCGGTAACCGCCCTTCTTGGCTTCGCGGATGGCCTGCGTCGCGCCGATTGACGAATTGTGAAGCAGATGGAGCCGCGCGCCGGTCAGCTGTGCAAGCATGATGTTTTTGCGAACCGCGTAATCTTCGGAAATTGCCGGCGTGCCGGGCAAGCCAAGCTGGGTCGAAACCCAACCTTCATGCATAACGCCTTCCCGCGTCAGATCGTCGGTTTCGCAATGGCTCATGAGCAGGATGCCGCAGGTCTTTGCGTATTCCATGGCGCGGCGCAAAAGACCTTCGTTTTGCACATCGACGCCGTCATCCGTGATGGCGATTGCGCCCGCGTTCTTCAGTTCGTTGATTTCCGCCAGCTTCAGGCCCTGCTGCCCGGTCGTGATAGCGCCGGAAGGATAAACATTGATCAAATCAAGATCGCGCGCGCGCTTGATGACAAATTCAATAACCGTCTGGTTGTCCGCCGCCGGGGTCGAATTCGGCATGGCGACGATAGAGGTAACGCCGCCCGCCAGCGCGGCGCGCGAAGCGGTTTCAATCGTTTCCCGGTCTTCCCGGCCCGGTTCGCGCACATGCACCTGCAAATCGATAAGGCCGGGCGTAACCGTAAGCCCGTTTGCATCGATGGTTTGATCGGCTTTCGCCCGAATGGCTTTACCGACTTCAACAATTTTACCGTCGCGCACGAAAATATCCTGCTGCCGGTCGATGCCGTTCGCCGGGTCGATCACATGGCCGTTTTTGATGAGAAGCGCGCTCATTTCCGGGTCGGCTCCTTTCTTTTGCCGTCCATGCGGTTAGCCAGCAGCCAGATCAGCGCCTTGCGAACCGCCATGCCGTTTTCTACCTGCTTCGTGATGTGCGATTGTTCGTCAACCGTGACAAGGGCGGAATGGACATCCACATCGCGGCGCACGGGGCCGGGGTGCATCAGGATCGCGGTTTTATTCGCAAGGTTCATGCGCTTGCGGCTGATGCCGTACATCTTGGAATATTCCCGCAACGTCGGGATAAAGCCGCCTGCGCCGCGCTCTTCCTGCACACGCAGCGCGTAAACGACATCCGCGCCCGTAAGCGCTTCTTCGACGTTATAGTATGTTTTGACCCCAAAATTCTCGACACCAGCCGGCAGAAAAGTTTGTGGTGCCGCAATACGCACCTTCGCTTTCAGTTTCTTGAGTGCGCGAACAAGGGAGCCGAAAACGCGGGAATGAAGTATATCACCCACGATCGTAACGGTTTTGCCGGAAAGATCTCTGGCCTTGAAATGATCGAGGATGGTCAAGGCATCGAGCAGGCCCTGCGTCGGGTGTTCGTGCCAGCCATCGCCCGCATTGACGATGCTCGCGTTCACATGCCGCGCCAGCATTTCAGGCACGCCGGATTCGCGCGCGCGTATCACGATGATTTTCGGGTTATAGGCATCAAGCGTCAGCGCAGTATCGAGGTAGCTTTCGCCCTTCGATGTCGAATTCGCGCCGCTCAGGCTTGTGGTGTCCATGCCCAGATGCTTGCCCGAAAGATCAAAGCTGGCCATCGTGCGGGTGGAGTTTTCAAAAAAGGCGTTGATCAGGCTACAGCCTGCGCTGAGCGAAAATTTGTGGGTCCGGTATTCGCGGAAGCGGCGAGCGAGGGCAATGATGAGATCGAGGTCCTTGGCGCTGACCTGATCCATGGAATAAAGATCGAAGAAACTGACGTCCCGCCCTGCGCGGACCTTGGTAAGTTCTTTAACCGGGTCTGTCCTCATGGGGGCGCATATTCCAACATTTTGGGCGGGCATTCCAGCACTTTATCCATCCCCCATTGCGGCCAGCAGGCTGGCGTTTCCGCCCGCCGCCGTGGTGTTGATGGATGTCACCCTTTCGAGCGCAAAACGGGGCAAATAATGCGGTCCGCCGGCCTTCGGGCCGGTGCCGGAAAGCCCTTCGCCGCCGAACGGCTGGGAGCCAACAATAGCCCCGATCATAGACCGGTTGACGTATAGGTTGCCGGCACGGAGCGTTCCGGCAACCTCGCTGACGGTCTGCTCGATCCGGCTGTGGATACCGCCGGTAAGGCCAAAGCCTGTGGCATTGATACCGGCCACCACCTTGGCAAGCTTTACGGGGTTGTAGCGCACGACATGCAGGATTGGCCCGAAAACTTCATCCTTCAGCCATGTGATATCCTTGATAAGCCATGCTTGCGGCGCGACAAAATTACCGCCCGCGCAGGCGGGGGGCAAGGCGCAGGTAAAAATTTCATGCGCTTCATGCCTTAACCGTTCTACATGTTTAAGCAAGCCTTCTTGCGCGGCGCTATCGATCACGGGGCCGATATCCGTGGAAAGCAGACCGGGGTCGCCTATGACCAATGCCTGCATCGCGCCTTTCAGCATCGTCAAAATGCCATCGGCGGTCGGTTCGGGCAGGAACAGCACGCGCAAGGCAGAGCAGCGCTGCCCGGCGGAACGAAATGCGCTTGTGATGATATCGTCCACAACCTGTTCGGGCAGGGCGGAGGTATCGACGATCATGGCGTTTTGCCCCCCGGTCTCCGCGATAAGCGGTACAATGGGCGCATCCTTGGCGGCAAGCGTGCGGTTGATCTTGCGCGCGGTGGCGACCGAACCCGTAAAGGCAACGCCAGCCGTAACCGGCGCATTCACCAATTGTGTGCCCACCTCGCCGCTGCCGATAATAAGCTGCAGTACATTTTGCGGAACGCCTGCATCATGCGTCAGCCTGACGGCATGGCGCGCGATCAGCGGCGTTTGGGAGGCCGGCTTGGCGAGCACGCTGTTTCCGGCCGCAAGTGCCGCCACAACCTGTCCAATGAAGATCGCGAGCGGGAAGTTCCAAGGGCTTATGCAGACAAATACGCCCCTCCCATGCAGCGAAAGCACATTTCGTTCGCCTGTAGGGCCGGGCAATTCGCGCGGCTTGAAATCTGCCACCGCACGCACGGCATAGTAACGGCAAAAATCGGCGGCTTCGCGCAATTCGGCCAATGCATCGTTTATGGTCTTTCCGCCTTCGCGCACCAGCACGGCCATAAGCATCGCGCGGTTCTTTTCAAGCAGGTCGGCCAGCCGCTCAAGGCATTGCGCACGCTCCGCCACCGGTTTGTTTGACCAAACTCCGTAGCCTTTTTGGGCTTCGGATATGGCGTTTTCCAATTGTTCGGGGGTTATCTTGCTTGCGGTTTCCGTTTTTGCCCAAACTTTGGCCATGTCTGCAAGCAGCGGCGCGGTTTCAACAGGGTCTGTAAGATCAATTCCCGCCGAATTCCTGCGGTCGGGTTCGTACAAGGTCTCCGGCATCTTCACAACCGGGTGGCGAACAGGCTTGGCAGCCGCCAGTTGCGCGACCGGGTCGGTTGTCAGTTCATCGATACTGACCTTCGGGTCATGTATGCGATGTACGAAGGAACTGTTGGCGCCGTTTTCAAGAAGCCTGCGCACAAGGTAGCTTAAAAGCGTTTCGTGCCCGCCCACGGGCGCATAGACGCAGCACTGATAACCTTCTTTGTGCAAAAGATCGTACAAGGCATCGCCCATGCCGTGCAGCCGCTGGAATTCCACCTTTTGCGGTTCCGGGGCCATTTCAATGATGCTGGCGACCGTCAGGGCGTTGTGCGAACCGAACACCGGTTGCAGCCACGCCCCTTGTTCAAGCAGCCTAGCGGCGCAGGCAAGATAGGAAACATCGGTCGTAACCTTGCGGGTAAAAACCGGGAAATCGCTCCAGCCGCGTTCCTGTGCGCGCTTGATTTCCGTATCCCAATAGGCACCTTTGATAAGCCGCACGACAAGCCTTTGTCTGTGAAGTTCCGAAAGGCTTGCAAGCATATCGATGGTTGCGGGGGTACGTTTTTGGTAGGCCTGTACGGCGGCGCCGAAACCTTCCCATCCCTTGATCTTGGCGGTGCCCATGACGGCATCGATGACATCAAGCGAAAGCGCAAGCCTGTCGGCTTCCTCGGCATCGACCAGCATGAATACGTTTTCCGCCGCCGCCAGTTCGGCCAGATGAGCAAGGCGAGGGACCATCTCACTCATCACCCGGCTGTATTGCACCGCTTCGTAGCGTGGATGCAGCGCTGAAAGCTTGACGGAAATGCCCGAAGGCGCGACGCCGGTATTGGTTCTGTTGGCCGCGCCAACCGCCTTGATCGCGCTGACATAGGCTTCGGTGTATGTATCGGCGTCCGTCATCGTGCGCGCGCCTTCGCCCAGCATATCGAAGGAATAGCGCATGCGGGCGTCCGCTTCCTTATTGCCGCGTTCAATGGCCGTTTCGATCGTGCTGCCAAGCACAAACTGGTTGGCCAGAAGGTGCATGGCGGCCCTTATGGCTTCCCGGATCACGGGCTGGCCCAGCCGTGTAACAAGCGCGCCAAGCGCATGCCCGGGCGACGACTTTGTCTTGTATTCGAAGTTCGATATTTTGCCGGTAATCGAAAGGGTCCAGCCCGTGGCATTCATAAGCCACCGGTCATCGCCGCCTATGGCGTCATCCCATTCTGCCGCCGAAAGTTTGTCACGGATCAATGTGTCCGCCGTCGCGCGGTCGGGGATGCGCAAAAGCGCCTCGGCAAGGCACATAAGTGCAATACCTTCCTGCGTCGAAAGGCCAAAATGCCCCAGCAGGTCATTGACGCCCGGAAGCGTTCTGCGTTCCGCACGTATTTTGCGGGCCCAATCGGCAGCGCGTGCTTGCGCTGCGGCCATGGCCTCGGGGCTTAAGCTTGCGGTATGCAGAAGGGCGCGGACGCATGCTTCCTCGTCGGCCCTATAAAGGCCGTGGAAATCATCGCGCAGTTTTTGGGCCAGAAGGTCCTTTTTGCCTGTCATGCAACAAGCCTAACAGGCAAGCACAGGGCCGGAAAGCACCCGGTTACGGGGTTTTACGAAAGCCTAGCGGCTGTGGCGCAGATAATTCACCACGTCGTGCCAGATAACGGCCAGTTCCCGATCGCCCGAGCTTTCAGCCTGCGTGGCGCGGCTGGCGGCGTGGGTGAGGGCCAGGTCGTTATAGCGGGCGATCAGCAGGCTGGCTAAGGCCCAATTGGAGGGCAGAAGGCCCGTGGATGCGGCAGTCGTCGTCATTTCTGTCTCCGTTTATTCTCGTTACGCTGCCAGTAAAGCCAGCCAGTTCGTCTTATTGACGACAGAATGATGGTAATATTTTGACAATCGGTTAAATGCCGCGAAAATTTTTTGGTTTGTGCAAAAGGTTCCGGGCTGTGTTACGCGGAAACCACACGGCGGCCACCGCCAACCATCGCTAGTTCGGGCATGTCGGCAACCCATGCGGTCAATATGCGGCCATAGGCCGCGCAAATACGTTGCACCCATTGCGCCTCAATCGGTAAATCCCGCTCACTTACCGCAGTGCGAAAACGCTGGGCGGGCTGGAAGCGGTTTACGTCCTGCCGCGCTTCGGCCAGAGTTTGTGCTTTTTGCAGAAAAGCCGCTGAATTAAGGGCATTTTGCTCAATGATACGGGCGGCCAGCATGCTTATATCGTCGGGGCTGAGCTTCAAAAGATGGGTAGGGTGGTCAATCTGGACCGCCAGCCTGCGTGCCGCTTCATGGTTGGCAAGGTCGATAAGGGCGGATGTATCGAAGGCAGCAGGGACGGAATACACGGCTGTCAGATAGCTTATGGATTTATGCCCGCCCGCAAAGCCCGCCATGGCAAGCAGATCAGCCACTACGCGGGCGACCCGGGTCGAACCGCTGGCCTGGGCAATAAACAGGGTTGCTTCCGTATCGGCGCGGGCCTGATTGAGATACAGGCTATAGAGCGCCGCTAACGGGTCAGGCAATTGTTCAGCCGGGGTCTTGAAGCGGCTGGCGAGGGAGGTGTCGATCCCTCTGTGATTGCGGCGAAAATGATTGATTTCAGCAGCGGTGACCGGCAATTCGGCCTGTGCGGCCATAAAATCATCGTGGTCATGGCAACAAAGGGCCTGAACGATCTTCCAATCGTCATCCTGGCTGGCCGCCACCAAGCGTTCCTTGGCTATGTGCCAGACAAGGGCGGCCTGATCATCGGCCTTGGTAATGGGGAGCTCTGTTTGCGTGATCCGGAACAGCCAATTCAGGATCCTGTCCTTTGGTTCCCACGGCATATGCGGCGCCGTGCTCAGATCGGTCAGTTCGGTTTGTTTTTGTAGAACCAGCGACACCGGCTTGACCGGGGGCGATTGCTCATCGCCCCGTGCGATCACGAGATCAAAACCATTTTGTTGGGTGTCGGTCGTATCCAAAGGCACCACCGGAATGACCTGAGTTACTTATCCACAGACCTTTTAACCTTATTTGGAGATAAAGTTAATTCTTTTTTCACTTATCTTAACAAGCAGCCATTCTGTGTTGCAGATTTGCATGAAATTACATACGGACCGAAACAACCGACAAAGAAAAAGGCCCCGGATCGCCGGGGCCTTTTCATATTCGGCTTAATCTGCGCAACCAGCCCCGCAAACGCGGGGGCAAAGTTAGCCGGCGACGGCTTCTTCTTCGCCTTCAGCCTTCGCAGCCTTTTTCTTGGGGGCCCTGGCTTTTTTAGCGGGCTTTTCTTCCGCCGCAGTTTCTTCACCGGCTTCAGCAACAAAAGCTTCGGGTTCCGCAACCGCTTCGGGTGCAGCTTTTTGCGCAGGTGCGGCCTTCTTTTCGGCCTGCACCTTGGCTTCTTCTTCGGTGCGGGCGACGTTGACGGTGATGTCAACGATCACTTCGGGATGCAGCTTGACCTTAACCTTGAACAGGCCAAGCGTCTTGATCGGCTCGCCGATATCGATCTTGTTGCGTTCAAGCTTCGTACCTTGTTCCTTTGCGGCTTCCGCGATATCGCGGCTGCTGACGGAGCCGTAAAGTGCGCCCATTTCGCTGGCCTGACGGATCACGACAATGTTGATGCCGGAGATCTTCTTGGCATCGGCTTCGGCACCCGAACGCATTTCCGCGTTATGGGCTTCGAGCTGGTTGCGCTGCTTTTCGAAATATTCAAGGTTCGCCTTGGTCGCCCGCAGCGCCTTTTTTTGCGGCAACAGGTAGTTGCGCGCATAGCCGGGGCGTACCTTGACCACCGAACCAAGCATGCCGAGCTGTTCAACGCGCTCCAGCAGAATTACTTCAATCATCTTACTTCTCCTTTTTGATTAAGCCGTTTGTGATGGTGTTGTGATACGTTTGCGGAAATCCGCGAACTGTTCCGCAATGCCAAGCGCGGTAACGAGCAGCATGGGCCATCCGAACATGAGCAACAGATAGAAAATGATCAGCCACAAAAGCTTGCTTTTGCGCTGCCCCGCCCAAACATGCACGGTGCTGATCCCCAAAAGCAGATAAGGCATAAGAAGGGCTATAAACAGGTTTATGCCGATATAGGCGGCCATGCCATTCGCAAAATAACCCATTAACCCGGAAAGCGTGGCAAGGCCCAGAAACCAGTGCGGCAGATCAAAATCATGCCATGAAGGGGTGGCGCGCAGCGCCCAGCCCTGATTGGCCAACATCTTTTGCGCCACGAAAAGATAGACCAGCATCTGGAAGCACCATGAAGCGATGGCAATACCGGGGGCGATACGGTTAACCGTTTTGATGAGCTCAACCATCTGGGCTTGCGTGCCCGCCATATTGGCTTCGACCTGCCATTTATCTTCTTCGCTCATACCGGCTGTCAGAGCGCCCGCTTCAAGGCTTTGCCGGGTCTGCTCTTCAAGTTTCTGTTGTACGCGCTCAATCGCTTCCGGCTGCATGGCGAAGTAGGGGGTATCCTTGTTTTCCCCAAAATTGGCGAGCGTGAGCGCAACAAAGAACACACAAGGATAGAGCGTAAGGGCCGTAAGCAGACGTCCGCTCGGGTACCAATACAGATTTCCGCTTTCATCCCTGCGGTAACGCAGCGCAAGGATGGAAAACAGAAAAGCGGGTACGGCGCCGACAAAAAGAAATTCCAGGAACCCGGCCCCGTTCACCATTGCAACGCCCGCGATGGCGCAAAGCGTTGTGATGATGCCAGGGATAATCCCCGCACCGAGACAGATAAAGAAAATCGGCAAAGGCGTCAGGATAACCAGCAAACGCGCCATCGGGAAATCGGCAAAGGCAAGCGCATACAGGCCGGCGCTGATAGCACCGGCAAGTATTGCGCCGCCTATACCGTAAAAACCGCGCGATGGCAGGGCTGGAAGCATGGAACGTCCTTTGCCTTATCCCTTACCGGTCGCCCGCACGCTGGTCGCAGTACGGCAGCAGAGCGAGGAAGCGGGCGCGCTTGATAGCTGTCGCAAGTTCGCGCTGCTTCGCCGTGGAAACGGCCGAAATGCGGCTGGGTACGATCTTGCCGCGCTCCGAGATGAAGCGGGAAAGCTGGCGTACGTTCTTGTAATCGATCTTCGGGGCGTCGTTGCCGCTGAAGGGGCAGCTTTTACGGCGACGGAAGAAGGTGCGGCGCTGGCCGCCGGCTTGTGCTGTGGCGTTCATTATGCATTCTCCGATGCTTCTGTGGTTTCTTCGTTGTAACGACGGGGCGGACGGCCGCTGCTGCTGCGGTCAAAACCGCCGCGACCGCCACGATCATCGCGGCCACCGCGTTCGTCGCGTTCTTCCCGGCGCATGATCGCCGAAGGGCCGGCTTCCAGCTCGTCCACGCGGACGGTCATGAAGCGCAGCACGTCTTCGTTGATGCGCATGTTGCGTTCCATTTCAAGAACGGCCGCGGAAGGCGCATCAAGGTTGAACAGCACATAGTGCCCCTTGCGGTTCTTGCGGATTTTGTATGCGAGGGTACGCAGGCCCCATTGCTCGGTCTTGGTGACCTGGCCACCGCCGTTGCGAATGATGTCTGCGAAGTTGACGGTTAACGCTTCGACCTGTGCCGCGGTGATATCCTGCCGCACGATGAAGATAGACTCGTAGTATGCCATATATGCACACTCCCTTTGGATAAAGGCGACCCAGAGTTGGCCCCGGACCACCCGGCACAGCAACCTGCTGGATCTAGCCGGCCCATAGGGCCAGCAAGGAGTAAAGTGGGGCGGAATATAGCGGGCAGGGGCTGTAATGCAAGGAAAATGCCGGTAACACGGCAATGCCACGCTGCAACGCTTTAATATATAAGGATTTTAGTTGATTTTATCGGAAGATGGGGGCACGCCATCGCTGATACGAACCTTCAGCCGCGCGCCATCCGCCGCCGCGCTGCCGCCCGTAGGCAAAAGCCGCAAATTGGCGCGCATATAGCCCGTACTGGCCAGCCGCCTGACCTCCGCCAGAGTTTCGCCGGAAGGCAAATCACCCTCCCTGTGGCCGCGGCCCAAGGCATCGGGCAACAAGTCGTGCGGCTTGACGTTCGCCAGATCCTGTCGGCCGAGATAGGATATAGCCAGTTCCCGGAAGACGTAATCAAGCACCGATGTGGCCATCTTGATGGTTTCGTTGCCTTCGACGACGCCTGCGGGTTCAAAACGCGTGAAGGTGAAGGCTTCCACAAAATCTTCGAGCGGAACGCCATATTGCAACCCAAGCGAAACCGCGATTGCAAAATTATTCATCAAGGAACGGAAAGCGGCGCCTTCCTTGTGCATGTCGATAAATATTTCGCCGATCCCGCCTTCTTCATATTCGCCGGTACGAAGATAAACCTTATGGCCGCCGATGATCGCTTTTTGCGTATAGCCCTTGCGCCTGTCGGGCATACGGGCGCGCATGGCGCGGATTTTTTTCGCGTTTTCCTGGACCGCAGAAATCGGTGTGGCCGCTTCGGGCGCGGGCGGGCGGGCATCGTCGTTAGCGGGCGCAGCGGCCTCCATAGCTTCGCCTGCTTCCATTTCAAGCTCAGCCGGGCGATCAAGCCACGTAGCGTCACGCGTAATTTGCAACAACTTAAGCCCATAGCGCCAGGCATCCTGCAACAGCGCGTGCACGCGTTGCTGGCCCGCTTCTTGCGGCAGAATAATGTGGCAGCAAGCATTGCCGGTTACGAAAGGCTGCACCTGCGCGGCCATGCATAGCATGCCTTCTGCGCTGATGCCGTCATCATGGTCAGCAATGCCTTCGGGCGCGCATGCAAAAACCGGGCGATGTTCGGGTTTCAGTTCCGGCGCATCCGCCAGCGTGCCATGGCCATAGCAATATGCGTTGGCTACCATTATATCGGCTTCTGCAAACCCGAGTGCGCCAAGAAGATCAAAAGCCGGGTCTTCGAGCTGTTCGGCATCAAAGCCAAGCTTTTCGGTGCAATAATCCACCCCGATTTGCCACGGCGTGATGGCGAAGCGTATGTCGTTGCTTTCAAGCAGCGCGTCTTCGACCCTGTCGATCGCATCGTACGTCAAGCCGTGTTCGAGCAAGGTCGCATGGTTGATACAGGGCGCACCGCGCAATGTGAGCACCCCGAGCGTATAATCATGAAGTAATTTTACTTCGGCCGGGTCATAACCAAGTTGCCCGAGGCCGTCAATCACCGCGCCATGAAGCTCGCGCCTGAAGGTTTCCGTGCCGCTTTGCTTGATTTGCACGAGCTGGGATAGGGGTTCGATACCAGCCGTATCGGCGCCAAGAAGGTTCGGGCGCATGCTGGCCGCTGCCACGCTGCTAATATGGGCGTTGCGATAGCCGTATGTATGCCCAAGCTCAAGCGCCTGATCCCATTGCGTGCGCGCGGCAGCAACAAGCGTGCCATCGGGGCAGGCGCCAAGATTAAGGGGAAGGGGCTGGGCGCTGATATTTTCGTATGCCGTGGTTTCGCCGTAAACGGCGCGCCGATTGTTTCGGATAACGCGGAGCATATTGTCGCGGTCATGCGCGAAGGCGGTGAACGCTCCCAGTTTTGCGGCAAGTTCGCTTGATGTCACGAAGGCCTGCGCGGTCATGATTGCAGTGACGGCCGCCGCATAGGCACGACCGGCTTCGCTGTCATAGGCGATCGCCTGGCTCAGCAAAAGCGGGTGCAGGTTCGCGAGCGAAAGGTTAAGCGGGCGATATTCACCCGTGTTGCGCGCGATGTCTTCGCCGGCATACCCGGCGACACCGAGCGCGATATCAAGCGCAATGGTAAGCAAGCGGGTGGTGTGTTCGAAACCCTGAAGATCGAAGCTGCCATCCTGTTTGCGGAACAGTAGTGCGTTCAGGCTCGCATCCATACAGGCCGTATCAGCGTGAAACAAAAAGCCGTTCTGCTGGCTGAAGGAAAGCTGCGCATGCGGCTTTTTGCACGTCAGCCATTCGGCGATATTCGTCAAATACATTGCGCCCGGCTTGCCCGTGCGCCAGATGGAAGATTCAAGCTGGTGCCAGCGATGGGCGATTTCCTGATCGTGCCCATTCAGCCCGCGCATCGTGGCGTGCGGCAATTCAACATAGGGCGCGACATTGTTACCCGAAGTATGCAGCGTTTCACCGAGCCAATCCGTTTCCGGGGCCGTGATATTGCTAAAATCGCCGCCCCTGCGGGCCAGATCGATCATGTTTTCGGGCACGCCGATCGCGCGCGCAATTTTGATGGCGCGCGCAAGGCCGGCGCCGCCATCTTCGGCTTGTGCCGCATGCCTGATATTTTCAAGTTGCGCGCGCAGCATACGCGTACCCGCCGCCATGGCGACGAGCTTGAATTGTTCGTCCTGCTGCCAGTTAATATAAGGCTCTGCTTCGGCATGCATAAGATCGACCGTGATGGGGCGCGGCGCGGGCGGTTCGGGTGTTTCGGCCTCGATACCCAAACGCTGATCGAGTTTGCGCACTGCGTTCATCAGGCCATGTGCGTGGCCGTATGAATTTGATTTATTTAATGTCGCGATATCGGGAAAAGCGAGATCGGTCTTTACGGGCGCGACGCCGTCAGCGGCCGCCACAACCCTGTAGCCATCAAGGCTTGCGCCCTCCATGCCATAGGCCCAGCTCAGGCCGGTTTTTTTCCATTGCGGCAGCGAAGGGCTGATCAGTTGCGATGCCAGCATGTAGCGCACTTCGTCATAAAAGATCCGTGCATCTTCTTCGCCATCAAAATAGCCGGCGGCCCAACCGGCATGAACCCACGCCCCCGCGATGCGATCGAATATTTGTTTTGCGCTGGTTTCATGGCCGTAGCGTTCGTCTTCAGGCAATGCGACGACGGCATCATCATCGGCAATCCTGCTGCGCAGCCATTCCGGCACCTTGGGTTCGCGCGCGATCTTCAGCTTGGCAGGAATGCCGCTTTGACAGAGAACCTGCGTGCACAAAATCTGGATGGATTGAAAATCCCAGTCAGCCGGGACCTCGATACCCTTCAATGTTTTTTCGGTATCGCCGGATTCATCCAGATAATCGAAATCAAGGCGGCGAAAATCCAGCGCCGAATAGACGTCTTCATGCTCGGCTGTATAGAAACGTTGCAGGCGCATTGGCGATTTTCGCTATTCTTGGCCGCAGGACCGGGGCCAAACCACAAGATCATGTAACCAGCTGAAAGACTGACACAAAATGTTGGATGCATGAAGGAAAAACTTATCCCCAAGCATACGGATCTCTTGCTAGACTCAAAACTTGACTATCTGCGCTAATTGCCAGATTTTTCCTGTCTATTCCGCCGTTATAGGCCGATTCTTGCCATGACCAAACGCATATCCTTCATCCGATCCATATCCCAGATGGGAACATGGTTCTTTACGTTGCTGCACGGCAAAAAAGTCGGCATCGATGATTTTGGCAACCGCTATTTCAAGGAACGCAGGGCGGTAAAAGGCCGGCGCGAGCGGCGGTGGGTGCTTTACACCAACGAACCGGAAGCAAGCACAGTGCCGCCCGAATGGCATGGCTGGCTGCATTACACCTTGCCCGCACCAATGCAGGAAAGCAGCGAATATCACCGTACCTGGCAGAAACCGCATATGCCGAACCTGACGGGGACGCAATCGGCCTACTATCCACCGGGCCATAGCATGAAAGGTGGCAAACGTGCTAAGGCAACCGGGGATTATCAGGCCTGGAAGCCGGAGTAATGGAGCAATAAAATGGGACGCAACGTCATTGAAACAATCCTGGGCGCCGTGGTGCTTGCCGTAGCGGCTTATTTCATGTTCTTCGCATACAGCAGCGCGGATCTGAACAAGGCATCCGGCTATATTGTGACCGCGAACTTTCCGAGCGTTGACGGCCTCAAGATAGGCAGTGACGTGAAGGTCAACGGCTATAAGGTCGGGTCCGTGGTTGGGCAAAGCCTGATTACCGATATGGGTAAGGACCAGTTCCTCGTGCAGGTCAAGCTCACGGTCGATCCGACCGTCAAGCTGCCGATGGATTCCATCGCCATGATCGCCAGCGAAAGTCTTTTGGGCGGCAAGTACATGTCGCTCGAGGTCGGGGTCGATGAAGAAACCGTGAGCACGGATGGCAAGGGCCAGCTATTCCGTACGCAAGCGCCCATGCGGCTTGATGACCTGATTGGCCAGATGATTTACGGCAGCAAGGAAGAAAAGAAAGACAAGCAGGGTGATGCCGGGCAAATCATCCCGAGCAACCAGAACCTGGCCTCCAGCCACCCCTGATCTGTGGAACGGCTTTTCCTGATAATTTTGGCGATCGCTGTTTTCTGGCAGCAGCCTGCGCATGCCCGCGCCATGGGCGAATACACAACCGCCGTGCTGCGCATGCTGGACAAAGTAACCGCGCGTGTGGAAGTGCGGGAAGTTAAGTTGAACGATCCGGTTCTATTCGGCACGCTGCAGGTAACGGTGCGAGCATGCCGCCAGACCCCGCCGGAAGAAATGCCGGAATCGGCCGCCTATATCGAGATCAGCGAATTCAAACCGGGCGAGATCGGAAAGGCGTGGTTTCAAGGCTGGATGTTCGCTTCGAACCCCGCGCTTTCTGCGCTTGAGCACCCGGTCTATGATATTTGGCTGACTTCCTGCAAAAACGATAAAGCTATGCCATCGAGCGAGGAAGAGTCGCCTTCGACCGAGAACTGAGCGGGTTGTTTAAGCGCCCCGGAAAGTCTTTCATGGTAATCGGCACGGCTGATATCGTGCACGCCGAAGCGCGCGAGATGCCGCGTCATGAACTGACAATCCAGCAAGGTAAACCCGTTATGCCGCATCAGCGCGGCCAGATAGACGAACGCGATCTTGCTGGTATCGCGTTCACGGCTGAACATGCTTTCACCGAAAAACGCGCCACCGAGATGCACACCATATAGGCCGCCGACCAGCTCAAGTCCCGACCAAACCTCAAGGCTATGGGCATGACCCATTTCATGCAAAGCGCCATATAGCTCGCGTACCTGCCGGTTGATCCACGTCTTTTTGCGCGCAGGGGTCGCTTCGGCGCAGGCTGCAATCACCTCGGCAAAGGCCGTGTCTATGCGGACCTGATAGGGATGATTTTTTACCGTGCGGCGCAGTCTTTGCGGCACATGCACGGCATCGAGCGGAAGAATGGCACGGATGGGTGGATCGAACCAGAACAGTTCCTTCGCGCTCGCATCTTCGGCCATAGGGAAGATGCCGGCGGCGTAGGCCCGCAGCAAAATATCCGGTGTGATGTCCTGCATTGACCGCGTGGCACCCTGCAGAATGAAGCGGGCTAATTCTTGCCCAGAAACTTTTCCAGCCAGTGGATATCGTATTCACCGTTAATGAAATCCTGCTGGCTTATGATACGCTGGTGTAACGGCAGCGTGGTGTCGATGCCGCCAACGACAAACTCTTCAAGGCAGCGGCGCAACCGTAAAAGACATTCATTACGGGACGTTCCGTGCACGATCAGCTTCGCGATCATGCTGTCATAATGCGGCGGTATGCGGTACCCGTCATACAATGCGCTATCGACCCGTACACCAAGGCCGCCCGGCTGGTGAAAGCCGTTTATTTTGCCGGGGGATGGCGTAAAGGTTTCGGGATTTTCGGCGTTGATACGGCATTCGATCGCATGCCCGTCGAAGGTGATTTCCTTTTGCTTGAAGCTGACGGGCAGCCCGGCCGCGACGCGGATCTGTTCACGGACAAGATCGATGCCCGTGATCATTTCCGTGATCGTATGCTCTATTTGCAGGCGGGTGTTCATTTCGATGAAATAGAATTCGTTGTTTTCATAGAGAAATTCAACGGTCCCGGCGCTGCAGTAACCAAGCTTGGTTAGCGCCTTGGCTGCCAGCGTACCAATATGTTGCCGTTGATCGGCGTTCAGGGCGGGTGAGGGCGCTTCTTCGATCACCTTCTGGTGACGGCGCTGGATCGAACAATCCCGTTCTCCAAAATGCAAAACCGTGCCGTGCGTATCGCCCAAAAGCTGAATTTCTATATGCCGCGGGTTTTGCAAGCACTTTTCCATATAGACTTCATCGTTACCGAATGCCGCCTTGGCCTCACCGCGCGCAAGTTGATAGGCTTCTTTCAGATCCTCGGCGCTCGCAGCAATCTTCATGCCCTTACCGCCGCCGCCTGCAGCCGCCTTGATCAAAACCGGAAAGCCGATTTTCTTGGCCGCTTTCATGGCATCATCGACCGTCTTTAAACCACCATCTGAGCCTGGGACACATGGCAGCCCAAGGTCCTGTGCAGTTTTCTTGGCCGTGACCTTGTCGCCCATGATCCGGATATGTTCCGGGGATGGTCCAATCCATGTAAAGCCATGCTGCTCCACCATTTCGGCAAATTGCGCATTTTCCGACATAAAGCCGATGCCGGGATGGATAGCATCCGCACCCGTGATGGCGGCCGCCGTCAGGATGGCGGGGATATTCAAATAGCTTTCACGCGCAGGAGCGGGGCCGATGCATACGCTTTCATCAGCCAGCCGCACATGCATGGCATCGGCATCGGCAACCGAATGAACGGCAACCGTGCGAATACCCATTTCGCGGCAAGCGCGATGGATGCGCAGGGCAATTTCGCCCCTGTTGGCAATGAGGATTTTTTCGAACAAAGCCGTTCCTATTCGATGGTCAGCAGCGTTTCGCCGAATTCCACAGGCTTGGCGTCAGCCGCCATGATCCGCGCCACGGTCCCGCCGGTGGGCGCCTTGATGGGGTTCATGACCTTCATCGCTTCGATAATAAGAAGCGTATCGCCCTGCTTGACCTTGTCACCAACCTTTACAAAGGTCGGCGCGCTGGGTTCGGGTGAAAGATAGACCGTACCCACCATGGGGGAGGTCACGGGGGTTCCCTTAAGCTGTTCGGCTGTTTCCTGCGCGGCGGGCTGCGGTACGACCGGGGCTGAGGCTGCCGGCATATGGTGAAGCGCGGCCTGCGCTGCAGCACGTGTGAGGCGGATGCGCTTTTCCCCTTCCGCAAACTCGATTTCGTTCAAACCTGTTTCCTCAAGCAATGTAGCAAGCTTGCGGACCATGTCTGCATCAACATCAAACTTCGGCATCACTTTACCCTATTTTTTTCTGGATTTGAGGCGGGGCGCCAATGCATCGAGCGCAAATATATACCCTTGGCCGCCAAACCCGCAAATCACCCCGGCGGCGACCCCGGAAATCAGCGAATGGTGGCGGAATTTTTCGCGCTGATAGATGTTGCTGAGATGGACCTCGACAACCGGCAAATCCGTCAGGCGAATAGCGTCCATGAGTGCAACCGAAGTATGGGTGAAGCCGCCGGCGTTTATGATAACGGCACGGCAATCCTTGCGTGCGTCATGGAGCGCTTCGATCAGCGCGCCTTCATGATTGCTTTGCTTATGGATAACCTCGATCCCCAACGCCGCGCCATGCTTGACGCAAGCCGCCATCATGTCCGCATAGGTTATGCGGCCATAGATGGCGGGTTCACCCTTGCCGACAAGATTGAGGTTCGGTCCGTTCAGGACCAGAACCCGCGGCTTCCTGCTTGGGCGCTTTTTTACAGGCATGGCCGGAGCCGGTTAGCCCTTCTTGGCGCGGGCGTCAGCAACCGCCTTCTTGAGCTGGTCGAGGTTCAGGGCGCCTGGGAACTGTTCATCGCCGATGATAAACATAGGCGTGCCGCGCACGCCAAGGCTCTGACCAAGGTCAAGCTCGGTCTGAACCTGCGCCTTCACCTTGTCACTTTCCATGTCCGCTTTCAGCTTGGTCGTATCAAGACCTGCGCTTTTGGCGATTTTCATAATGTTGGCTTCATCGAGCCTTTCCTTGTTTTCCATCAGCGCGTTGTGAAAGACTTCAAACTTGCCCTGATGCACGGAAGCCAGGGCGGCATGGGCCGCAACCACGGAAGCCTCTCCGAGGATCGGAAGGTTCTTGTAAATAAAGCGGACATTCTTGTCAGCCTTAAGCAGATCGTCAATGGCTGTGTGTGCCATCTTGCAGTAGCCGCACTGGTAATCAAAAAATTCGACGACCGTTACATCGCCCTTCGGGTTGCCGCCCACGGGGGAGTTCGGGTCATCAAAGATTTTGCCAGTGTGCTCTTGCATTGCGGCGGCAGATTTCTGCGCTTCTTCCTTTTCATGACGGGCCTGCACTTCTTGCAGCGCCTGCATGACGATTTCAGGTTTTTTGTTGACCAGAAGTTCTTCAACGAGCGCTTCGATTGCGGCCTTTTCCTTGGCGCTGAGCGTCGTATCGTCCGCCGCTTGCGCGTGGCCTATGCCGAGGGTAATCGCAAAAACCGCGGCTGCTAGATATCTGAGAAACAACATGTTTGACCTCTTCTGGTTGGCCGACTTTGGCTGGTAAGGGTGACAACAACAAGTTTTAACAAACAAGTCAATTTATTCGTCTTCCTTGGTGCTTAGGCGGATGTCCTGCGCGCGAATCCAATAGGTTGAATCTTTTGGCAAAAGCGCAATTGCCCGCTCGGCCAATTGGTTAGCTTCTTTATCGGCACCGCGCGCCACGGCTTCCTCGGCAAGGGCATAGACCACCATGCCGTCATATTCTTTATTTTCCGTTATTTGACCCTTGCGGCCCCATGCCGTGGCCATCAGGCGCCAGGCAAGCGGTTCACGCGGCTCCAGCCGCAACGATTCCTGCAGCTGATCGATGGCCTTGTCTGTCACGGGCAACGACTTATCTTTGCTTTCCAGCAAGGCCTGCGCGTAAGCGGTGCGGAGCAGGGCTGAATCACCCAGCAGCTCGACCGCCTTGGCGTAAGAGCCGACCGCTTCTTCAACGCGGCTGTTTTCATATAACATCTGCCCGCGTAATTCGTAAAAGAACGGGTTGTCCGGCTCTTCTTTGATAAGCCCATCGACAAGCGGCAGCGCCCGGTCAAGTTGGCTGGTGCGATAAAGTGCTATTGCGCGCGCATAGCGCGTCGTGATCTTTTTATCCTTATCGGTGTAGCGAAGCAACGCAACATCGGGCTGGATATAGCCCATAAGTTTTGCCTTCATGCGTTCGTGCATATCGTTGAACTCTTCGGGAAACTTTTTATCCTTGAATGGCGATTCTTCGACATGATGCCTTACGATTTCAACGCGATCATGGGTAAGGGGGTGCGTGCGAACAAACTCGCTTTTGCGGTCATAGGGAAGCAATTCCTGATCCGCAAGCTTATCTAGGAATTCCAGCATCCCGCTTGCAGAAAACCCGGCGCGATCAAGGTAATTGAGCCCGGCGGAATCCGCGGAAGCTTCCTGCGTGCGGCTAAAACTAAGAAAATTGCGTTCCGCCAGGCCGGCTGAACCGCCGATGGTAGCGGCAGCGGCGCCCGTATCGCGCGCCAAGGCACCTGCGGCTATGCCTATGATCGTTCCAAGCACAGCCTGCGCCGAAGCATTCTTCATCGCCTCGGCCCCGCGCACCAGATGACCGCCAGCAATATGCCCGAGTTCGTGCGCTATCACGCCAATCACCTGTCCGGCATTATCCGTGCTTTGAAGCAAGCCCGTATAAATAAAAATGTTCATGCCTCCGGCCACGAAGGCGTTCAGCTCGTTATCCTGAATCAAAACAATGCTGACCGAGGAGGGGTCGATAGCGGCCGCGTGAAACAGCGGCGTTGCATAGGTGCGTAGCGTATGCTCGATCTCCGCATCGCGGATAAAGTTGGGGGATTGACGCGACGCTGCCGCAGGCAGCGAAACTGCGGAAGAAAGGCACAGAACTGTAAAACCGTATGCCAAACTGCGCAGGAGCGAAAATCTGTTACGGACGCGTTTGTTCATGCCAAGAATCGCGGTTGCATCAAGCCATACATATTATAACGACAATGCGGCAAAATTGCGCAGCCGCTTTTGCCGCTATTGCCCGGTAAGCTTCCGCCACCATCCGCCCTTGGGCTTGTCGGAAGACTGATCGACGACCTCATACGGCATGGATGAACGCGGGCCGGCATTGACGGCGAAATCCTGCCGGCTGTCCGCATGCACCGCATGGGTCTGGCTACGCGGGGTGGTGTCAAGCGTATCGTTGCTTGCCTGTTCAAGGTTGCGGTTACCCTGATTATCATCCCGTACATTGCCGCCTTGTCCCTGGGCGTTGTGTCCGCCCTCGCGGTCACGGTTGCGCCTGCGCCCGCCGCGACGTCCGCGCCTGCGGCGACGCTGACCTTCGCCCTTTGCACCATCGGCTTGCTGTTCGCCGTCCTTATTCGGGTTGGGTGCGGCATTGCTGTCAACATTGCCGTTCACTTCCTGTGGCGAGGCTTCTTCACGGTTGCCATCAGGGCGATCGCCGCGATCTTCGCGGTCGCGCTTGTTCTGGTTGCGTCCGCCACGCCGGCGGCCACGACCACGGCCTTGCCGGTCACGGTCCTGCCTGCCTTCATAGCTACCGCCCGCGAAAGCTTCTTCGCCTTCGCTGGTTGTGTTCTCGGGTTGCGTAAACGCACCATCCGTATCCGCCAGCACTTCGTCATTATCGACGGCTGGGATGGCGATGCGCGGTCCGCCGCGCGATTTTGTGCGCTCGATCCGGCCATTCATCGCTTCAGGCGATTCATCGCTATGGAACTGGACATGCAGATCATATGTGCGTTCGATCATCGTCAGCGAATGACGTTTCTTGTTCAGCACATAGAAGGCCACGCGATCGGGGGCATGGACGACTACGCTGCCTCCGCCCTGCTTAAGGCCTTCTTCTTCTATGGCCCGCAAAATGGAAAGCGCCGCTGAATCGACCGAACGAATATGCCCGAGGCCGCCGCAATGCGGGCATTTATCGAAGCTGGTCTCCAAAAGGCTCGGACGCAGACGCTGGCGTGAAAGCTCCATCAGGCCGAAATGCGATATGCGGCCAAGCTGGAGGCGTGCGCGATCGTTCCGCATCGCATCCTTCATGCGGCGTTCGACCGCCGCATTATGCCTGCCATCTTCCATGTCGATGAAATCGATGACCACAAGCCCGGCAAGATCGCGCAAGCGAAGCTGGCGTGCGATTTCATCCGACGCTTCCAGGTTGGTTTTCAGCGCGGTTTCTTCGATATGCCGCTCGCGGGTGGCACGGCCCGAGTTAACGTCGATGGATACCAGCGCTTCCGTCGGGTTGATCACAAGGTAACCGCCCGAACGCAGGTTCACGACGGGGCTGTGCAGCGTATCGATCTGCTTTTCGATGTTGTAGCGGAAGAAGAGGGGAATTTGATCCTCGTACTGCTTCACCTTTTCAACAGCATCGGGTACCAGCGTTTTCATGAAGCTTGAAGCCAGCTCATAACCTTCGCTGCCCGCTACCAGAATTTCCTGAACATCGTGACTGTACAGATCGCGCAGCGCGCGTTTAAGCAGGTTGGCTTCTTCATAGATAAGCGCGGGCGCATTCGATTGAAGCGTTTCTTCACGAATATTGTTCCAAAGCCTTACAAGGTAATCGAGATCGCGCTGAATTTCGGCAACCGATTGCTGCATACCCGCAGTACGCAGGATCACGGCCATGCCATCGGGGATTTCCAGCTGATCCATGATTTCTTTCATGCGACGCCGGTCCTGATGGTTCGTGATCTTGCGCGAAACGCCGCCGCCATGGGCGGTGTTCGGCATCAGCACGCAATAACGGCCGGCAAGCGAAAGAAAGCTGGTCAGCGCGGCACCCTTGTTGCCACGTTCTTCCTTGACCACCTGAATAAGCATGACCTGGCGGCGCTTGATGACTTCCTGAATTTTATAGCGCTGGCGGTGCTGGCGGCGCGGACGCTCCCGCACCGGCTCCGCGTTTTCGCCCCCGACAACATCGACGCTTTGGTCGGATGCAACCTCGTCGGTTGCAGCCGGGGTAAAGCCTGTGATCAGGGATGAATTTTCCGGCGGCGTATAACCGGGGATAAGATCTTCCAGCGTGCCGGATCCGGGCTCGGTTGACCAAGCGGGGGCCGTCTGCTGTTCAGCTTGTACGACAACGGATTCGACTGGTTTTGGCGCGTCTTCGACCACCTCGATCGCCGGGCCTTCGTCTTGCTCCGGCTCATCGTCATCGCCGTCGCTGTCTTCCGGTTCCTCGAGATGGGCTTCGACCTGTTCGGCCAAAATGGCATCGTCTTCTTCGCCCTCGGCCTCGTCATCCATATCCTCATCAAGCGGCTCGTCGTTCGGACGGTCGCCAACGGGGATGCGGTAGTAATCGGGGTGGATTTCGGAAAAGGCGAGAAAGCCGTGGCGGTTGCCGCCATATTCCACAAACGCCGCCTGTAGCGAGGGCTCTACCCGTATAACCTTCGCAAGGTAGATATTGCCCTTCAGCATTTTACGGTTGGTCAACTCGAAATCGAGGTCTTCCAGCCGGTTATTGTTTACAATTGCAACGCGGGTTTCTTCCGGATGCGTTGCGTCAACAAGCATACGCTTTGCCATAACATCAATTCTCCCGCCGACACGTCGCTCTGAAGCAATCGCTTCTGGCGCCGTAACCGGCAAATTCGTTCATTGCTGCTGATCAACCACAGACCAGCCGGCGCTTCGCCTATGCTGCCAGCGCGACGGTTGGCGGCAACGGCGCTTGAGCTGTCTGGCTGGGGGCGGGCTGCCTGGGCCCGGGCTGCCTTGCCAGACAATGTTCAATGCTGCCGGATTATTGCTGCTGCGGGAGAAACTCGTGCGAAGGTCTAAAACAATCCAGATGGATCAGCGTCTTAGGCGGCCTTCTGAAACTTGCAATGCCACACAGCGAAGCATTTGTACCAGCGGCACACATGTCGCATCGAGATCATATACTGAAAATCACGACATTAACAATCAAAGTTTTAGGCCGGAAAACCAGCCTGTTTTATAAGTCTTTCCAACGGGCTAGGAAAATAGCCCGGTTTCCTGTTAACAGTAGCTTAAGAATCCCTGCCCTGGCATCCTGAGTGTTCCCCGCATGCGCTGGTTAGCTAATCTTTTCTCAATCGCCACCTTCGGGCTCATCGCTGTCGTGGTGGCCGCGTTCCTTTTGTATAACGCCTTCAGCAGCAATCTGCCGGACTATTCCATGCTGAAGGATTACAAGCCGCCAATCCTGTCCCGCATCTATGCAGGCGACGGAAAACTGATGGCCACCATTGCGGCCGAGCAACGCATCTTCGTGCCGATCGACGTGATACCCAAGCGGGTTATTGATGCGTTTCTGTCCGCCGAAGACAAGGATTTTTATATTCATCAAGGCATAGATTTCAGCGGCATCATGCGCGCGATCTTTACGAACGTGCAAAACATGGCCACGGACCGCAGGCCTGTCGGCGCATCCACCATCACGCAGCAGGTGGCCAAGAATTTTCTTTTGACGAACGAGGTTTCAATCACCCGCAAGGTACGCGAAGCCATTCTCGCGACCCGTATCGAGGAAGCGCTGCCAAAGGACCGCATCCTTGAACTGTACATGAACGAAATATTCCTCGGGCGCCGCTCTTACGGCATTGCCGCCGCCGCGCTTAACTATTTCAACAAATCGCTCGATGAGTTGACGGTGGCCGAAGCCGCCTATCTCGCGGCCTTGCCGAAAGCGCCGAACAACTATCATCCGGTCCGCAACCATGATGCCGCGCTTGCGCGTCGCAACTGGGTCATTCAGCGCATGCATGAGGACGGCTATCTAAGCGCCGAAGAAATGACGATGGCGCAGGATCAGCCGCTTGAAACCCATGAACGTGACGACGCCGAATATATTACCGCCGATTATTATTCCGAAGAAGTCCGGCGCGAGCTGGTGGAGCGTTTCGGCGAGGAACGCGTACTGGAAGACGGGCTTGCGGTTCGCACCAGCCTTGACCCCGCCATGCAAAAAATCGCGACGCGCGTGCTGCGCGAAGGTTTGATCAGTTTTGACCGGCGGCAGCGCGGCTGGCGCGGACCTGTGGCAAGCATGCCGTCAACGGATAATTGGCAGGAACTTTTGCCAAAAGTCACGCACCCGCCGGGCAGCGGAGATTGGCCGCTCGCGGTCGTGCTTGAAGTTAAATCCGATCATGTTGCCATCGGCCTCATCGACGGCGAAACGGCGAGAATACCGTGGGAGGAAATGTCCTGGGCGCGCAAGGAATTGCCTAACAACAGCTTCGGGCCCGCCATCAGCAAGCCCGCTGATGTACTGAAAACGGGCGATGTCGTGCTGGTCGAAGAAATCGGGAAGGAACAATATACGCTACGGCAAATACCGCAGGTGGAGGGCGCGCTGATCGCGATGGACCCGCATACGGGCCGCGTTTACGCGATGCAGGGCGGCTTTAGTACGGACATGAGCCAGTTCAACCGGGCCGTGCAAGCCTACCGCCAGCCCGGCTCGGCCTTCAAGCCGTTCGTGTACCTTGCCGCGCTCGATCACGGTTTTACGCCTTCCAGCCTCGTGCTCGATGCCCTGTTCGTCTATAATCAGGGTCCGGGCTTGCCGCTCTGGCGGCCGGAAAACTATTCATCCGAATTTTACGGCCCCACCCCGCTTCGCGTCGGGCTTGAAAAATCCCGCAACGTCATGACGGTCCGGCTCGCAAACAGCATCGGCATGCCTATCATTGTCGAATACGCAAAACGCTTCGGCATCGTGGACGATATGCCCACGCTTTTGTCGTTCGCGCTCGGGGCCAAGGAAACGACGGTCGAGCGGCTAACGACCGCCTATGCCATGCTGGTCAACGGCGGCAAGAAAATCACGCCGTCCCTGATCGACCGCGTGCAGGACAGGGACGGCAAGACGATATGGCGGCGCGATGGCCTGGCGTGCGAAGATTGCCAATCACCCGGCTGGGCGCCACAGATGGCGCCGCCCGAACTGCCGGATATGCGCGAGCAAATTGCGGACCCTCGTACGGCCTATCAGGTTGTTTCCATGCTTGAAGGTGTGGCGCAACGGGGAACAGCGGCAAAGCTCCGCTCGCTCGGCAAACCCATCGCCGGCAAAACCGGGACGACGAACGACAGCAAGGATGCGTGGTTTGTCGGCTTCACGCCCGATCTTGCCGTCGGGGTCTATGTTGGCTTTGACGATCCCAAACCGCTTGGTTCACGCGAAACCGGGTCCAGCGTCGCTTTGCCAATTTTTCAGGGTTTTATGGAAGACACCTTGAAGGATACGCCGGGCACACCATTCCGCGTCCCGCCGGGCATCAAGCTCGTGCGCGTTGATCCGCACACCGGCGCGCTCGCTTCCTTCGGCACTGAAGGCGCAATCTGGGAAGCCTTTATTCCCGGCAGCGAGCCTGTTGCCGGTGGGGCCGTCAGCATTCTGGATGGCAGCTATGACGGAACGCCGGGCAGCGCAACAGCCCCGGCAGCCGCCAACGTAGCGGGTCCAGCCGCGCCGCCGACAACCGGTACCGGCGGGCTGTATTGACGGCTGGACATTTAAAGCCAACACCATTATTCCTGCCTTAACAACGAAATAGGGACACGCCATGCGCGCAGAAATCCAGGCAGCCGTCGATGCGATCAATAAGTCGCTCGGCCTGCTGAGGAGGCATCTTTGACTTCGATAAAGCCGTCATCCGCCTTGACGAGCTGAATGCGCTCGCCGAAGACCCCAATCTGTGGGACAGCCCGAGGAACGCGCAAGCGATCATGCGCGAACGCACACATCTTGATGATGCCGTAAACGGCTATCGCAGGCTTGAGCGCGAGCTGAAAGACAATATCGACATGATCGGCCTCGCCGGCGCCGAAAACGACAAGGCGCTCGTACAGGAAGCCGAAAAGAACATTTTTGCGCTGCGCGACCGGGCCGCGCAGGCCGAGCTTGAAAGCCTGCTTTCCGGCGAAGCCGACAAGAACGATTGCTATCTTGAAGTCAATGCCGGAGCCGGCGGCACCGAAGCGCAGGATTGGGCGCAAATGCTTTTGCGCATGTATGTGCGATGGGCCGAACAGCACGGCTATAAGGTCGATTGGCTGGAAGAATCCCGCGGCGAAGAAGCCGGGATCAAATCATCCTCCATCCAGATCAAAGGGCAAAATGCCTATGGCTGGCTCAAGACCGAAAGCGGCGTGCACCGGCTTGTGCGCATCAGCCCATACGATTCCAACGCGCGCCGCCATACCAGCTTCGCGAGCATACATGTCAGCCCGGTTATCGATGACACCATCAATATCGAGATCCTCGATAAGGACCTGAAGGTCGATACCTACCGTTCATCAGGCGCGGGCGGGCAGCACGTCAATACAACCGACAGCGCCATTCGCATCACCCATTTACCTACCGGTATTGTCGTCACCTGTCAGGCGCAGCGCTCCCAGCACAAGAACCGCGACAAGGCGATGGAGATGCTGCGTGCCCGCATGTACGAAATGGAGCTGAAAAAGCAGGAAGAGGCGGCTTCGGCGATCGAAGCCGAAAAATCGGATATCGGCTGGGGCCATCAGATACGCTCATACGTTCTACAGCCCTACCAGATGGTGAAGGATGTCCGCACCGGAACGGAAACCAGTCAGAGCCAGGCTGTGCTCGATGGCGATATCGATATTTTCCTGCAGGCTTCGCTGGCTTCCCGCATCAAGGGTATGCATAGCGATTAAATATATCAGCCGATTGAAGCTATTTGCTCAACTAACTTATTAATAAAACTACGCTCAAATGGCTTATCGCACACCAGCACATCACGGCTAAATGGCCGCTTGGGGCCAAGCCACTGGTTCCTGAACCATGTCAGCTGGCGCTTGGCATAGTTACGGGTCATCTGCTGGGCCTTTTGCGTCGCCTCCTTCAGGCCAAGCCTTCCTTCAAGATGAGCCGCCAGCTCGCGCAGGCCTAGCGTTTTCATCGCCGGCAAATCGGCCGCAAGCCCGCGCGCCAGAAATGCCTTGGCTTCTTCTAAAGCACCGGCTTCCAGCATAACCTTGAAACGGTTGTCGCATTGCTCATAGAGCAGATCGCGCGGCGGCATGAACAGGGCAGGAATCCAGTCAATACCTGTGGCACCGTTTTTCGTGGTTTCTGCTTGCCAATCACCAAGCGGCTTGCCCGTATGAATGACGACTTCGTAGGCGCGAATAAGCCTTTGCCGGTCCGACGGATGGAGCCGCTCGGCGCTCGCAGGATCATACGAGTGCAATTTTTCCCGGAACGTTTCACCGCCGTTCGCCTCATAAAGTTTTTGCGCCATTTCATGCGCGGAAGCGGGGATGTCCGGAATATCAGCCAGCCCGCTTGTAAGCACACGGAAATAAAGCCCGGTGCCGCCGACGATAACCGGTGTTTTACCTTCTGCCTGTATGCGCTTTATTTCCGCCTGGGCCGCCGTCAGCCATTTTCCGGTTGAAAAACGTTGAGCGGGATCGATGAAGCCGTACAAGCTGTGCGGCACTTCCCGCATCTCCGTTTCGCCGGGCTGGGCGGTCAGCACCGGCAGGCCGCTATAGAGCTGCATGGAATCCGCGTTAACGATAACGCCGTTTGTCTTCCGGGCCAGCGCCACGGCCAGCATGGATTTCCCGGAAGCCGTTGGCCCGGCGACAAGATATATCTTCGTTGCTGACGTCATGTTCGCATTGCCTGCATTTACCATACTTTATGGCATCATTATTGATGCGCTGCAGCATGCTTTTTCCTTGCTTCTTGAGCGGGCGGAAATATAGGCTCCTTTGCCACGGCGCAAAAACCATAATCAAATGCCGGGCAAACAAACATATCCAGGGACGTAAAATGACAATAGAAAATGGCACGCACACAGTTACCGGCGTGATCAAATGGGGCCACGCAGGCCCGCGAATGACGCACGCCACCGTTGAGATCACCGGCAATAAAAGAGCGCAAATTGATCTCAGCTATACAGAGATGCGTGCGTTGCTGGCCGCGAAGGGCGAAACGGTCATTACCGTTACAGCCGGCGTAGCAAAAATTGCCCCGCATCCATAGACAATCGTTCAGGGAGAATATTGTAATGTCAGCGCCAAAATTTGACACGGGTCATTTCAGGTTCGTGAACTTTGCAGGTAACGAATTGACCTTACGCGCCACCAGCGCGTCAGGAACCGATCCGAACCCAACGACCATGCTTGTGCCCGCCGGATTACAGGCGGCGGTAATGGGCATCACCAAGTTTCAGCCGATGACCGTTCAATATGACACCAATGCGGCAGGCAGGCTGGTGTACATAGAACACGCCTCTCCGCGGTAACGCAGGCGATTTGCCAACCCACTGAAACTATATTAACTTTCCGGCACAAGGTTTCTTGGGGGAAAGTTCATGGGCATTAGCATCTGGCAACTCCTTATCGTTCTGGCGATCGTGCTGATCATTTTCGGCGCGGGCAAGCTGCCGCGCGTCATGGGTGACCTCGGCAAGGGCATACGCAGCTTCAAATCCGGGCTCGATGCCAAGGATGACGAAGCCGCCAAGAACCTGCCGCCTTCCGACAAAGATAAATAGGCCGGCTGGCCCGCCATGTTCAACATAGGTTGGCCTGAGCTGTTCATCGTCGCGGCCGTAGCGCTTGTCGCAATAGGCCCGCAGCAGTTGCCCGAAGCCATGCACAAGCTTGGCCGCATGGCCGGGCGTTTCAAGGCAATGCGCAATACGTGGCGCAGTGCGCTTGACCGGCTGGCCTATGAGGCGGACCTTGGCCTCGAAGACAAACCCGGCCGCAAACCCAAGCCAGATCAGGACAGTGCGCCCAAACCGCCGGATGGCGCTTGATGCACGGGGATAATGTCGATAGCACGCGGCAACCATTGCTCGCGCACCTGATAGAGCTGCGCAACCGGCTTGTCTGGGCCTTGCTTGCTGTACTCGTTGCCTTTCTGGCCAGCTATTACTTCGCCGAGGATATCTATGCCTTTCTGGTAGAACCCCTGGCGCAGCAAACGGGCGATACGCATCGGCTGATATATACCGGCCTTGCCGAAGCCTTCATGGCATACGTTAAACTCGCGCTCTGGGTCGCGGTCATGGTCGCCTTTCCCTTTATCGCCATGCAGATATGGCTGTTCGTCGCGCCCGGGCTTTATGCGCATGAACGCAAGGCGTTTATGCCTTTTATGTTCGCGACACCGGTTTTGTTCATTGCAGGCGTGGCGATGGCTTATTTTTTCGTTATTCCCGTTGCCTGGCATTTCTTTCTGTCCTTCGAAACGCCGGGCATAAATGGCGGATTACCGATACAGCTTGAAGCAAGGGTTGATGAATATCTTTCGCTGGCCATGACCTTCATGCTGGCTTTCGGACTTTCCTTCCAGCTGCCCGTGCTGCTGGTCTTGCTGGTCCGCGCGGGCGTGCTGACAGTGGCTTCACTTGTCCGGGCACGGCGCTATGCGATTGTGGGGGCGTTTTGTGTGGGCGCCGTGCTAACGCCCCCGGATATACTGAGCCAGTTCATGCTGGCGGTGCCTTTGCTTCTGCTCTATGAAATTGCCATCATCGCTTCCCGGCTGGTTGAAAAGTCACGCAGTGAAAGCGAACCCGGCGCGCCAACCTAGACCGCCTGCCCAAGCTTCGATATAAGCAAATAACACCATCCGGGGCCGATTCATGTTCGATTTGAAGTTTATCCGCGAAAATCCCGCTGTCTTTGACAAGGCGCTGAAGCGTCGTGGCATGCCGCCCGCGTCTGGCGATATCCTCGCGCTCGACACCGATCGCCGCAAGCTGCAAACCGAATTGCAGGAACTGCAATCCAGGCGCAACGAAATATCGAAGCAAGTTGGCGAGGCCAAGCGCAAGGGCGAGGGGGCCGAAGCGCTGATGGCAGAGGTTACCGCCATTAAGGAAAAAGCCTCTGCCTTGGAAGAACAGGAAAAGCAGGCGGGTGCGAAGCTGGAAGAGCTGTGCGCAACCCTGCCCAACATGCCTTTTGACGATGTGCCGGACGGCAAGGATGAGAAGGATAATAAAGAGATCCGGCGCTTTGGCGAACCGCCCAATGCGAAGGGCAGCAAGCAGCATTATGAAATCGGCGAAGCGCTAAAGCTGATGGACTTCGATACGGCTGCGACCCTATCCGGATCGCGGTTCACGATGCTGAAGGGTGTGCTGGCGTTGCTCGAGCGCGCACTCGGCAACTTTATGCTCGATATTCACACGCAGGAATTCGGTTACACCGAAATTTCGCCGCCGCTGATGGTGCGCGACGAAATCATGTTCGGAACAGCGCAGCTGCCGAAATTCGCTGACGACCAGTTTAAAACCACAACCGGGCTTTGGCTTATTCCAACGGCCGAAGTGCCGCTCACCAACATTGCCTACGATAAAATTTTCGATGCCGCCGATATGCCGGTACGTGTCACGGCCCGGACGCCCTGCTTCAGGGCCGAGGCGGGTGCCGCGGGCAAGGATACGCGCGGCATGCTGCGCCAGCATCAATTCTATAAGGTTGAGATGGTGAGCATCACGACGCCGGACCAATCGGAAGAAGAACATGAACGCATGACCGAATGCGCCGAAACGATCCTGAAGCGGCTCGAACTTCCGTTCCGTACCATGGTGCTTTGCAGCGGCGATATGGGCTTTGCTTCACGCAAAACCTACGATATCGAGGTTTGGCTGCCGGGGCAGGATGCGTACCGCGAAATCTCAAGCTGTTCGAATTGCGGGGATTTCCAGGCGCGGCGCATGAAGGCGCGCTATCGTGCCAAGGGCGAAAAATCGACACAATTCCTGCATACGCTTAATGGCTCCGGCGTCGCCATCGGGCGCTGCCTTATTGCCATTATGGAAAATTACCAGCAAGCTGACGGCAGCATAGAGATTCCCAAGGCGTTGCAGCCCTACATGAATGGCCTCCAGAAAATCACGGGATAAACATGACCAGACGGAACACCCATTCCCCCGCCACACTGTTGCTTGCAACGGCTGCCGTTATCGCGCTCGGCGCCTGCAGCCGCGGTACGCCGGTGCATTATTACGATACCTCGCTCATCATCCCGGGCCAGAGCGTAACGGTCGATAAAGGCGATACGGTCTATAGCATCGCGCGCGAATATAACGTGCCGATGCGCGAGGTGATCGCGCTTAACACGCTGCAGCCACCCTATCGGCTTACGGCGGGCCAGCAGCTGACCATGCCCGCAGGAAGCCGTTCGGCCAACGATGGCCAGACAATTGGCGCCGCTCCGGTGGATGTGGTTTCCGTTCAGCAACTGCAGCAACAACCGGGCGGGTATGAGGGCTACTACGCGCCGCAACCGCAACAACCTGCCGCGCCGAATTATGTTTATGGCTCACCGCAGGCCGGGCAATATCTCCAGGATCCGGCCTATGGCCAAGGCTATAACCCTTCGGTCCCGCCGCCGGCCAACACCGGCTATTACGCGAACAGCTACGCGAATGGCACGCCTTCACCCGAAGCTTCCAAGCTTGGCATTTCAGCGCAAGAAATATCGCCGCCCAGCTATTCCCAATATCAGGCCGATCAGCAGCAGGTGGCCAGCATTGCGCCCCCTTCCCAGGCCGTGGCGCTGCCCAGCGGCGCGCCCAGCTTTACATGGCCCGTCAGCGGCCCTGTGCTTTCAGGTTACGGCCCGAAGGGGCAGGGGCTTAACAATGACGGCATCAATATAGCTGCGCCGCGCAGTGCGCCCGTGACGGCTGCCGCCAATGGAACAGTTGTCTATGCCGGCAATGAAATGAAGGGGTTCGGGAACCTTGTTCTTATTCGACATGAAGGTGGCTGGATCACCGCCTATGCCCATCTGGAGCGCATGCTGGTTGAGCGCGATGCCGTGGTGGCGCAGGGCGATATGATCGGCACCGTGGGCACCAGCGGCGGTGTCAGCTCGCCCCAGCTGCATTTCGAGATCAGGCAGGGCGGCAAACCCATCGACCCGGAACCGTACCTGCGTGGGCGCTAGTGTGGAACGAACGGTATTGGCACGCCCGCAAGTGCAGCCGTTGCTCCAAAGATAAGTATAACGAAACCGAGCGCAGGCACCCATATTTTCATGCTTACGCGGCCATTGGTTGCGTTCGCTGAAACGATCCTGGAGCCCTTTCCAAATATAGTCGTTGGATCAAGCGGCCCTTCACCAAATTTGGCGTTTGTGGTGCGACCGGCACGAAAAAATTGTTGCGCGATATATGACATCGAAAATTATAAGCCCGGATAAATCTAGAAATTAAATGTTTGACGAGTGCTTCTACGCCGCCGTGCTCTTTTTGTCATGGTTAAATTCGGGTACCAGACGGCTTATCATGCCGCGCAACGAGGCTTCCTCTCCGCCCGCCTGCGCAGCGCGGACAAGTTCGGTAACCGCGGCATTCACGGCCCCGATATCCTGCGCCTGCGGAGCAAGCAGGTTAACGCCATCGGCGGCGGAGGGACGAAGCTGTTCTTGCTGCGAATAAAGCTCCTCATGCATCTTTTCGCCGGGACGCAGGCCGGTATAGACAATCTTGATATCCATTTCGGGCCGCAAGCCGGCAAGGCGGATCATTTGCCGCGCAAGATCCACGATTTTCACCGGCTTGCCCATATCCAGCACCAGAATATTACCGCGCTCGCCGCCCGGCAGCATGGCCATTGCCGATGCCTGCAGCACAAGTTCAACCGCTTCACGCACGGTCATAAAATAGCGTGTCATGTCAGGGTGGGTGACCGTAAGCGGGCCGCCCTTGCCAAGCTGTTCCTTGAAACGCGGAACAACGGAACCCGTTGAACCAAGCACATTGCCGAAACGCACCGCGAGATAGCGCGTTGGGCTGTTAGCCAATTCCAGCGTTTGCGCATAAATTTCGGCGGCACGCTTGGTTGCCCCCATCACGCTGGTGGGGTTGACCGCTTTGTCGGTCGATATCAGGACCATCGCCGAAACGCCGGCCTCGGCGGCGCAATCTGCCACCACGCGCGTGCCGTGCACGTTGGTCAGCACGGTTTCCCGTACATTTTCCTCTGCGATCGGCACGTGCTTGAGCGCGGCCGCGTGGAACACGATTTCCGGCTTTTCCTGCTGGAAAACCTGCTTGATGCGAACCTGGTCGCGTATATCGGCAAGCAGCGGCGTGAATTTAAGGTCGGGGAACCTTTCCCGCATCTCCATCGTAATGGTGTAGAGGTTGAATTCCCCTAACTCCACGAGCGTAAGGTGGCTTGGCCCAAGTGCGGCAATTTGCCGGGCAAGTTCGGAACCTATGGTTCCGCCCGCACCGGTCACCAGCGCGCGCTTGCCTTTCACCAGGGCTTCGATCGCCTCCCGGTTCAGAACCGTTTCCGGGCGGCCGAGCAGGTCTTCGATCGCAATAGGCTGATCCTTCACCTGTCCGCCGTTTTCAAGAATGTTTTCATGCAGATTGGTCATGGCGGGCAGCCGCGAAATGCTAAGCCCAAGCGCGCTGGCTTGTTCCAGAAGATTTTCGGCGAATACGGCATCAAGGCTGGCGCGCGGCCGCGTCATGATCAGCCGCGTCGGTGCACGCCCTCTGGCGCGAAGACGGTTCATAATATCCGGCAAGTCGCGCGCCGTCCCCATAATGCTGACGGAATGCAGCTCGCGCCCAACGCGTTTTTCGTTTTCCGCGATCACACCGACAACTTCATATGCGGCATAGGGGTTCGAAGCCAGCGCGCGCATGAACAAATCCGCCTCGTCGCCCGCGCCAAGCAAGAGCACGGGCGTGCGCCCGCCTCCTGCATTGTTCCAGAGCGATATAAGCCTGCCTTCGCGCAGCATGCGGTAAAAAAGCCGGGAACCGCACAGAAAGGCCAGCAAAACAAACCATGTGATAACGGGCGTCGAGCGCGGAATGGATTCAAGGCGGGTGAGCAGAAAGGATGCGGCCATATACAACGCTGTGGCAATAGTGGCGGCGCGCAGGATGGCCCCCAGATCGCGCACCGAAGCATAGGCCCATATGCCACGGTACAAGCCGCTGGCCAGAAATACCACGCCGCAAGTCGCGACGAAAAGCGCGAGGTTTGCGATCAACATTTCGCGCGGCAGGTCGAGCGCAAGATCGCCAAGGCGCAGGTAAAGCGCAACACAAAAGGCTACGCAGGATGCTGCCAGATCGTGGCTGAAGGCAAATAAAGTTTTGGTCCAACGTGGCATGGGCCCGGTTTACGCCTTGTTTTGGTGTGTTGCCGGCTGCTTTGCGGCGCTATGCATTTTCCACAACAATGTAGCCACAACAGCAGCGGCCAGCAAGGCAGCCCACGGACCATGCAAAACCACAAGAACCGCAGATAAAACCAGCAGAATATTCGCCGTCATGATCCATTTCACGACCGTGTCATGGCCAACGGCCAGCGCGGCCTTTTGATAAAAGTGCTGGCGGTGCGGAAGCCAGATTTTTTCGCCGCGCAGCAAGCGGCGCACAAGCGTGATGCCGCCATCGGCAAGGTAATAGAGCGGCAGGATCGCCGCCACATACCAGTGCGATGTATGCAATAAAACAAGGAGAAAATAGCCGGTGATATAGCCACACGACACACTGCCCACATCACCCATGAATATTTTTGCCGGATGCCAGTTAAGACAAAGAAATCCGAAGCAAGAACCAATCAGCGCCAGACACACAACGGCAAGCAATCCGTGATCGTTAAACGCCATGCCGCCAAGCAACAGCAAGGTCCCGAGCGCTATGGTGATTGTCTCAACGCCCGTTATGCCGTCAATTCCATCCATAAAATTGTATATGTTCATGTAACCGGCCCAGATGATGACGATCAGCGTGCGTTCCAGCGCCAGATGAAGCATGCCGCCGGTTATGCTTTGATCCGGCGGTATCACATAAACAACAGCCGCGGTCGCTGTAATGTGAGCGGCAAGGCGCAGCGCGGGCGGCAATGTTTTAATATCATCAAGCAGCGAAACAACGGCAACAAGCGACGTGCCGGCCAGCAAGCAAATGGCCACGGTATCGTAGCCGGATTTGAAAACCATCCATATAAGGGCAGCGACCATCACGGTGACAATCGCGATCCCCGCGCCGCGCGGCACGGGGGCGGTATGCATGCTGCGTTCTCCCGGCTTATCGACCGCACCATGCTTGCGCAGCACTTCGATCAATTTCCATGAAATCAGAAATGACACAAAAAACCCGAGCACAAGAAACAGGCCCGCATCCCACGCAGGGACGATGCTAAAAAGCCCGGCCATGTTCGCTAGCGCTCTGACTCAGCCAAACGGCGCAGATAATCGCCGTAGCCGGTTTTGCCCATTTCATCGGCAATCTTCAGGATTTCCTTCGTGCCGATATAGTCAAGATTAAAGGCGATTTCCTCAGGGCAACCGATTTTAAGGCCTTGCCGCTGTTCCACGATGCGTACAAATTCCGCCGCATTATCAAGCGATTCATGCGTGCCGGTATCGAGCCATGCATAACCGCGGCCAAGCTGGATGACATCAAGCTGCTTCTTCGCAAGGTAGTGTTTGTTCACGTCCGTAATTTCGATTTCACCGCGCGGCGAAGGTTTAAGATTTTCGGCAACATTAATAACATTGTTGTCATAGAAATACATGCCGGTGACTGCCCAGTTCGAAGGCGGGTTTTTCGGCTTTTCTATGATGTCGATCGGTTCGCGCTGCTTGTTGTAGGCAACCACGCCGTAACGTTCAGGGTCCGAAACGCGGTACCCGAAAACGGTCGCGCCGGTTGGGCGCGATGCCGCCCTTTTTACTAGCTCGCCAAGACCCTGACCGTAATACAGATTATCGCCGAGGATCATGGCGACGTTGCTGCCGCCGATAAATTTTTTACCGATAATAAAGGCATCGGCCAGCCCGCGCGGTTGTTCTTGCACTGCATAGCTGAAGTTTACGCCCCACTGGTTCCCGTCACCCAGCAAACCTTGGAACAATGGCACATCGCGCGGCGTGCTGATAATCATGATATCGCGAATACCCGCGAGCATCATGGTTGAAACCGGGTAGTAGATCATGGGCTTGTCATAAACCGGCATCAGCTGTTTGCTGATTGCCTTCGTGGCGGGATAGAGGCGCGTGCCGCTGCCGCCCGCAAGAATGATGCCCTTCATATCATGCCACCTGTTTCGGTTGGTTTTTAACGAGCGATGCTACCGCGCTGGCAACTTCATTCTGCCATGCGGGAGCGGCAATGCCATAGACTTTTTCAATCTTGCTGCAATCCAGCGCCGTCATGGGCGGTCTTTTGGCCGGGGATGGAAATTCATCGCTCTTGCAGGGCAGAATCGGCGGCATCTTGATGCCATGCGTGGCTTCAAGTAACCCAGCAACATACCGGGCAAACTCAAAGCGGGAAATCGCAGGCGTTCCGGCGAAATGGAATGTACCGAAGCCATTACTTTTGCCCGAAAATATTTGCTGCCCGATATGGATAATCGCCCGCGCCAGGCTATCAGCCGGGGTAGGACAGGTGGATTGATCGGCCACCATTTTCACTTCCGGCTGCTTTTGCAAAATACCAAACAGCTTCGTAAGCACATTTTCGCCGTACGCGCTCATGACCCATGAAACGCGCAAAATCACGTGCCACGCCAGCTCGCCGCGCACGGCATCCTCGCCAAGCATTTTATTAAAGCCGTAAGTGTTGATCGCATGCGGCTCATCGGTTTCCACATAAGGCGTCTGTTTTGTGCCATCAAAAACATAATCGGTTGAAATATGGATGACGGGTATGTCGTTCGCGGCGCATGCCACGGCGATATTTGCGGGCCCGAGAAAATTAACTTCACGCGCGCTTTCTTCGTCCCGTTCGCAGGCATCGACATTCGTCATGGCGGCACAGTTGATCACGATATCCGGGCGAAGTTCGGGAATACGGGCAAAGACATCTTTTTCCTTGGCGATATCAAGTTCACTACGGCCCCAGCTATGCAGCTGCCAATCTTTGGGTATCGGGGCGTTGCGTACAGCTTGCCCGGTCTGGCCATTGGCGCCCAGAAGCAAAACGCTTTTACGAAGCTCGGCCATTAGCTGGCCGAGGTCGCTGCTGCGGTCTGACCCAAACGTTCGCCGGCATACTGCCGGCCATGGATATCTTCCCACCATATGCGGTTACCGAGATACCAATCGACCGTTTTTGCAAGCCCTTCAGGCAGCATGATCTTGGGCTTCCAGCCCAGTTCGTTGTTCATCTTGGTGATATCGGTCGCATAGCGCTTGTCGTGGCCCGGCCGGTCGGTCACGAATTCGATCAATCCTTCGTGCGGGCGATGCGCTGCGTCCGGCAGCTTTTCATCCAAAAGCGTGCAAAGCTGCTTCACCAGATCGAGGTTTGTTTTTTCCCCGTCGCCGCCGATCATATATTTCTCGCCAAGTCTGCCGCGCGTCAGCACGAGCCACAGTGCTTCGGCATGGTCATCGACATAAAGCCAGTCACGCACATTATCGCCCTTGCCGTACACGGGAAGCTTTTCGCCCCGCAGCGCCTTGGTGATCATGTTGGGGATCAGCTTTTCCGGGAACTGGTAGGGCCCGTAATTGTTGGAACAATTGCTGATTATGGTCGGCAAGCCATAGGTCTGGTACCAGGCGCGCACGAGATGATCGGCGCCCGCTTTGCTGGCGGAATAAGGAGAATTCGGCGCATAGGGGGTCGTTTCGCTGAAAGCGCCATCCTTCCCGAGCGAACCGTAAACTTCGTCGGTCGAAACATTATGGAAGCGGAATCTTTCCTGCTTTTCTGGCGGCAGACTGGCCAAATATACGCGGCTGGCTTCAAGCAGCACATAGGTGCCGATCAGGTTGGTATGGATAAAAGCGCCTGAACTATCGATGGAACGATCGACGTGCGTTTCTGCGGCAAAATGGATAACAGCGTCCGGCGCCGTTGTTTCCATGACATTCACGATGGCCGCATCCGTAATATCGAGCTTGCAGAACTGGAAGCCGGGAAATTTCTGCAGGTCTTCCAGCGTACGCGGGCTTGCCGCATAGGTCATTTTATCGACGCCGACAATCTCGGCCAGATTGTTTTGCAAGACGTAGCGGCAAAAAGCGGAACCGATAAAGCCTACAGCGCCCGTAACCAGTATTTTTTTCACGCAACCTCCGCCTAGCTGTCGGAGTATCTGAAGTATGGCTGCAGCGAGCCGAAGGCGGGAAGATCCTGATCCTTGGACGACAAGATCGCCCGGCTCGTATCGACCGGCCACGGAATGTTAAGGTCAGGATCGTTCCAGATAATGCCAGCCTCATAGCCGGGGGCATAGTTGACCGACATTTTATACAGCACCTCGGTATCGTCCACGAGCGAACAGAAACCGTGCGCGAAACCCGCCGGGATATAGAGCTGCGCCGGTTCGTCTGACGAAAGCGTAACGCCAATGAAGCGCCCGAAAGTAGGGGAGCCGTGGCGCATATCAACCGCGACATCATAGATCTTGCCGCGCGTCACGCGGATAAACTTCGCCTGCGCGTGCGGCGGGGTCTGGAAATGCAGGCCGCGCACCGTGCCCGCCTTGGCGTTCACAGAAAGATTTTCCTGAACGAAAGCGGGGTTGATGCCCATTTCCTGCAAATGCGCGTTGTTCATGGTTTCGCACACGAAGCCGCGATGATCGCGATGGATTTTCGGCTTGATGAGTTTGATCTCGGGGATAGCGAGCGATTCAATGGTCAGGTTAATTGGCATGGAATTCGCTGCCGTTCCTGTATCGGGTTTTTCAATAAGCATGGTTGTCATATTGCTATAGTTTCGGGCACAAAGGTCAAACAAATCCTTCCTTTCGTAACGCACCGGTTTTGCCTAAACTTATGCGAACGAAACAGGCAGAATGTTCTGAACTTACTATCAGACCACACAAAACCAAGCCAGCCCAAACCAGAATATAAGTGATATCAGTATGTTAACGTTGACTAGCGTGATCATCGTCAGCTACCGGACGGGCCCGATCCTGATGCAGGCGCTTGAATCGATCCTGAAGCAGAGCGCGCCGGTCGAACTTATTGTCGTAAACAACGGCAACCCGCCGAATGTTCTGCAAGCGCTGGAAGGCATGACGGGGCAGCATGAAAATTTTTGCCTGATCTCCGGCCACGGCAATATTGGCTTCGGCCGCGCCTGTAATCTTGGCGCCAAAAAAGCCAAGGGGGAATTTTTACTGTTTCTCAACCCGGATAGCGTGCTTGGCGTAAATGTCATCGAACAATTCATCAATCACACAAATGGCCTGCAACGTCCCTATATGCTTGGGCCGCGCATCACGCACCGCGACGGCACCGAACAGCGCGGCTGTCGCCGTGCGTTGCTGACGCCTACAACCGCTTTCAACGAAGCTTTCGGCGTCGGCACCGACAAGGTCAATCTTATGAATGAACCGCTCCCCGGACATATGACCCGCATCCCTGCCATAAGCGGCGCATGCATGTTTATGCCCCGTGAGGATTTCTGGCGCGTCGATGGTTTTGACGAAGATTATTTCTTGCATGTCGAGGATATGGACCTTTGCTACCGCTTCAACCGGCAGGGCGGGCATATATGGTTCGTGCCGGATATTGTAGTCTATCACGAAGGGCAAACGAGCGATGTTCCCGGCAGTTTCGTGGAATGGCATAAAACCAAAAGCTTCGTTCAGTACTTCCACAAGCATTTCGGTGATACGCACCACATTCTGTTCCTGTGGCTGCTTGATATCGCGTTGGTTGGCCGTTTTATCGCCAAGATGGGGCTGGCTTACGGGAAGCGGGCTGCTAGGGCGTTAAGGGCGCGCAAAAGCAGCCAATAAGCGGCTATACAACTTCAAGAAAGTGCGTGATCTTTTTGAATTATATTGTTAAATAGCTACCATGCTAAGGCCATATTTCACGCCCAATTCATGAAGCCATGACAAACACGCGCTATACACACTGGAAAATCGATGATCTGCCGTGGGGGCAGTTCGACCGGAGCAAGGTAAACCCTGATCTGCTCAAGCTGATCAAGGCCGCAGCGCTGGTCGAATACAACGCCCACGACTATGCCCGCTACATGCGCGGCATATTCGCAAACGACCCGGCGTTCCAAAGCTCGGCTGAAAGCTGGGCGGACGAAGAAGTCCAGCATGGCGCGGCGCTTGCCCGATGGGCTTGCATGGCCGACCCGGATTTCGATTTTGAAGCCGCTTTCAGGCGTTTCACCACAGGCTATAAGGTCAGCCACTTCGCCGCCAATGAATCCGTGCGCGGCTCGCAATCGGGGGAGCTGATCGCACGCTGCATCGTGGAGACCGGCACGAGCTCCTATTACACGGCGATCGGCGATGCGGTGGATGAACCGGTTCTGAAGGCCATATGCCGCCGCATCGCGGCCGACGAACTGCGTCACTACAAATTGTTTTACGATTTTCTGAAGCGGTATCTGCAACAAGAAAGCCTCAACCGGATAGAACGGTTGAGGATCGCGGTCGGCCGCATGTGGGAATCGGAAGACGATGAACTCGCTTACGCTTTCTATGCCGCCAACGCCCCTTTGGACGAAACCTATGCGCGCAAGAAGTACAATATCGAATATCTGGGGCGCGCCTATAAATTCTACCACCCGCACCATGTCGATCGCGTGGTAGCCATGCTTTTCAAGGCATGCGGGCTTAAGCCACACACCGCGTTGCATGGCGTTGTCAGCAAGGCCGTATGGTGGGCCAAGGAAACAAAAGCCCGCAAAAATGCCCTCGCCAAAGCCGCCTGATGCCGTTACTGTTCGGCCCGGAAACAGGCAATAACGGCACCTTATATATATGAGCAACCAGCCCGAAACATCCGTCATGAGCCGCATCGTGGCGCTGTGCAAGCGCCGCGGCTTTATTTTTCCCGCATCGGAAATCTATGGCGGCCTTAACGGCTTCTGGGATTTCGGCCCGCTCGGCGTGCAGCTGAAAAACAACCTGCGTGACGCATGGTGGCGCGATATGGTGCTGTGCCCGCCCATAGGGCCGGACGGCAAACCGCTTTCCATCGTCGGGCTCGACAGCTCGATCATCCAGCATCCGCAAACATGGGTTTCTTCGGGCCATGTCGGCGGCTTCAACGATCTGATGACCGATTGCAGGGAAACCAAGCTACGTTACCGCGCGGACCATGTGATGGTTTTTAACGTCCTATATGAGGACAAGAAGGGGACAATAGAAACTTTACTGATCGGTAGTATTGATGGAGATGATGTACTGCATGGCGTGCTTAAAAAGGCAAAGAAGGTTCTTCAGAAAAATGGTGGCGGCACGATCTGTACCGACAACGAAAATGACGTAGCGGAAATATATTACAAGGCATTTAACGTTCGTCCATTTAGCTCTCTATCTGATGAAGACCAAAAAAGCGTCTATGGCCCAGACGCTTCCGAACCCGGCACACTGACCGAGCCGCGCCCGTTCAACCTGATGTTCGAAAGCTATGTCGGCGTTTTCCAGAACGAAGACAGCAAGGTCTATCTGCGCCCCGAAACGGCGCAGGGCATATTCCTGAATTACAAAAGCGTGCTCGACAGCACGCGCGTGCGCCCGCCCTTCGGCATCGCGCAGGTCGGCAAGGCGTTCCGCAACGAAGTTACGCCGCGCAACTTCATTTTCCGCACGCGCGAGTTCGAGCAGATGGAAATGGAATTTTTCTGCCCGCCCGAAGAGTCCGCCACATGGTTCGAATTCTGGGTCTGCACGCGGCTCGGTTGGTGGAAAGAGCAGGGGCTTTCGCCCGGCAACCTGCTGCGCCGCGACCACGAAAAAGACGAGCTTTCACACTATTCCACCGCGACCGCAGACGTCGAATACCTATATCCCTTCACGGCCCCCGATTTCGGCGAGCTTGAAGGCATTGCCCATCGCGGCGATTTCGACCTGACCCAGCATCAAGCCCACAGCAAAACCAAGCTGGAATATTTCGATCAGGAAAACAGTAAATCATACCTGCCGCATGTGATCGAGCCCGCAAGCGGGCTGACGCGCGGCGTGCTCGCGCTTTTGTGCGAAGCCTATCAGTATGACGAAAGCCGCGCTTCGCCCGAATGGCTGAAGCTGAAGCCCGCGCTTGCGCCCGTAAAGGCAGGCATCTTTCCGCTCGTGAACAAAGATGGCATGCCGGAAGTGGCGGAAAAACTTTACCTCGATCTCCGCAAGGCTTTCCCGTGCCAGTATGACGCCAAGCAATCGATCGGCAAGCGCTATGCCCGTATGGACGAGGCCGGAACGCCTTTCTGCATCACCGTCGATGGCGATACGTTGAAGGACCAGAATGTAACCATCCGCATCCGCGATACGGCGCAGCAGGAAAAGGTCCAGATTGATAAGGTCAAAACATACATCCAACAGAAAATCAGCTGAGGATTGCAATGACGACGACGGCATGGGTTTACAGCTTTGGCGATGGCAAGGCCGACGGCAAAGGTGGCATGAAGGAGCTTCTGGGCGGCAAGGGCGCAGGGCTGGCCGAAATGTCCAACCTTGGCCTTCCTGTGCCGCCCGGCTTCACGGTTACGACCGAGGTTTGCACCTATTACTATGCCAACGGCAAAAGCTACCCGCCAGAATTGGCGGCGCAGGTCGAAAAGGCGCTGGCGCAGGTGGAAAAAATTGTCGGCGCCAAATTCGGTGACGCGGCAAACCCGCTGCTGGTTTCGGTGCGTTCAGGCGCGCGCGCTTCCATGCCCGGGATGATGGACACGGTTTTAAACCTCGGCCTCAACAGCACGACCGTGGAAGGGCTTGCCAGGCGTAGCGGCGATGCGCGTTTTGCCTATGACAGCTATCGACGCTTTATCCAGATGTACAGCAATGTCGTGCTCGGGATCGATCACCACAATTTTGAAGAGGTGCTCGATGATATCAAGCGCACCAAGGATTATAGAAACGACACCGATCTGAAGGCCGAGGATTGGAAAGAGGCGATCGGCGAATATCTGAAGGTGGTCGAACGGCGCATCAAGCGCCCGTTCCCGCAAGACCCGCAGGAGCAGCTTTGGGGCGCTGTCGGCGCCGTTTTCGGTTCATGGATGAACCAGCGTGCAATCACCTATCGTCGCTTGAACGAAATTCCGAGCGATTGGGGCACCGCCGTCAATGTGCAAGCCATGGTGTTCGGCAATATGGGCAACGATTGTTGCACCGGCGTGGCCTTTACCCGCAACCCTTCGACCGGCGAGAATTTGTTTTACGGCGAATATCTTGTGAACGCGCAAGGCGAAGATGTGGTCGCCGGCATTCGCACGCCACAGCAGATTACCATTAAGGGAAAGCAAGCCAACAATTCCGACCTGCCGGCGATGGAAGAAGTCATGCCCGAAGTGTTCGGCCAGCTCGCGGATGTGCGCCTCAAGCTCGAAAAGCATTACCGCGATATGCAGGATATCGAATTCACGGTGCAGCAGGGCAAGCTTTACATGCTGCAAACCCGCAACGGCAAGCGCACCGCCGCCGCCGCGCTCAAGATTGCTGTCGATATGGTCGGCGAAGGGTTTATTACCCGCGAAGAAGCGTTGATGCGTCTTGAAGCGCGCGCGCTTGATCAGCTTTTGCACCCTTCGCTCGACCCCAAGGCGACATGCGATGTCATCGGCAAGGGTTTGCCCGCATCACCGGGCGCGGCATCGGGCGCCGCCGTGTTTACGGCCGACGAAGCCGAAGACAGGGCCGCAAAAGGCGAAAAGGTTATTCTGTGCCGCGTCGAGACCAGCCCCGAAGACATCCATGGCATGCATGCCGCAAAAGGCATTCTAACCAGCCGCGGCGGCATGACCAGCCACGCGGCCGTGGTTGCGCGCGGCATGGGCCGGCCTTGCGTCGCGGGCGCGGGCGATCTGCGCATCGACAGCAAGGCAAAAACAATTACGACCAGAAACATCACCGTAAAGCATGGCGAGATGATTACCATCAATGGTTCGACCGGCGAAGTGATGCTGGGCGAGGTGCCGACCATCCAGCCGGAACTTTCCGGCGATTTCGGCACGGTGATGGATTGGGCCGACCAAACGCGCCGCCTGCGCGTGCGTGCCAACGCCGAAACCCCGCTCGATGCCCGCACGGCGCGTAAATTCGGGGCAGAGGGTATCGGCCTTTGCCGCACCGAGCATATGTTCTTCGACGCAGAACGTATTATCGCGGTGCGCGAAATGATCGTCGCCGAGGATGAGGCGGGCAGGCGCGCCGCACTTGCGAAGCTTGAGCCGATGCAACGCCAGGATTTCGTGGAGCTGTTCGAGATTATGGGCGGCCTGCCTGTTACGATCCGGCTGCTCGATCCGCCCTTGCACGAATTTTTACCCAAAACCGATAAGGAAATCGACGAGGTTGCGAAAGCATCCGGCGTCAGCGCCGACAAAATCCGTCAGCGGGCGCATGAACTGCATGAAGCGAACCCCATGCTTGGACATCGCGGCTGCCGCCTCGGTATTTCTTATCCGGAAATATATGAAATGCAGGTGCGGGCTGTTTTCACGGCCGTGATCGAGGTCATGAAAAAGAACGGCAAGCCGGTTGTACCGGAAATCATGATCCCGCTGATCGCCACGAAAAAGGAACTGGATATCCTGAAGGCAATGGTCGATCAGGTGGCAATGGATGTGCGTAAAAAATTCGACATCGAATTCACCTATCTTACCGGCACGATGATTGAGCTGCCGCGCGCGGCGCTCCGCGCCGGTATTATTGCCGAAACCGCAGAATTCTTCAGCTTCGGCACCAACGATCTGACACAGACAACCTTCGGCATCAGCCGCGACGACGCGGCGACTTTCCTGCCCGATTACCAGAGGGCCGGAATTTTCGAGCACGACCCGTTTGTCACCATCGATCAGCAAGGTGTGGGCGAATTGATTAAAATCGCAGCCGAGCGCGGCCGCGCAACCCGCAAGGATATCAAGCTCGGCATATGCGGCGAGCATGGCGGGGACCCGGCTTCAGTGAAATTCTGCGACCGCACGGGGCTGGATTACGTTTCCTGTTCCCCCTACCGGGTTCCTATCGCACGCCTTGCAGCGGCGCAGGCAGCTATCGAGGCCAGCAAACAGGCAAAGACCAAGCAGGCTGCCTAGCCCGGCAACTGCATCCATGCAGGCTTGAATGGCTTGAGCGGCACGCCATCGCATATAAACGCGCCGTTGCTTTCGATCATTTCAAGCGTTTCCCTGATGCGCAGCATCGCAAGCCCGATGCCCGGAACGCTGCTGCGCATATCGCCGATATCCTTGCCATCAAGCGTTATAGGTGCGCCGCGGGGAGGGGCGTTGCCTTCCATTTGCACGGGGAACAGGCGCTTTTTAACAAGCCCGCGATAATGTGTGCGTGCGGTCAGCTCTTGACCCATATAGCAACCCTTTTCAAAGCTTATGCCGTTTAGAAGATCGAAGTTCGCTTCAAGCAAAACATCGCTACCGGCATCGATGTCGCGGGCCCCATCACCGACTCCGAGCTGAAGGCGGGCGCGGTCATATTCAATCAAGTTCCCTGCATCGTTATTCTGTGTATCGTTTTCCACGATCGCGCGCGCCCACAAATCCGGATGGCGCGGATCGGGAATACTCTTTGCGCCGCCTAAAGGATAGGCAAACACTTTATGCGTCGCTTCTAGGCTATTGATCTGGATTTTGCTGCGCAGTTTGTAACGCGACAAAAGCGCGATCAGTTCATGTGCGCGTCCGGCTTCTATATCCAGCAAGTAGCGTTCGCCCGTGCCGGTGATGAACATATCGTACAAAAACTTGCCCTGCGGCGTGAGCAGCGCGGCATATACGGCCTTGCCTGGCATGGCCAGCGTCACATCGTTGCTGACCAACCCTTGCAGGAACCCGCAGGCATCCGGCCCGGCCAGTCCGGCAACGCTGCGGTGGGCTAAATAAACGGCTTTCATAATGGTCAGGTTCGCTCTGGGCAGGCTGGACGCGGCATCGGCTCTGTCATACACTGCGGCCTGTTTAATTGCCAACATAGATGAGAAATCATGCGTAAACTCCTGACAATTCTTGTCCTGCTAAGCCTTACAGGTTGTATTGAAAGGCTGAACGAAGAGTATGACCGGATAACCGAATTTTTCTATCCGGGCCAGAATATCAAGCCCATTGAAGGCGAACAGCCGCATCAAAGCTGGTGCTATGAAACCATCGGCGAGCCCGATTGCTATACGGGCCCGCAAGATGTGCCGAAAGATCGCCTGATCAACGTTGACCCCGTATCCCAGCGCCCGCTGACGCCGGAACAATACGATGCCATGATGAAGCCCCACCCGGCTACGCCGGTTCAAAAAGCCCCGCTCGGCACCGCCAAAACACCCTAGCGCGGTTGCCACGGGGCTCAAAGCCGTTATAGTCCGCCCGGAAACACATCTGAGGATATACACCCATGATTCTTGACCATCTTAGCCTTATCGGCACCGCATTCGCACAAGACGTCGCTCCGGCTGCAGGCGTAGCGCCAACCAGCGCCGGCGGCGCCTTCATGCAATTTCTGCCGCTGCTGCTTATTTTTGTAGTTTTCTATTTTATCCTGATCCGGCCACAGCAAAAGAAGTTTAACGAGCATAAAACCATGCTCAATGCGTTGCGCCGCGGCGACAAGGTCGTGACCGGCGGCGGCATCATCGGCAGCATCGCAAAGCTTGAAGGCGACGATCACCTTGTTATCGAAATCGCCGAGGGTGTGAAGGTCAAGGTTTTGCGCAATACCGTGCAAAGTCTCGTGGCCAAGCCGGAACCGGCCAACGCCAACAGCAGCGAAAAGGGCGAAGCCGGCAAGGCCTCCTGACCGCTATGGTTTATATCGAACGCTGGAAAGTTATCCTTATCCTGATCGTCGCCTTTCTGGCGATCGTGTACGCGTTGCCGAACACGCTGCCGCCCGCGGCGGTCAACTGGGCACAGGCACATCTGCCGCGCTGGCTGCCAAGCCAGACCGTTAATCTCGGGCTCGATCTGCGCGGCGGATCCCACTTGCTGCTCGAAGTAGAAACCGATGTCGTCATCCAGGAAACGCTGAACGGGCTGGTGGATCAGGTGCGCGGTGACCTGCGCAAGGAAAAAATCGGATACACCGAACTCGGCGTCACGGATGGCAAGGTTTCGCTGCGCGTCATTGACCGCAGCCAGCTAGACCAGGCGCGCACCCTTTTGCATGAAAACAACCGCGATCTTGCGGTAACCGCGAACGGCGAAGGTTACGTGTTTGTTGGCATGGGCGAAGATTATGTGCGCGATCGCAAGCTCAAGGCACTTGAACAATCCATCGAAATCGTCCGCCGCCGCATAGACCAGACCGGAACGCGCGAACCTTCGATCCAGCGGCAGGGCGATAACCGCATCCTCGTGCAACTTCCCGGCGTCGATAACCCTGAACAGATCAAAAGTCTTTTAGGCCAGACGGCGAAATTAAGCTTCCGCTTCGTCGATGCCGACGTACAGCCGGCAGATATCGTTGCCGGCCGTATCCCGCCGGGAACCGAAGCCATGCCGTCGGCCGACCGGCCTGGCGAGATGGTTGTGGTGCAAAAGCGCGTGATTTTGTCCGGCGATACGCTTGTGGATGCGCAAGCGACCTTCCAACAGGGCGGCGAACCCGTGGTTTCTTTCCGCTTCGACAGTGTCGGCGCCAAAAAATTCGGTGACGCGACGCGGGAGAATGTCGGCCGCCTGTTCGCGATTGTGCTCGATAACAAGGTCATCAGCGCGCCCGTGATCCGCGAACCCATTTTGGGCGGCAGCGGCGTGATTTCCGGCAGCTTTACAACCGCAACCGCTAACGAGCTGGCGATCTTGTTGCGTGCGGGCGCATTGCCCGCGCCCATACATATTCTGGAAGAACGCACGGTCGGCCCCGGTCTTGGCGCGGATTCAATCAGAGCGGGCACGCTCGCGACCGTTATCGGCACCTTGCTTGTCGTTATATTCATGCTGCTCAGCTATGGCCTGTTTGGCGTATTCGCGAATGTCGCGCTTATATTCAACGTCGCGATGATCTTTGCGGTTCTTTCGGCCCTGCAAGCCACGCTGACGCTACCGGGTATCGCCGGGATCGTGCTTACGGTCGGCACGGCGGTTGATGCCAACGTCTTGATCTTCGAGCGCATAAGGGAAGAGGTGCGTTTGGGCCGCACCCCTATAGCGGCGGTTGATGCCGGGTACAGCCGCGCGATGTCCGCGATTATCGATGCCAACCTGACGACGTTGATCGCATCGGTCCTGCTTTACACGTTCGGTTCGGGTACGATCAAGGGCTTCGCCGTTACGCTATCGATCGGCATCGTAACCTCTATGTTCTCGGCGATCATGATGACGCGGCTGATGGTGATCAAATGGCTGCGCGGGACGAAGCCGAAGACCATACCAATCTAGGGTAAATCAAAGCACCTGCTGAAGCAGCCTGAGCGCGGCCTCGACACTCGCGAGCCGCACGGCATCGCGGTTGCCTTTGAACTGGTATTTTTCGATCTTGATCGGGCCTTGCTGCTGCGCGGCAGCCACATATACCAGCCCGACCTGCTTGCCCTGCGTAGCTCCATCGGGCCCCGCAATGCCGGTTACAGCCACGCTGTAATTCGCTTTGGAACGCTCCAGCGCGCCCTTGGCCATGGCGCCGGCCACTTCGCTGCTCACAGCCCCGTGGTTTTCGATCAAAAGGCCGGGGATGCCCAGCATCGCGATCTTGGCATCGTTGGCATAGGTCACGAAACCGCGATCCAGAACCTTCGACGAGCCAGGTACTTCGGTCAGCAAACCGCTGATCAGACCGCCGGTGCAGGATTCGGCGACGGCAAGCCTGGCGCCGCGCTGCTGGCATTTATCCAGCAGATCGGTTGCGAGCTTGATGAGATCGGGTGCAAACATGGGCTAGTTCGGCGGCAGGCGGATGGTGGCGACAGCTTGCGCAGCAATGCCTTCGCCGCGCCCGGTAAAGCCAAGCTTTTCCGTGGTCGTGGCCTTAAGGCCAATGCGGTCGGGCGTGATTTCCATCAAATCGGCCAGCCTTGCAACCATCGCATCCCGGTGCGGATTAATTTTTGGCTCCTCACACAGGATTGTCGCGTCGATATGGCCGATGATGCCGCCGCGCTGCCGCACCATATTCACGGCGTGACGCAGGAAGTGGCCGCTTTCCTTGCCCTTCCATTGCGGATCAGTGTTGGGGAAGTGGTAGCCGATATCCCCGGCACCGAGTGCGCCCAGAATTGCATCCGTGATCGCATGAAGCGCGACATCGGCGTCGGAATGACCTTCAAGCTTTTTATCGTGCGCGATCTTGATACCGCACAGAATAACGCCATCACCCGGGATAAGCCGATGCACATCAAAACCGAAGCCGGTGCGCACATCGTCAATCGGGGTGCCAAGCAGGCGGGCGGCGCGGCCAAGATCATCAGGGTTCGTGATTTTCATGTTATCCGGGTTTGAAGGAACGAGGGTTACGGGAATACCGGCTTTCTCTGCTACCGCCGCATCGTCCGTCAATTCGTGCGCGACGGCCGAGCGATGGGCTGCGAGTATAGCACTAAAATGAAAACCTTGCGGGGTATGCGCCTGCCATAGATTGCTGCGGTCGATAGTGGTATCAATAATATCGTTGGTACCGCGCTTCAACGTATCAACCAGCGGCTTGGCCGCGATCGCGCCCTTGGCGTTTTCAAGCACCTTGCAAACGGATGTGATGGTCGCGGCATCGATCAGCGGGCGCGCAGCATCGTGGATAAGCACATGTTTTGGCGCTTTAGCCTCCAGCGCTTCCAGACCGCGCCGAACAGATTCCTGCCGCGTTGCACCGCCCTTAACGGGTTCCAGCAGTGGAATGCCTTCTACGGCCTTATCGTACAGCGCGCGATGCGCTTGGTTAATAACGACCTGCACGTCATCGATAAGCGGGTGGTTAATGAAGGCAAGGATACTGCGGCGCAGGATCGGCATCCCGCCAAGATCCTGATACTGCTTCGGTAAAGCGCCGCCAAAACGCTCTCCCGCGCCTCCTGCAACGATTATTGCTGTCGTACCGCCCATTAAACCCATCCAGATGCGAACGCGGGAAAGTAGCGTTCTGATAAACTAAAGCAAGGACTTTGCTTGCATTTCCGGCAGATCATGCCTAGATTTGCACAAATTTTGTGCAATTGTAAGATCGCAAGCCATTGATGCAAGAAGATACAGCACATACCGCATCGCGTCTTAAACCTATCCACATCGGGCCCATCCGGATCGACGAACCGGTCTTTCTGGCACCCATGTCGGGGGTAAGCGATATGCCGTTCCGAAGGCTCGTGAAAAGCTACGGGGCAGGGCTTGTGGTGTCTGAAATGATCGCCAGCCAGGCAATGATCAGGGAAAATGTGAAAACCCTGCAAATGGCCCAGTACACGCCCGAAGAATTTCCGATGGCCGTACAGCTCGCCGGGTGCGAACCTGCGGTGATGGCCGAAGCCGCGAAGCTGAACGAAGACCGCGGCGTACAAATCATCGACATCAACTTCGGCTGCCCTGCCAAGAAGGTCGTGAACGGCTATGCCGGTTCCGCGCTGATGCGTGAAGAGGCTAAGGCTGCGCAAATTCTTGAAGCGGTCGTCAAGGCGGTCAAGATCCCCGTTACGTTGAAGATGCGCATGGGATGGGACCATAACTGTTTGAACGCCCCCAAGCTTGCGCGCGTCGCCGAAGAATGCGGGATCAAGATGGTTACCATACATGGCCGCACCCGCTGCCAGTTCTACGAAGGTGCGGCGGATTGGAACTTCATCCGCAGCGTCAAGGAAGCCGTGAGCATCCCCGTGATTGCCAACGGCGACATCAACGATTTTTCTGATATAGATAACGCCATTGATGCTTCGGGCGCCGATGGCGTTATGATCGGCCGCGGCTGCTATGGCCGCCCATGGTTTATCCGGCAGGCGATCGAATACCTCCGCACCGGCAGCATACCCGCACCGCCCACGCTGACGCAGCAGCTCGGGCTTATGTTGCGCCACCTTGAAGACATGCTTTCGCATTACGGCGTAACGACCGGGATACGCATCGCGCGCAAACATATCAGCTGGTACAGCAAGGGCTTGCCGCGCTCGGCCGAGTTCCGGGCCGCCGTCAACAGCATGGACGACCCGGGCGTCGTCCGCAGCTTTATCGAAGAATTCTATGCGCCGCAGCTTGAGCGCGAAGCGATGGCGGCATGAACGAGCAAACCCAGCACAACCTTTCCATGAGCGTCGAGCGCCACCTGCGGCATTATTTCGCCATGCAGGCCGGGCAAGCCGCCGGATCGGATTTGTATGACAGGGTTTTGCACCAGATCGAACGCCCGTTGCTTATCCTGACGCTCGAGCGCTGTAAGGGCAACCAGATCAAGGCGGCAGCCTTGCTTGGTCTCAACCGCAATACGCTTCGCAAAAAGCTGAAGATGCTTGGCATCACCCCCGTCAAGAAGGGGAAAAGCTGATGGCCGCCGCATCCACATGGCAAACGCGTATGGCCGCATGGGCGCGCAAGGTCCATCTGCGCAGCCGCATGGCCATCGGGCTCACGCTTGCATCGCTGGCGGCCGGGATCGCCACCTATGCAGCGATGACGGAAACGACACCCTTCGGAACGGACCCGACCACCATCACGCTTTTACTCACACTTGATCTCGTTCTGCTGCTTCTGCTCAGCGCGCTCGTATTCCATCGTATCCTCGGCATATTCGCGACGCGCAGGCGCAACCAGGCCGGTTCGCGGCTGCATGTGCGCATGGTCACGGTCTTTACACTGCTCGCAGTTTTGCCCTCGCTTATCGTCGCCAGCTTTGCTGCCGTATTTTTCTATTTTGGCGTTCAGGCATGGTTTTCGGACCGGGTCCGTACCGCGATCAATGAATCGCTGGTCGTGGCGCAATCGTACCTCAAGGAACATCAACAGGTGATCCGGGCCGATGTGCTTGCGATGGCGAACGATCTGAACCGCGAAGCGCTCCGTATCGGCGATACCCCCAGCCGCTTTTCCCAATTGGTCACGGCGCAGGCCGCTATTCGCTCGCTGACGGAAGCCGTGGTTTTTGATGGCACAGGCCGTATCCTTGCGCGCTCGGGCCTGACATTCTCGCTCAGCTTCGAGCCGATTACCGAAGACATGATGCAGCGCGCCCGCAAGGGCGATGTCGTGCTTGTCGTCAGCGATAATGATGACCGCATTCGCGCGCTGGTGCGGCTTGAAAATTTTGTCGATGCCTATCTGTTTGTCGGCAGGCTGGTTGACCCGGATGTGCTGGCACACATGGCCACGACGCAGGATGCCGTGCGGGAATACGCTCAGCTTGAAGGCAAGCGTTCGGGGCTGCAAATCACGATCACCATGATCTTTATTGTCGTCGCGTTGTTATTGCTCATGGCTGCGGTGTGGTTCGGCCTCAATTTCGCGACAAGACTGGTGAAACCGATCAGTGAACTTATCGGCGCTTCCGAGCGGGTCAGGGCAGGGGACCTCACAACCCGCGTTTCCGAAAGCGATGACGACGAATCCGATGACGAAATCAGCATCCTGAGCCGCTCGTTCAACCGCATGACCGGCCAGCTTGATACCCAACGCAAGGAACTTATTCAGGCCAACCGCCTGATCGATAGCCGCCGGCGTTTCACCGAAGCCGTGTTGGCCACGGTGCCGGCAGGCGTTATCGGCCTCGATCAACAAGGCAACATCACCCTGACCAATATTTCGGCCGCAGAATTCTTCAAGATCGATGCGCCAAAGGAAAATGAAGGCAAGCATATCAGCGCCATCATTCCCGAAATGGAAGAGCTGATGGACAACCTTTCGCCGACCGCACGCATAACGGATGGGCAAATCGAATTGCGTCGCCCCGGCCAGCCAGCCCGCACCATGCTGGTGCGCATTGCGGCCGATATCCAGGATAACGAAACGCGCGGCTATGTCGTGACCTTCGATGACGTTTCCGATCTTGTAAGCGCGCAGCGCAAAGCGGCATGGGCCGATGTGGCGCGCCGTATCGCACATGAGATCAAAAACCCGCTTACGCCCATTCGCCTTTCGGCCGAACGCTTGCGCCGTAAATATGCCGCCGAGGTCACCAGCGACCCCGAAACTTTTGTTTCCTGCACGGACACGATCATCCGGCAGGTGGACGATATCGGCAACATGGTCGATGAATTCTCGGCTTTCGCGCGCATGCCTTCGCCCATCATGAAAAGCCAGGATTTGCGCGATCTGTGCCGCGACGCCGTCTTCATGCAAAGCACCGGAAGAACGGATATCGAATTCGTTCAGGAAATGCCTGCGCGGCCCGTCAGGCTCGATATCGACGGCAGGCAGGTTTCACAGGCGCTGACCAATATCATCAAGAACGCGATGGAAGCGATCGAAGGCCGTAAAGCAGAAGAAGGACAGCCATTACCCATGGGGCGCGTTACGGTACGGCTTGAAGCCGACGAAACGTTCGCAACCGTTACAGTCGCCGATAACGGTAAGGGCCTGCCGGTCGAAGAGCGTAACCGTTTGACGGAACCCTATGTGACAACCCGCAGCAAAGGCACCGGCCTTGGCCTCGCGATCGTGAAAAAGATCATGGAAGACCATCGCGGCACACTGACCTTGAGCGATAGCGAAGCTGGCGGCGCGGTCGTGACATTGTCCTTTGCGCGCGTCGAAACGGACACGAAGAAAAACCTGCTGGCAAGAATGGAGGAAATTGGTCATACTGATGAAGACCAGTTGATTCTCCATGACACGCCGCCGGCATCCAAACAAGCAACAGGTGGGTAGCATATATGAAAGAAAAAAGTCTTTCGCAGGATATCCTGATCGTTGACGACGAAGTGGATATCCGCCTGCTGATCGCCGGCATCCTGAACGATGAAGGCCTCAAGACCCGCGAAGCCGCAAATGCGGACGATGCGCTGGCCGCCATAGCCGCGCGCCGCCCGAACCTTATCGTGCTCGATATCTGGCTGCAGGGCAGCCGCATGGACGGCATGCAGATCCTTGATACGCTGCGCCGCGACTACGATGATATTCCGATCATCATGATCAGCGGCCATGGCAATATTGAAACCGCCGTCGCCGCCATTAAAAAGGGCGCCTACGATTTCATCGAAAAGCCGTTCAAGGCCGATAGGCTCATTTTGCTCGTTAAGCGTGCGCTCGAAGCCGCCAGACTGCGCCGCGAAAACCAGGAACTGCGCATTAAGGCAGGCGGCGATCAGCAGCTTATCGGTAAATCCCTGCCCATCAGCCAGATCAGGCAAATGATCGACCGCGTCGCGCCCACCAGCAGCCGCGTTCTGATCACCGGCCCCGCCGGCTCGGGCAAGGAAGTTGTCGCGCGCTTAATCCACGAAAAATCAAAGCGCGCCGAAGGCCCGTTTGTGGTCGTGAACTGCGCAACACTGCGCCCGGAACAGTTTGAAGACGAACTTTTTGGCTGTGAAGGCAACAGCCAGACCCCGCGCAAGACCGGCATGTTCGAGCAAGCGCATGGCGGCACGCTTTTCCTGGACGAAGTGGCGGACATGCCGGCGGAAACGCAAGGCAAGATTGTCCGCGTCCTGCATGAACAGGTTTTCACCCGCGTCGGCGGCAACAGCAAGGTTGAAGTTGACGTCCGCGTCATCACGGCCAGCAACCGCGATCTGCAAACCGAAATGGAAGCGGGCCGCTTGCGGCAGGATCTTTATTACCGTCTAAGCGTCGTACCGCTCAAAATCCCACCCCTGACCGAGCGCAGGGACGATATCCCCATGCTTTCACGACATTTCCTGACCCGCGCGGCAGAAGTTTCCGGGTTATCGCAACGCGAGCTTGGCGAAGATGCGCTTGCCGCCCTACAGGCCTATGCATGGCCCGGCAACGTGCGCCAGTTGCGCAACGCCATGGAATGGCTGCTTATCATGGCCAACGGCGATACGGCTGAGCAAATCAGGGCGGATATGCTGCCGCCAGACATCACCGCTACGACCCCCAACGTGCTGCGCTGGGAAAAGGGCGGGGAGATCATGGCGCTGCCATTGCGGGATGCGCGTGAAATGTTCGAACGCGAATATTTACTGGCTCAGGTCACGCGCTTTGGCGGCAATATTTCCCGCACCGCCACCTTTATCGGCATGGAACGCTCGGCACTGCATCGCAAACTGAAGCTGCTCGGCGTCCATGGCGCAGACCATGTAAAGATGGTCCCCACCCATCAAGGGACTGAACAGGTCAATTGAGCCGGTGCTTCTTCCCGAAAAACTGCCCGCCCTAATCGCCTTCGATTGGGATAATACGCTCGTTGATAACTGGGCGGCAATTACGCATGGGCTGAACGAAGCCTTCAAGGCCTATAACAAGCCGCAATGGTCGCTTGAGCAAGCCAAGGCATCCGCCTACCGTTCGCTGCGCGACAGCTTTCCCGAATGGTTCGGCGCAGATTGGCAAGCGGCGCGCGAGATTTTCTATGCCGGATTCGCCGCCGTGCATGAGCAAACCCTGAAAATTATGCCAAGCGCCGCCGATCTTCTTGATTACCTGCTGATAAAATCCCAACCGGCAGCAATAATAAGTAATAAAACAAACAAGTATTTGCGGCGTGAAGTTGAGATATTGGGTTGGAATAAGTATTTCCGCTCTGTCGTCGGGGCGGGGGATGCCCCGCGCGATAAACCGGCGCCGGACCCTATGGCCTTGACGCGCAGACAAGCGGGGATCAACGTCGATGCAAGCGTATGGTACATCGGCGATATGGCCAGCGACCTGGAATTTGCCCAAGCGTGCGGGTGTCAGCCTATCATGGTCAATGACCAACAAAAATTTGCAGCGCCGCAATTTGATAACTGCTTGGCATTATTGGCATATTTAAAGGGCATCGGCTGATGTCACAGAAATGCCGCTTTGCGCCGCGCACTTAATCCACTAAAACCATAGCCGGGTAAAATAATAAAAAGGAGAGCCCCCGTGTCGGACAAAAAAGAAAACGTGCAGGATGTATTCCTGAATAATCTCCGTAAAACCAAAATGCCCGTGACCGTATTCCTCGTGAACGGCGTTAAACTCCAGGGCATCATCACATGGTTCGATAATTTTTCCATGCTGCTGAAACGTGAATCGCACTCGCAGCTCGTGTACAAGCATGCCATTTCAACGGTCATGCCGTCGGGCCCGGTGCAGTTGTTCGAGCAGGGCGAGGAAGAAAGCGGCCAGGCACATTGAACCAGCCCCACCGTTTCACGGCTGAACCCGCATGAAGGAAACCGATAACGTCGAGGACGTGCGGCGCGGCGAGCGTGCGCTCGTGATCAAACCATGGCTTAACCGCACACCGCTGGAAAACAACCGCGATGCGGCAGCCATTCTCGAGGAAGCACAAGGCCTGGCCGAAGCCATCGGCCTCCGGGTCATCGAGGCGGTTATCGCCAAGGTCACGGCGCCAAGCCCGTCGCATTTACTTGGCAAGGGGTGGGTTGAAAAACTGGCCGAGCGGGTTAAAGCTGAAAAAATAAATCTGATTATTTTCGACCACCATCTTTCACCCATTCAGCAACGCAACCTAGAAGAAGCGTTGCTTTGCAAGGTCATCGACCGCACCGGGCTGATCCTTGAAATATTCGGGGAACGCGCCAAGACACGGGAAGGACAGCTGCAGGTCGAGCTTGCGGCACTGAACTACCAGAAATCGCGCCTCGTGCGGTCATGGACCCATCTCGAGCGGCAACGCGGCGGCTTCGGCTTCCTTGGCGGGCCAGGCGAAACCCAGCTACAGATCGACAGGCGTCTGATTACCAACCGCATCAGCAAGATAAAGGGTGAGCTGAAGGATGTTCGCCGCACGCGCGATCTGCAACGGCAGGCCCGTAAACGGGCCGAGCATCCCACCATCGCCCTTGTCGGCTACACCAACGCGGGAAAATCCACCCTGTTCAACCGGCTGACGGCCGCAGACGTGCTTGTGAAAGATATGCTGTTCGCGACGCTGGATCCGACCATTCGCGGGATCAAGCTGCCTTCCGGGAAAGAAGCCGTGCTTTCCGACACGGTCGGTTTTATCGCCGATCTGCCGACGCATCTTGTCGAAGCCTTCCGTGCCACGCTTGAGGAAGTGCAGCTGGCGGATCTCATCCTGCATGTGCGCGACATATCGCACCCGGACACCCGCGCACAGAAACAGGATGTTGAAACCGTTCTTACGGAACTCGGCATCGAACCGGATGACAAGCGTATCATTGAGGTTATGAACAAGATCGACCGGCTTGATGATGCCGCCCGCGAAGAACTTGCGGTTTTTGCCGACAAGGCCAGCAAGGATGCGACCGGCGCCGCCGATGTGCCGGACCAGCAAAATCACGCGCCAGCAGGCATGGCCGCCGTTTCAGCCATGACGGGGGAGGGGATTGCGGCGCTGCTCGTGCGCATGGATGTGGCGCTACAAGGCCGCGGGAGGGTCATCGACGCATCCATCCCGCTCAGTGACGGCGCAGCGCTTGCGTGGATTTATGCGCACGGCCATATCATCAGGCGCAATGACGATGATGAAATGGCCCATTTGCAGCTCAGCCTGAATGAGGCAGACTACGGACGTTTCGTGCAAAAGTTTGTGAAAGACAGCAAAAGTGAAGGTCAATCCCGCAGAAGTTGATACAATCATCCGCGAAGTTACGGCGGAACAAATCATGCCGCGCTTCCGTTCCCTTGGTGCCGGCGACATCAAGGAAAAAACCGGGCCGCGCGATCTCGTTACGGTGGCCGATATAGAAGCCGAGCAGGCGCTTTCACCGCGCCTCGCGGCCTTGCTGCCTGGCTCCGTCGTGGTAGGGGAAGAAAGCTACCATGCCGACCCAACCATCATTGCGCGCATATCGGGCGACAACCCCGTCTGGATCATCGACCCAATCGACGGCACGCTTTCCTTCGCGCATGGCAATGAACATTTTGGCACCATTGTAGCCCTTACCTATAAGGGGCAGACCGTTGGCGGATGGATTCACCTGCCGGCGCTGGGTGAAACCATGTCCGTTGAGCGCGGCGGTGGCGCATGGTTCAGAGGCAAAAGGCTTGAAACCTTGCCGTCTGCACCGCTGGAAGAGATGCGCGGGTTAACATGGTCTGCGCTCAAAAAAAGACTAAAAGACCTGCCGCCCGGTGCCGTACGGGCAAAAATCATCAGCGATTCATATCCCGCATGCTTTCATTACGTTCAGTTATTGAACAACCTGGTGCTCGGCGGGAAAGAAGAGCCGCAAGCCCATTACCTCGTTTTGCTCGAAAAATCCAAGCCATGGGACGATGCCGCTGGCTTGCTAGCCTATACCGAAGCAGGCGGGAAAGCCGCCAATTGGGCCGGAAAACCCTATAGCCCCGCTATGCTGAACGAAGGGGTTATCGCGGCGCCCGATGACGATTCCCTCGTTGCCATAAAACTGCATTTTGATGAGCTAAGATCTAGATATACGTAATAGAAAGAGAACAAACTTAAAGTGATGCATTAAGTTAAGAGTGGTTTTTCTTTATAGAAGAATCGTTTGTTTTGGTTTCATAACGTTTTACTTCTATCCACAGATTCTCTAGCTCTTCGAGGGTTTTTTCGGTCATTTTTTCGTTTTTTGACCTCAAAATGGCTTCCATACCCCTGAAACGGGTCTCAAACTTCCGATTTGCCCCTCTCAAAGCCACTTCAGGGTCGATTTCGAGCCTTCTAGCCAGATTTGTGAGGGCAAAAAGCAGGTCACCCAGCTCTTCCTGAACCGATTCTATAGATTCGCCCGAGTCTTTTGGCTTTTTGGCCTCTATTTCGACCCGCAACTCGCCTATTTCCTCCTCGACCTTATCGAGGATGTCATCGGCTTCGATCCAGTCAAAACCCACGCGCGCAGCCCGCTTCTGCAATTTGACAGATCGCTGCATGGCCGGAAGGGCATTGATAACGCCATCGAGCGCGCTGGCGGGTTGCGCCGATGTATCCTTGCCCGCTTTGCTGCGTTCCTTGGCCTTGTTGGTTTCCCACAGATCCACGACCGCCCCGGCGCTGTCGATACCCTTGGTATCGCCGAACACATGGGGATGGCGGCTGACCATTTTGCCGGCCACATGGCCGGCTATCTGGTAAAAATCGAACAGGCCGCGTTCCTTGGCCATTTGCGCGTAAAACACGATCTGAAAGAGCAAATCGCCCAGCTCGTCTTTCAGCTCGTCAAAATCGCCGTTTTCGATAGCCTGCACGACTTCATAGGTCTCTTCGACCGTATGCGGTGCAATGCTTTTAAAATCCTGCTCGATATCCCAAGGGCAACCGCCGTTCGGGTCACGCAGCTTCGCCATCACAGCCAGAAGGCGCGCGATGGCCCCGTCGCTGTCTTTGTCAGATATCGGCATAGGTGTGGGTTTCGGCCTTCCCGCCCGGGTGGGTGACCGCGCCCTTTTCGGCGTCGCCTACCTGCTGCGCGTATTTCCACAGTGCGCCGGACTGAAAATCATGCGTGCGAGGTTTCCATGCAGCCTTACGCTTTGCAAGTTCGTCGTCGCTCACATCAATTTCCAAGGTGCCCTTATTGGCATCGATCGTGATGATATCGCCATCATGCACAAGGCCGATCGGCCCGCCGACGGCCGCTTCCGGCCCTACATGGCCGATGCACATGCCGCGCGTGGCGCCGGAAAAGCGCCCATCGGTGATAAGCGCGACCTGGCCGCCGGTTCCCTGACCGTATAGTGCCGCGGTGGTAGAGAGCATTTCGCGCATGCCCGGGCCGCCGCGCGGCCCTTCGTAGCGAATAACGATAACATCGCCGGTTTTATATTTGCGGTCGCGTACGGCTGCGAAAGCCTCTTCCTCGCTATCGAAACAGCGGGCCGGGCCGCTGAAGGTCAGATCCTTCATGCCAGCGACCTTCACGATCGCGCCTTGCGGCGCAAGATTGCCGTGCAACCCAACCACGCCGCCGGTGGGCGAAAGGGGCTTGTCGGTCGGATAAATAACCTTTTGGTCTGGCGGCAGTTTCACATCGCGCAGGTTTTCGGCGATTGTTTTGCCCGTAACCGTGATGCAATCTCCGTGCAGGAAACCACCATCGAGCAGCGCCTTCATCAGCACAGGCACGCCGCCAACTTCATACAAATCCTTGGCCACATATTTGCCGCCGGGCTTGAGGTCGGCGATATAGGGTGTTTTCTTGAAAATTTCCGCAACGGCATGGATATCGAAATCGATGCCCGCTTCGTGCGCCATCGCGGGCAAATGCAGCGCGGCATTGGTGGACCCGCCGGAAGCCGCCACGACCACGGCGGCGTTTTCAAGCGCCTTGCGCGTAACGATATCGCGCGGACGAATTTTCTTCTGCAGCAACCGCATAATAACTTCGCCCGATTGCACGGCGAACCTGTCGCGGTCTTCGTAAGGGGCAGGGGCGCCGGCAGAACCGGGCAGCGCGAGGCCGATCGCTTCCGAAACGCATGCCATGGTGTTAGCCGTGAATTGACCGCCACACGAACCCGCGCTGGGGCAGGCAACGGCTTCCAGTTCGGCCAGATCGCCATCGCTTATCTTGCCGACCGCATGCGTGCCGACGGCTTCGAACACATCCTGCACGGTTACATCACAGCCGCGAAATTTGCCCGGCAAGATCGAGCCGCCATACATGAAAACCGAAGGCACATTCAGACGCAGCATTGCCATCATCAGCCCGGGCAGGCTTTTATCACAACCGGCGATGCCGACAAGCGCGTCATAGCAATGACCGCGCATCGTCAATTCAACCGAATCCGCGATCACTTCGCGGCTGACAAGGGATGATTTCATCCCCTGATGGCCCATGGCGATGCCGTCTGTTACCGTTATGGTTGTGAATTCACGCGGGCTTCCGTGCGCGGCCTTGACGCCCTTTTTCACCGCCTGCGCCTGACGGCTCAACGATATGTTGCAGGGCGCGGCTTCGTTCCAGCACGTGGCGACGCCCACCAGCGGCTGGTGGATTTCTTCCTCCGTCATGCCCATCGCATAGTAGTAGGAGCGATGCGGCGCGCGCGCCGGCCCTTCCGTCACATGACGGCTGGGCAGGCGAGATTTATCCCATTTTGCCTGCGGCATCAGTTGACGGATTTATCGACCAGGCGCTGCTGGCCGATCCACGGCATCATCTTGCGCAGCTTTTCACCGACCAATTCGATCGGGTGTTCGGCATGGCGGCGGCGCGTGGCCTTGAACATAGGCTGGCCGATGCGGCATTCCGTCATCCATTCATTGACGAACTTGCCGCTGCGGATTTCCTCAAGGATCTTTTTCATTTCCTTCTTGGTTTCCTCGGTCACGATGCGGGGGCCGCGTGTGTAATCGCCGAATTCGGCGGTGTTGGAGATGGAATAGCGCATGGTCGCGATCCCGCCTTCGTACATCAGATCGACGATCAACTTCAGTTCATGCAGGCACTCGAAATACGCCATTTCGGGCGGATAGCCGGCTTCGACCAGCGTTTCAAACCCGGCCTGCACCAGCGCGCTTGCGCCGCCGCACAAAACTGCCTGTTCGCCGAATAAATCGGTTTCACACTCGTCGCGGAACGTGGTTTCGATGATGCCCGCGCGGCCACCGCCGATGGCGGACGCGTAAGCGAGCGCGAGGTCCTTGGCCTTGCCGCTGGCATCCTGATGCACCGCAAGCAGGCAAGGCACGCCGCCGCCTTGCTTCAAATACTGGCTGCGCACCGTGTGGCCGGGGCCTTTGGGCGCGATCATGAACACGTCGATATCCTTGCGCGGATCGATCAGGCCAAAATGAATGTTCAGGCCATGCGCGAAGGCGAGGGCGGTTTTCGGCTTCATGTTGCCGGCAAGTTCGTTGCGATAGATATCGCCCTGCAACTCATCCGGCGCGAGAATCATGATAACATCGGCCCACGAAGCGGCTTCGCCCGGGGTCATAACCTTGAAGCCGGCCTTTTCGGCCTTCGGTGCGCTCGCGCTATTGGCACGCAGGGCGATCACGACGTTGGAAACGCCGCTGTCGCGCAGGTTCAGCGCGTGGGCGTGGCCCTGGCTGCCGTAACCGACGATAGCGACCTTCTTGCTCTTGATCATGCCCAGATCGGCATCTTTATCATAAAAAACCTGCATCACTTCCTCCTGTTAAAGCGCTTCGCCGCCACGTGTAATAGCGGCAACGCCGGTGCGGACCAGTTCGACTATGCCAAGTTCACGCATCAGTGCGATAAAGTTATCAACCTTGTCGGCCGGGCCCGTGATCTCGAACACCAGCGATTCAAGGGTGGTATCGACCACGCGGGCTCGGAAAATCGTGGCCAACCTCATCGCTTCGGTGCGTTTATCGCCGGTACCGGCCAGTTTGACAAGCGCCATTTCACGCTCGATCACGGTGCCGCTGTCTGTCAGGTTAACCGCCTTGTAAATCGGCACAAGCCGTTCAAGCTGCGCTTTGATCTGGTCAATGATCTGGCGCGTACCGGTTGTGACGATATGAATGCGCGACATGCTCTTTTCCGGATCGACCGGGGCGACCGTCAGGCTCTCGATATTGTAGCCGCGGCCGGAAAACAACCCGACGACGCGCGCCAGAACGCCCGGCTCGTCCTTGACCAGAACGGCGAACACATAACGCCCAAGCTTTTGTTCAGGGTTGGTCACAATTCATCTCCGATCAAACAAGAACCATGCCGTCTTCCGGCGTGGCGTCGGAGATGCTTTCGTTGGGCCCGAGCAGCATTTCATGGTGACCCTTGCCGCCGGGAATCATGGGGAAGCAGTTTTCCTTCGGGTCCACCCGCACATCGACAATCGTCGGCCTGTCGGTCACTTTCATCATTTCCTTGATCACCTTGTCCACGTCCGATGGCTTGTCAGCACGCAAGCCCACGCCACCATAGGCGTCCGCCAACTTGACGAAATCGGGCAGGGAATCTGTGTAGCTGTGCGAATAGCGCCCGCCATGCAGCAATTCCTGCCACTGGCGCACCATGCCCATCCACTGGTTGTTGAGAATAAAAACTTTCACGGGCAGCTTGCACTGCACCGCCGTGGACATTTCCTGAATATTCATCAGGATGGATGCTTCGCCGGCCACATCGACAACGAGCGCATCCGGATGCGCCATTTGTGCGCCGATCGCTGCCGGCAACCCATAACCCATGGTGCCGAGCCCGCCCGATGTCATCCAGCGGTGCGGCTCTTCGAAGCGGAGAAATTGCGCCGCCCACATCTGATGCTGGCCGACTTCGGTGGTGATATAGGTTTTTTTGTCCTTGGTCAGCTCGCGCAGACGCTCCAGCGCATATTGCGGCTTGATGATCGTGCTGCCTTGCTTGTACTTCAGGCAATCGCGGGCGCGCCACTCGTTTATCTGCTTCCACCACTTGGCCAGCGCTTCGGCATCGGCCTTGTGCTTGCGCTCCTTCCAGATGCGCAACATGTGTTGCAGCACGATACCGGCATCGCCGACGATAGGCAGGTCAACCAGAACGCTTTTGTTGATCGAGCTCGGGTCGATATCGACATGGATTTTGGTGGAACCCGGCGAAAATTCGCTCAGCTTCCCGGTCACGCGGTCATCGAAGCGTGCGCCGATATTGATCATCACGTCGCAATTGCGCATTGCAAGGTTGGCCTCATAGGTGCCGTGCATGCCGAGCATGCCAAGGAAGAGGGGGTCCGACATCGGGAAGGCGCCAAGCCCCATCAGCGTGCTGGTGCACGGAAAACCGGTCAGCCGTACGAATTCGGTTAAAAGCTCGGCGGCCTGCGCACCGGCATTGATGACGCCGCCGCCCGTGTAAAAAATGGGGCGTTCGGCATCCGCGATCAGGTCCACGGCCTTTTCGACCGCATCCATATCGGGCTGCGTTTTCGGCTGGTACGATGTCACGGTCACATCGACCGGGGAAACATAGCGCGCTTCCGCAAATTGAATGTCTTTCGGAATATCAACCAGAACGGGGCCCGGGCGACCGGTGCGCGCGATATGGAAAGCTTCGTGGATCGTCCAGGCCAGCTTGTCCACGTCTTTCACCAGGTAATTATGCTTGGTGCATGGCCGCGTGATACCGACCGTATCGCATTCCTGAAAGGCATCGTTGCCGATCAGATGGGTAGGGACCTGACCGGTCAGGCACACGATCGGGATCGAATCCATGAGCGCGTCGGCAAGGCCGGTCACGGTGTTGGTCGCGCCGGGGCCGGGGGTTACCAAAACCACGCCGACCTTGCCGGTCGAACGTGCATAGCCTTCTGCGGCATGGACTGCGCCCTGTTCGTGGCGAACAAGGATGTGGCGAATGTCGTTCTGCTGAAAAATCGCATCATAAAGGGGCAGCACGGCGCCACCGGGATACCCGAAGATGGTATCCACGCCCTGATCACGCAGTGCCCTGATTGTTGCCTCGGCGCCCGTCGGCATTCTTTTTCTACCTAAATCAAGATGTTAAAGGGGGAAGATACTAACTGGCATAAAGAAAATATGTCAATGCGCTGTTGGCTGTTATGTAGCCAATAATACTGCTTTTCCAGCTAATTTTATTACGAACTGACTTTGTGCAGGGGATACGGGTAACCCACCTACAGCTTGCTCAATTTGTTGCATAATATATATTATGTTAAATAATAGATTGGCCTTGGCCAAATGCAACGCCACAGGCTAAACCATACAAAACCCTTATGACAGGCTTCAAACAATGACGGCCAGGCACATTTCCGCTCTTTTGCTTGCTTGCACAATGCTTGTACCAGCCTCTGCCCGTGCAGACATTGTGATCGGCGCTTACGGCCCCATTACGGGCCCGAATGGCAGCCTTGGCGAGCTTATGCTTCCCGGGCTGAAACTGGCGGTTGAGGATATCAACGCCAAGGGCGGCGTTAACGGCGAAAAGCTGGTACTTCAGATCGAAGATGACCAATGTGAGCCCAAGCAAGCCGTATCAGCCGCCAACAAGCTTGTATCGGGCGAAGCCGTGGCTGCCATAGGCTTTACCTGCAGCGGCGCCACCAAGGCCGCCAGCGATGTATTTGAACAAGAAGGCATGCCGCATCTGGCATCCCTCGCCTCCAACCCGGATCTTACCAAACAAGGCCTTAAAACTCTGTTCAGGCCCGCGATACGTGACGATAACGATGCCGGCGCGGCCGCGGAATATACCGCTGCGCATTTTAAAGACAAAAAAATCGGCCTCGTGCACGATAACACTGTCTGGGCCAAGGGTCAGGCTGATTTGTTTTTCGATGACCTGAAGGCCAAGGGCATCACCAACCAGACCATGTACGAGCTGAACGCCAAGGATCAGGATTTCAGCGCGCTGATAAGCCGCATGAAACAGGATGGCGTAGAACTCCTTTACGTTTCGCTTTACATGCGCGAAGGCGGCCTGCTGGTCAGGCAAATGGCCGACCAGGGCTATAAGCCCATCCTTGTCGGCACCGTGCTTTTCAATATGCCGGATTTTATTGCCATCGTGCGCTCGACCGCCAACGGCGCCTATATGACCGCGCCGCGGCTCGACCCCGCACGCATCGGCGATTTGCCCAAGCGGCTAAACCTGAAAGACAACGCACTCAACATGTATGTTTACCAGAATTACGCCGCCATACAGATTTTAGCGCAAGTCTTCGCCAAGCACGGCACAAATCCCGGCGCTATCATCGCCGCCTTACATGAAGGCACGTTTAAAACCGTAATCGGCGACATCAAGTTCGACGCCAAGGGCGACATGAACGACCCGGCATTTGATATTACCGTCTATCAAGACGGCAAGGGCGTTCTTGTCGATACAAAAACCAGCCCAAGCCAGGAATGAACTTAAGCCGCATACGATCAGGCGCCGCGCACATCCTATCAACGCCCTGGATGCCTGCCGCTCTGGTCACGGCTCTGGTCGTTGCATTTCTTATATCCTGCATGGCTGGCACAACTTATTTAGTCAGCTACCGCACAGCGGCACTGTGCCTTGTAATTTCAAGCTGCTGTTTAGCCGCATTACTATCGCTTGCGCTTATGCTGCGCGCGAAGGCTTCCGCCTCGTTCGCCTTCAATCAGGCCCCGACCATAAATATTTCACGCACACAGATTGCGCTCTATATCATGGCCATGATGTTCGCCGTTCTGTTGGTGCGCACACACACATATGCCGAGGCTTACGAACGCGACCTGATGGTCTATATGTCCATAGCAGACCGGTTGCTTGATCACTGGCCGCTTTATAGCGTTCTATGGGATCACAAACCCCCGGGCGTGCATTGGACATACACATCTTTTGCCGCCTTGTTTGGCCCGACACCCCTCGCCCTTTTCTTGATGGGTTATGCCGCCTATCTGGCAACCCTATTCGGTTGCTATACCGCCGGAAATGCACTGGGCGGCAGGTTTGCGGGCCTGATGAGCGCCGGTGTCTGGTCTTTGACTAGCAGCGACCTGTTCCTTCAAGGCAACCAGCCCAATGTTGAAGTATTCATGAACGCATGTACAGTATGGGCCGTCGCATTGATACTAAAGGGCAATAAAAAAATATCTGTGCCGCGCTATGCCATAATCGGGGTTCTTTTTTTTCTGGCAAGCTTGTACAAAACCATCGCCGCAGTCATCCCAATCGTAATTTTTCTGACATATCTTGCTTGTTTACGTTCAAGCGCGCGCGCAACGGCACAGCCGAAACAGCTAATAACGGGCGCGCTGCAAACAGTTCTTGTGGGCGTTATTGCCTGCTCCGGCTGGCTCTATATCTTTTGGTATTTTTATAGCCTTGGTGATTTTGTCGCTTTTAAGGAAGCTGTATTCGATTACAACAGCACATATGCCGGAAACACATTCTTTAATTTGCTGAAATCAATGGCGCCGGCCCATCATACAATCTGGGCGCTGCCATACCTGCCTTTATTTACAACCGCTCTGGCGTTCCTGATTGCGCATAAACAAGCGTCAACACAATATAACAGCAAAATATTGCTGGCGTATTTTGCCGGAACATGGCTTGCATTCGCTCTGCCCGGGAAATTCTTCCCTCATTACTACCAGCTTTTTCTGCCCCCTATTGCCATTGTATCTGGCTGGATGGGCGCAAGCCTTTTATCTACAAAAAACAAAGCATGGATAGCAATGTACTTTTCCCTCATGCTGCCGATGCTATTCACGCAAATCTATCAAATAACGATTCCGATCGAAGATATACCGGTAGTAAAATATGAAGAAACAGGCAAAGAGGCGCTTGAAACAAAGAGAATGGCGAAATGGATAAACGAAAATTATCGCAAGGATGCGCTTGTCTATCATTGGGGCGCAGAGCCTGGCGTCTATTTCTGGAGCCAGCGTAAAAGTCCGCTAGGTTTTGTTTTTAACTACCCGCTACTTTCCGATGATAAAACGGGACAGCATTTTTCCGAGATCGTTCTGAGCGAACTGAAGGCCCATAAGCCCGATTTAATCGTCGCCAACCGCGGCAACTTACGCAATGTCGATAACACGATCGAAGAATGGATTGTACACGAATACGCGCCAAGCCCCGCATCAGAAAGCTATCAATATTTCGTATTTATGGTGCCGCGCAAGCCGCACTAACTAATGCGGCACCTTGCTGAACAAACGATAAAAATTTTCAGTCGTTGCGTTCGCAAGTTCGCCGAGCGAAACGCCCTTAACATCCGCCAAAACCTGCGCCGTATGCACAACGTAAGAAGGCTCGTTCGGTTTGCCGCGATACGGCTCTGGCGCCAGGTAAGGCGCATCCGTTTCCACAAGCAGCCTGTTCAACGGCACATCACGCGCGATGGCTCGTAATTCTTCCGATTTCTTGAATGTCAGAATGCCGGAAAAAGAAATATAAAACCCCTCCGTCAGCGCAGCTTCCGCCAGCGAACGGCCGGAACTGAAGCAATGCATAACGCCTTTTAGCTTGCCCCCTGCCCCCTCTTCCCTGATCATGCGCGCGGTATCGTCATCGGCATCGCGGCTATGCACGATAAGCGGCAAATCGCACGCGACACAGGCGCGCATATGCTGGCGAAACACTTCGTGCTGCAGATCCCGCGGGCTGCGATCATAGAAATAATCCAGCCCGCTTTCGCCGATACCAACCACCTTCGGATGCTGCGCCAGCTTTTGCAGGTTTTCGGCGGCTGCAAGTTCGGTTTCCTCCGCCGCATGGTGCGGGTGCAGGCCAACAGTACAGAAAACATTTTCGTTTTCCTCGGCGATCACTTTGATCTGGTCGAATTTGCTTACATAAACCGAAATGCAAAGCATCTTTTCCACGCCCGCATCGCGCGCGCGCGTAAACACGGCTTCTCTGTCCTTGCTAAGGACCGGGTAATCGAGATGGCAATGGCTGTCGATGAGTTGCATTACTTGATTTCCGGCGGCTCCGGTTCTGCATAGCGCGGGAAAACGCCTGCCGGAGCGGGCAATGGCGTACCGGGCTTGAGCCGATCGGCCATCGCCGCATAGCTGCGCGCACCTTCCGGCACCGCAAGCTGCGAGAGCATTTTATCCATGGCCGTTGGCATGAATGGCTGCAACAAAACGGCGATCTGCCGCACGGTTTCCGCAACGACATAAAGCACGGTCCGCATACGTGCAGGATCGGTCTTTTTCAGGCCCCACGGCGCTTGCGCATCGATATAGCGGTTTGCGTTTCCGATCACGAGCCAAATGGCTTCGAGCGCACGGTGGAACGCCAGCTCCTTCAACTCACCGCGCGTATTTTCCAGCAAGCCCGCAGCCTCATCCAGCAAAGCCTTGTCTTCCGCCGTGAAATCGCCGTGCTGCGGCACCTTTGCTTCGCAATTTTTTGCGATCATGGAAAGGCTGCGCTGCGCAAGGTTGCCAAGATCATTGGCAAGATCGCTATTCATGCGCTGCACCACGGCTTCGTGCGAAATATTGCCGTCTTGCCCGTACGCGACTTCGCGCAACAGAAAATAACGGATCTGGTCAAGCCCATAGGCGTCTATCAGCGTGGCGGGCGTCACGACATTGCCGACCGATTTCGACATTTTTTCGCCCTTGTTATAAATGAACCCGTGCCCGAAGACTGATTTCGGCACCGGCAGCCCGGCTGACATAAGAAAAGCCGGCCAATAAATCGCGTGAAAGCGAACGATATCCTTGCCGATCATGTGAATATCGACGGGCCAGAATTCCCCAACCTTTCCATCCGGATCATCCGGGTAACCAAGGCCGGTCAGGTAATTTGAGAGCGCATCGACCCACACATACATAACGTGCTTCGGCGCATCGGGCACCGGCACGCCCCAATTGAAGGTGGTGCGCGAAACCGACAAATCCTTCAGGCCGGATTTAACGAAATTTACGACCTCGTTACGGCGCGCGGCGGGTTGAATGAAAGCGGGGTTCTTTTCATAAAGCGCTAGCAGCTTTTCGGCATAGGCAGAAAGACGGAAGAAATAGCTTTCTTCCTCAACCCATTCGACCGGCGCGCCGGACGGAGCGAATTTTGTGCCATCCGAACCTTCCTTCAGCTCGCCTTCATCGAAGTAGGCTTCGTCGCGCACCGAATACCACCCGGAATATTTATCGAGATAGATATCGCCGCTGGCCTCCATCAGCTTCCACAGATGCTGGACCGTTTTTTTGTGGCGTTCCTGTGTCGTGCGAACAAAATCATCGTTGGAAATACCGAGTACGGCATGCATGGCACGGAATTGCCCGGCCGTGCGGTCCGCCAATTGCTGCGGCGTGATATTTTCCTTGCGGGCCGTCTGTTCCATTTTCTGGCCGTATTCGTCCATACCGGTCAGGAACCAGGTGTTGTAACCGTCCAGCCTTTTGAAACGCGCGATCGTATCAGTTGCGATCGCTTCATATGCATGCCCGATATGCGGCGCGCCGTTGCCATAGGGTATCGCGGTTGTGATGTAAAAACGCTTTTGCACGGCATATCCTTTATAAAACAGGATCAGGCAGCCGCGCGGGTTATGGCCATCAGGCTGTTGATCAAAACCAGCTTGCGATCGAGGTGAGCAGCCTCCCCCGTTGCCAGCATGGCGTTAACCTTGTCCCATACCTTTAGCCAGTGTTCAAGCGGCTGCCATGCGGCATAGCGGCGCAGAAGCTGGGCATCGCCCCCCACCATGTCTTCCGCGCGGCCGGTTGCGGCGCACTGCACCAGCGATTGCAGCCAATTCAGCATAAAGCCGGTCATGATGGTAAAACGCGCCTGCTCCCCTTTGCGGGAAATCTGGTCGGCAAAGCCGTGCATATCGCCCGCATCCACCTTTGGCGCGGCACCAAGGATGCCGATCAGGGAGGCATAAAGATCCTGCCCGTCATTTTCGATCAGCTCGAGCGCCCGGCCAAAGCTTCCTTCCGCCAAATTCACGATAGAGCCAAGCGAATCCGCATCAACTTCCGGACATGTATCGGCGATTAGTTTTCGCATGGTGGCATCGTCGATCAGATCGAGTGCGAGCTTGCGGCAGCGTGACCGTATCGTAGGCAGCAATTGCCCTACGCCCGTCGCCGTCATGATAATCAACGAACGTTGCGGCGGCTCTTCAAGAAGCTTGAGCAGCGCGTTCGCGCTATGACGGTTCAGATATTCGGCGTCCGCAATAATGGCAATGCGCCAGTTATTGAAAGCCGAGGTTAGATGAAAGAAATCACCGAGGGCACGGATGGAAGCGACCGGAATTTCGCTTTTCAGATCGCCCGTCCGCTCATCAACCGGGCGGCTTATCAGCCGAAGATCGGGGTGGCTCAGGTTGGCAACCAGCTTATAAATCGATGATTTGGTATCGATGTTGCCGATGGTTTGCTGCCCGCCGGAAAGTATATATTGCGCGATATGGAAGGCCATCGTCGCCTTGCCTATGCCTGCCGGGCCGTGGATCAGCCATGCATGGTGCATACGCTCGCTTATCGCAGCGCCGGTGAATTCATTGACCGCCGCTTCATGACCAAGCAGACGCGGATTGACGTGTGGCTCTAAAAGCTTCATTGCAGTTTTAGTTTCCTTAGAACGGTCGCGACAAGGTTGCGGCCCGTAACATCAAGGCTATTACCGGCATCAACGACCACAAACCTTTTGGGTTCCGATTTTGCGCGCGCCAGATAGCCCTGTCTCAGACGCTTATGGAACGCTTTATCTTTTCTTTCAAACCTGTCAAGCAACCGGCCCGCCATGCGCTTCGCGCCAATTTCAACCGGAACATCGAGCACGACGGTAAGATCAGGCACCAGTTCACCGGCGATGATCTTATAAATTTGCCGGATATACTTTTTATCGAGCCCCATGCCGTAGCCTTGATAGACATAGGTTGAATCCGCGAACCTGTCGGAAATAACCCATGTGCCTTTTTTCAAGGCCGGTCTGATGACCTTTTCAATATGGTCGCGACGCGCAGCAGAAATGAGCAGCAATTCTGTGATCGCATCCCATCTGTATTCGCCGGAAAGCCAAACCTCGCGGATCGCCTCCGCACCGTCTGAACCGCCAACCTCGCGCGTCAGCAAAACCTTTTTACCGCGCTTACGAAGTGCTTCCGCGAGCCGTTTTGCTTGCGTCGATTTGCCTGCGCCATCGCCGCCTTCAAGCGTAATAAAGCGGCCTCGTTTCATTTCCCATCGCCCGCCAGCACATATTTTGCCTTGGTTGCGATGGCGGAGAACCAGCCAAGCTTCGGTATATCAAGCGCGGCGGTAAGCGGAATTTCGATCGTCGTCATGCCGGGCGCGGAAACCTTAACCATGCCAATCTTTTGGCCCTTCTGTATCGGCGCGGCAATAGGTTGCTGGTATTCGATATCGGCTGAAAGCTGGCCGCGTGCGGCGCGCGGCAACGTAACGGCATAATCTTCATCAACCACAAGCGGCACGTTTTCCATCTGCCCAAGCCAAACACCGGCATCCCCGACCTGATCGCCAGCCTTGAATAAAGTATAGGTCCCGAATTCGCGAAACCCCCATTCCAGAAGCCGCGCGGCTTCGTCGGCGCGTTCCTGCATATCCTTAAGGCCGTTGACGACCAGAACAAGCCTGCGGCTATCCTGCAGCGCCGAAACCGCGATACCGTAGCCCGCCTCTTCGGCATGGCCCGTCTTTAACCCATCGACATTAATGCTGCGGTACAAAAGCGGGTTGCGGTTGCCTTGCTTGATTTTGTTGAAGGTAAATTCTTTTTCAGAAAAATAGTGGTAATGCTCGGGGAAATTCTTGATTAGCGCCATTGAAAGCACGACCAAATCGTGCGGCGTCATGTAATGATCGGGTTCGGGCAGGCCGCTTGCATTCGTGAAGTGGCTTCCGGTCAGGCCGATGCGCGCGGCCGTTTCATTCAAAAGACCTGCAAAGGCCCCGACGCTGCCTGAAATCGCTTCGGCCAAAGCAACACATGCATCGTTGCCGGATTGCACGATAACGCCGCGGATTAAATCTTCGATCTTCACTTGCATGCCCGGTTCAAGGAACATGCGGGAGCCTTCCTGCTTCCACGCCAGCTCGCTGACTGTCGCGGTGTCATCAAGCGCGATTTTGCCGTCGCGCAACGCATCGAATACCGCGTACATGGTCATAAGCTTGCTCATGGACGAAGGGGGCATTCTCTGGTCGGCATTCTTGGCCAGCAAAACCGTGTTGGTCGTGGCGTCTATCAGCAAAGCTTCGCGTGCCGTGGTTTCCGTGGTCGGCAGCTCGGCGCGCACCGGCGAAACCACAAGCAAAAGGCACAGGGGAAGAAGCAAAGCTAGGAAACGCATGGATACCCTCGTTTAATCAATGACAATGCGCGGTTCGGGCACGCCGGCACGAACGACCTGCTGCAGAACATAATCCGCCTGATCGACCGTTGCCACGGGCCCAAGCCGCACGCGGTAGAATTCACGCCCGTTCACGACCGCCTGCATGATGTTCGTTTGCGCTATATTTCCAAGGCGCGCTTTGAGCTTGCTGGCATTTTCCTGCTTGGTAAAGGCGCCCGCCTGCACATAGATATCGGATTTTTTAGGCACAGCGACTTGCGTCACGACCGGCTGGGCCGGGGCGTTATAGGGCGGTTCGCGTAATACGCTGTCGGCATATTGCTTGGGCAGCGGAATGATTTTGGGCTCCTGCGGTTGCACCACCTGTACCGGCGACGGCGTAACGGACGGCAACGCCTGCACTTCGACCGAAGGTTCGGACGCACGCGGCGCAGATGCGCTGGCCACCTGCAAGGTTTCCGGCGCACTCGCACCATGAGTTTTTGCCGCTTGCGCGATGGCGCGGCTTTCATCCGTCATAACCTGAACGCGCACCTTCGCCGTACCTTGATTTTCAAAGCCAAGCAGCTGTGCCGTACGCCGTGAAACATCGATCACACGTCCGGCCTTGTACGGGCCGCGATCATTGATACGGACAACAACGGAACGGCCATTATCAAGGTTGGTAACGCGCGCAAGCGAAGGCATAGGCAGCGTCGGGTGCGCCGCCGTCAGTTCGTTTGAATCATAAATTTCACCATTCGCGGTGGATTTTCCGTGAAATCCGGGCCCATACCACGAAGCAATACCGGTTTCGTCATAACTGAAATCTTCAGCCGGGTAATACCATTCACCCTTGATTTGGTATGGCTTGCCGACCTTATAGGTTCCGGCCCCTTCACCCGAAACGCGCGCCTGCTCGGTCGTGCCGCAGGAACCGAGCATCACGAGCATCGCTGCAAAAATCAGGAGATTGAAAGATTTAATCATCGGCGGGACCCGTACCAGAGAATCAGGACGCTATTTCATCAGCAAGAAGCCCAACCGTGGTAGCAAAATATGTGGACCTGTTCCAGCGCATGAGCGCGCGGTAATTATCATATACCAGATAACTTGCACCGCCGGCGCCATCCGGCTGTACTAGCGAAGCTTTTATGTCTTCCAGCGGCAACGGCTGGCCATTGCTTTGGCGCACACCCGCCCCGTGCCACGCTCTGAGCGATTGCGCGTAATCAAGCCCCGCGTGCCGCGCAGCCACCGGCTTCGTGAGCCGCACAGCCCGCCCCCATGTAATGCCATCACGCCAGCCTTCGGCCCGCAGATAATTTGCCATGGATGCGAACACATCGGGCAGTGTGGACCAAATATCCCGCCGTCCGTCGCGATTGTAATCGACCGCGTAATGCAAAAACGTTGTCGGCATAAACTGGCATTGTCCCATGGCGCCCGCCCACGAACCTTCCATCTCGTAGGCGCCAATTTCGCCGCGCTCCAGGATCGACAGCGCGTTCATCAGCTCGCCACGAAAATAGCCGGACCGGCGCCCGTCATAGGCAAGCGTGGCAAGGGAATCGATAACATTGAAGCCGCCTGTATATGTGCCATAGCGGGTTTCAACGCCCCAAAGCGCCACAATATATTTGGCCGCAACCCCATATTGCTGCGCAATACCTTGCAAAAGCGCAAAATGTTCGCGGTACAGCGCGCGCCCTTGTTCGATCATCGTGTTCGTGACGTTACGTTTTTTGTATTCTTCAAAAGTGATGCGCCCTTCCGGCTGCTTGCGATCAAGCCGCAAAACATCGTATTGAAGCTCGGTGCCTGCCAAAGCCGTATCTAGCGTGGCACCGCTAACCCCGCGCTGCATCGCTTCCTGCCGCACGCCGCCCAGCCACACATCGAACGGTATTGTATTGGCCTGCGCAGGCACAGAAACCGCAACGACAAACAGCGTGAATAGAAACACTTTGATCATTCCCGTACCGGCCCCGGAAAGAAACTGTCCATTCTACCCATCAGATAATACGCAATGTGGCCAAGCCATTCATGCACCGCCATATGCAGTTGGCCAAGGTTACGGGTCACATCGAATTTGATCAGCGTGTCATATGTTCCGGTCGTGAAATAACCCGCCGGGTAGGGTATGACGTTCCAGCCTTGCTGTTCAAACACGCCAACGGCGCGGGAAAGATGGAACGCACTTGTGACCAGCACCCATGGTTGCCTGATTTCATCCCCCAGCAGCTTCGCGGCGTTGGCGGCGTTCTGAAAGGTGTTTTTTGAAGTGCTTTCGTAAACGACTTTACGGTTCATACCCATGGCCTGCAGAAGCCCCTTGGCCACAACCGATTCTGTAACGGGCAAATCGCCCTCTTTCATGCGTCCGGTCCCACCGGCAAAAACGAGTTTTGCTTCAGGATGTTCACGGGCAAGCTTCGTAAACTGGATTAAGCGTTCGCCGGCGTAATTTATGCTCGGTTGCCCGCGATGAAAGGCAACAGCCTCGTTTTCTGTGCCGCCAAGCACAACAATACCATAAACCTTTTGCGGTAAATCGGGCACCGGAAAACGGTTTTCAAGCGGCGTTAACAGCCATTCGCCCATCGGCAACGCCGAAATGGCGACCAGTGCGGCAGCGCTAAGGCCAAGCAAACGGCGTCCAAACCGCCTTAGCCCCTCGGGCTTGCAAAAACCCAGAACAAGCCCCGCTGCCAAAAGAATGACCAGCAAACTGGGCGGGGAAAACAAAAGCCAGAAAACCTTGCTAAAAACATAGAGGCCGGACATCGTCGCACCCTTTCAAGGTTTCCGGGTCGCGAGCCAAGCCGGTTGCTATCAGCTTTCCATGCCGAGAACGGACTTGTAAAGCTCAAGCAGCTCCTGCTGCTCAACCCGCTGCTGCTCTTCCATTTTGCGCAGCCTGATCACCTGCCGCATGACCTTCGGATCAAAGCCGGTTCCCTTGGCTTCCGCATAGACTTCGCGGATATCCGTCGCCACGGCGGCTTTATCTTCTTCCAGCTTTTCAATGCGCTTGATGAAGGATTTCAAACGGTCAGCGGAAACATTTCCTGACGCTTCAGGCATACGTGAACCTCGTGTGAATGTGTGCGGGGCTTGGCAAAATAGCGCGCGTAGCGTTCCGATCAAGCCCTATTCTTCTTCGACCCTGCCAGAACGATACATAGCGTAGCGTGCCGCCAGGTTATTCGCGGTGGCACGGATCGCCTGATAGCTGGCTTCCAGCAGGTTTTCATTATTGAAGGATTCCTGAACGCCGAAGGTGCCCTTCGCATATTCCGGCGAATAAGGATACTTGCGGTCACCGGCAATCGGGAAATCCGCCTGCTGGCGGAACTGATCGACGGCGATAATCATGCCATCGGCGCGCACAAGCTGGGCCGTGCCTTCAAACGTGACATAGCGAATACCGCCGCCGCTGGCGCCGGCGAGCAAAAACCCTTCCTTACGGCGCGAAAGGATCAGCTGCCCATCAACCAGCAGGAAGGCATCAGCCCCCATGGCGCTGGTGATGCTGCCGATAGCGCCAAGCATCGGGTAGGAGGTAAAGCGCTGGTCATATGCGCCGCCGCCCTTGGTCTTGGCGGGAAGCTTGAATGAGAAGTTGTTTTCCGGATCGGGGAAAATACGCGTGTTCGCGCTCGTGACGCGGTCGTTCTTCGTATCGGAATCTTCGCGCAGCTTCCAGCCGTGATAGGCCATCTTTTCCTGCGACTGTGCATTCAGCGCATGGCTCGCGGAACGTTCGACGAAACCTGCCTCGTAATCGAAACCGTGTTCATAAAGCTTTTTGCTGTAGGGCGGGGAAACCACGTTAAAGCCGCGTGCAAGCAGCGCCCCTGAAAACTCTTCTTCAAACTTGGTTAGCACATTCATAAGTGCGGCCGTGTCGTTGCTGAGCACGGGCATCGACTGTTCCTGGCGGCTGCTGATGGTCGCGAACGCAATCGTGTTCACCCCCGTCATGGCTTCGGGGCGCACATCAAGCGTCTCTATTTCCTGTGTAGAACAGGCAGTCAGCAACAAGGCGGCTAAAGCGGGGACGGCAAAGAAACGAGCTTGCAACATGGTATTCCCTCGTAGATGAAGACAAAGATTCCAGCCACATGACCAGCATACCGGGGGAGCCCGAGATTGGCATAAGTAATCAGCGGTGCCAAGAAAAACTTGCGATTCAGTGACTTGCTGGCAATAATGGCCATCGGCCAAGGAGTACACCCTAAATGCCTTATATTATCCGCGACAAAGACGGCAACATCACAAAAGCAAGCGTTAGGATGATCCCCAACGCCGATTTTTTGCCGCATACGGACGCGAAACTTAAGGCGTTTGTCGAATCACGCGGCGTCAAGCTGGCCGACATCGAAGGCTCCCTTGAAGAACTGCGGCGCACCGACTTGGATATGTCGCGCGCCGTTGAAGATGTCATCACCGCGCTGCTGAAAAAAAATATTTTGAAGATGACGGACCTGCCCAAGGCGGTACAAGACCGCATAGCGCTTCGCGTAAAAATGCGCGCGCTGATCGCCGAAGCCTACGACCGCGCTTCGGACAGCAAGGCGGCCTCGCGCTGATCCGTCGCGCCCTTCTCCGCCAAACCAGCCAATATCGCACGTGCAATCGCGCCATAGGTCCGCGCTTGCGGGCTTTCAGGCTGTGCCACAACAAGCGGCAACCCATCGTCCGATGTCTTGCGTATATCCAGATCAATCGGAATTTCGCCAAGGAATGCACAACCCATCTTGGCCGCCTCTTCGCGCGCGCCGCCATGTGCGAATATCTCGCTCCGCTCTCCGCAATGCGGGCACTGAAAGAAGCTCATGTTCTCTATGATGCCCAGCACGGGCACATCGACACGGCGAAACATGTTCAACCCCTTGCGGGCATCTATAAGGGCGATATCTTGAGGCGTTGAAACAATGACGGCGCCCGCAAGCTGCACTTGCTGCGTTAGCGTCAATTGCGCGTCCCCCGTGCCCGGCGGCATATCGACGACAAGGATATCAAGCTCGCCCCACATTACATCACGTAACATCTGCTGGATCGCGCCCATCACCATGGGGCCGCGCCAGATGGTGGGCGTGCTTTCATTCGTGACAAAGCCGATCGACATAACGGTAAGCCCGTGCCGCTCGATCGGAACGATTTTCTTTTCCGGCGTGAGCTTCGGTCGTTCTTCAATGCCCAGCATACGCGGAACCGAAGGGCCGTAGATATCGGCATCAAGCAAGCCAACCTTTTTGCCTGTGCCCGCCATAGCAAGCGCGAGGTTGACCGCCGTCGTGGATTTCCCGACACCGCCCTTCCCGGATGCGACCGCCACAATCTGCTTAATGCCCTTTATTTCCATGCGAGCGGGCGGGCGCGGACGGCCACCGGGCAGCGGCTTGAGCTGCGTGGCACGGTGCGCCGTGAGTACCGCGGTCACAGCCGCCACACCCGGTAATACGGCAACGACGCGCTCCGCTTCCTGCCGCAAGGTTTCCATCTCCGCGCCACGCGCAGGATCAATTTCGATCGAAAAGCTGACATGTTCGCCCTTTTCGCCCGCGCTGGTATTGAGCCCTGCTATCATATTCAGGCTGACGATATCTTTCCTGTGGATAGGGTCTATAACCTGCCGAAGGGCCTGAATAATTTTATCCTGCATTTGCCGTGCCATTGCTGCATTACATCCTGTATAACCGATTAAGCTTGATTATGACCCGCGATAGCCAATATAGCTAGCGCATCGCTAACAGGGAGCAGCCATGAGCTGGAATGAAAACAAGGGCGGTCCGTGGGGTTCGGCGGGCGGCAATAGGCCGAAAAACCCGTGGCAAAACAATAATGGCTCGGGCAACGGTGGCGGCAATGGACAGCAGCCTCCGCCAGATATCGATGCCGTGTGGCGCGAAATCCAACAAAAGATGAACCAGTATTTTCCAGGCGGCCAGCATCGCAGCCGCGGTATTTTTGTTGCCGTCCTTGTTGTGGCCGGGCTGTGGCTCGCCAGCGGTTTTTATCAGGTTTCAGCCGGTCAGCTCGGCGTCGTGCTCCGTTTCGGCAGCCCGACGCGCATCGAAGCGCCGGGCCTGCGTTACCATTTACCTATGCCAATCGAGCAAGTTATTTTGCCGGACGTTACATCGGCGCGGAAAACCGAAATCGGCTTCAGCGCCGACCGGCGCGGCAATTCTGACCGCGACATTCCCGATGAAAGCATGATGCTGACAGGCGATGAAAACATCATCGACGTTAACTTCGAAGTGATCTGGCAGGTCGATCCCGTCAAGGTAAAAGATTACCTGTTCAACATCCGGGACCCGGAATTGATGGTCAAGGCGGCGGCGGAAAGCGTCATGCGTGACGTTATCGGTACCACCAACATCCAGACCGCGCTTACCGGCGGCCGTTCGCTGATCGAACAAAGAACCATCGAATATCTGCAAAAGCTGCTTAGCCAGTACCAGGCGGGCATTCTGATCACACAGGTCAATCTGCGTAGCGCCCGCCCGCCCGCCGAAGTGGCCGATGCCTTTCAGGATGTGACCCGCGCGCGGTCGGACAAGGAAACAGCCATCAATAAGGCCGAGACCTATAAAAGCCGCGTCGTGCCGGAAGCCGAAGGCGAAGCGGCACGCAAGATCCAGGAAGCCGAAGCTTACAAGAAGCAGGTTGTGAATATCGCGAAGGGCAACGCTGAACGTTTTCTGAGCGTTTACGAGTCCTACAAGCTTTCAAAGGACACAACGGCCAAGCAAATGTACATGGATGCCATGGAAAGCATTTTGCAAGATGCGCATAAGATCGTGATCGACCCCAAGAACGGCAGCGGCACCACGTCTTACTTGCCACTGAACGAGCTGATCAAGCCCCCGGCCACACAAAAATCAAGCAGGAACTGAGCCAGCCATGCACCAGCTCAAAATCACTATCCTGATAATCCTGGTTACCGTTGTCATGATCGTGACGACCAGCACGCTTTACGTTGTCGATCCCGCGCAACAGGCCATCGTGTTCCAGTTCCGCGAAAAGAAACGCGTTGTGAAGGATCCGGGGCTTTATGCCAAATTGCCCTTCATCCAAGACGTTATGTACTTCGACAAGCGCATCCTGCCGCTTGAGCCCACAGGTCAGGTCATTATTCTTGATGAGCAAAAGCTGCTTGATGTCGATGGGTTCGCCCGCTGGCACATCACGGATCCATTTGTGTTCTTCCAGACCTTGCGCGACGAACGCATCGCCGTTGACCGGTTAAACGGGTTGCTGAACTCTTCGATTCGCAACGTGCTCGGCACCGTAAAGGTTTCCGATCTTTTGTCCGATAAGCGCATCGAGATTATGGAACGCATCCGCGATGAAATGAATGCATCAGCCGTGCGTTTTGGCGTCGAGGTCATTGACGTGCGCATTCGCCGCACTGATTTGCCGCGTGAAACGGTACAAAACGTCTTCAACCGCATGCAATCGGAGCGCCAGCGCGAAGCCGCCGCATTGCGCGCCGAAGGCGCCAAAATCGCCAATGAAACGCAGGCTAAGGCCGATGCCGAAGTAACCGGCATCCTTTCGCAGGCACAAAGCGAAGCACAGAAGATTCGTGGCGAAGGCGACAAGGAAGCGCTCAAGACCCTCGCTGAAGCTACCAGCCGCGATCCACAATTCTTCGCTTTCTACCGCTCGCTGGAGGCCTACAAAGTGGCTCTGCCGCCGGATAACACAACCTATGTGCTCTCCCCCGACAGCGAATTCTTCAAGAACTTCAGCAACGGCGGGCGATAGGCATTTACCGCATCTGCGCCCTCTGTCATAAATTCGCCTTAAACTTTTCCTTGATTCTTCTCCGTTACAAACGGGAGGGTATTGTGATGTTGCGCCGTAGCGTTCTTTCTTTTCTCTGCCTTGTTTTCTTTCTGTCCGCTTCGCCAGCGCATGCGGCGGCGCCCCATGCCAGCTATGCCGACCTCGCCGAAAAGCTTTTGCCGGCGGTCGTGAATATTTCCACCACAAGCAAGCGCGGCTTCGATAACGCAGAAGAAACGATGCCGGATATGCCGCAATTCCCGCCCGGATCGCCGTTCGAGGATTTTTTCCGCGATTTCATGGAACGCCATCAAGGCATGACGCCGCAGCAGCGCAAGGTTACCTCGCTGGGCTCCGGCTTTATCATCGACCCCGATGGGCTGATCGTCACCAACAACCACGTTATTCAAGATGCCGACGAAATTACCGTTATCCTGCATGACGACACCAACCTGAAAGCCGAGGTTGTGGGTCGCGATAAGAAAACCGACCTTGCCTTGCTTAAAGTCAAGCCGAAGAAAAAATTACAGGCCGTGCAATGGGGCGATAGCGACAAAATGCGCGTGGGCGACCCTGTGCTTGCGATCGGCAATCCGTTCGGTCTTGGCGGTACGGTCACCGCCGGCATTATTTCCGCGCGCGCGCGCGATATCAATTCAGGCCCCTATGACGATTATTTGCAAACCGATGCATCAATCAACCGCGGCAATTCTGGCGGGCCTATGTTCAATCTCGATGGCGAGGTTATCGGCATCAATACGGCTATTTTCTCGCCCACCGGCGGATCGGTCGGGATTGGTTTTGCCATCCCTGCCGCGCTCGCCAAGGGCATTGTCACGCAGCTGAAAGACCACGGCTACACCAAGCGCGGTTGGCTTGGCGTCAAGATACAAACCGTGACGGACGATATTGCCAGCAGCCTCGGCCTAGATAAGGCCCGCGGCGCGCTCGTGTCCGAAGTTACCCCCGGCGGTCCAGCCGAAAAAGCGGGCTTGAAGTCCGGCGATGTCATCACCGGTTTTGACGGCAAAGACGTTGATGAAATGCGCCGCCTTCCCCGCATGGTCGCCGAAACGCCCGTGGACAAAAAAGTTGATATTGATCTGTGGCGCGATGGCAAGAAGCGTACGCTTGGCCTGAAACTGGGCGAGCTCAAACCCAGCGACGACGAAGACGATGAAGATAAGCCAACAAGCGACGCCAAGGAAAACACGCCCAAGGCCGACAAAATCGACGATCTTGGCGTTAGCGTCATTCCGCTTTCAAGCGACATGCGCAAGCGCTATTCGATCAAGACAGAAACCAAGGGCATGCTGGTTACGGACGTAAAGCTTAACGGGCCGGCGGATGACCGGGGCTTGCAATCGGGTGACATCATTGCCGAAATCAACCAGAAGGCCGTTACGTCTTCTGACGAGGTCAAAAAGCAGGTCGCCGCCGCCAAGAAGGACAAAAAGCCCGTCCTGATGCTGGTCGAGCGCAAGGGCGACATGCGCTTCGTCGCTGTTCCGCTTAGGGACGATAAGAAAGACAAGGACTAGGCGCAGCCTAAGCCACAAATTCAGCTTTCCTGTAACCTTGCAGGTATAGCAGCGCCGTAAGATCGCAATGCCGGATGCGATGGCGCACGGACGCGTTTACGCTCGGCTTGGCATGAAAAGCGACCCCGAAGCCCCCGGCCTCCCCTGCCCCCAAAAGCATGGGCAAATCATTCGCGCCATCCCCTACGGCAATGGTTTTGGCCGGATCAACTCCTAGCTCGCTCGCGGCAAGCTGCAGCGTCGCAAGCTTGGCGTCCTTATCAAGGATCGGTTCCCGCACGCCGCCGGTCAGCGCACCACCCGTAACAACAAATTCATTGCCAAATTCGCGCTCAAACCCCAGCGCGGCGGCAACGATACGGGTAAAAACACGAAAGCCGCCAGAAACCAGCCAGCATTTTGCGCCATTCCGCGCCATGGTAGCCGTAAGCGCCCTAGCGCCCGGCGTATAGGTCATACGCTTTGCCATGTCCGCCAGCAAACTTTCCGGCTGCCCCTTGAACAAAAGCACGCGTTCTTTCACGGCAGCAATAAAATCAAGCTCGCCATTCATGGCACGGCGCGTGATATCCGCCACCTGCGGCCGCGCATCTACAACCTCGGCCATTTCATCCAGCATTTCCTGCTCGATAATGGTCGATTCCATATCAGCCAACAGGAATGTCTTGCGGCGATTTTTTCCGTCATGCAAAACCGCGTCGATTCTCATACCCGCAGCAACGGCTTCGACAACCAGCAGGATATCGGCTTCCGCGCCTTGCACCGTGCAATCCACGGCTTCATCGGGCGCAAGCCAATCGGTGGCGCTTAGGGCGCACCCTTTTGCTTGTAATGCCGCTGAAAGATGCGCGACCCATTCTTGTGTCAGGGCGGTTTCGCCCGGCGGGGCGATCAGCGTAACGACGGCCATGACTATGAAGCCGCGGCCATGGTCTCGTCACGATCAAATGTACGATCTTCTTCCTCGTTCCACGTGGCGGCGTCTTCGCCAAGCGTGTTATCTTCCTTGTTCGCGGGCATCGCCTCAAGAACCGGGCGCGCATCAAGCAGGCCGGCGGCACGCAAATCGTCAATGCCGGGCAAATCGGTCAGTGCGGCAAGGTTGAAGTGGCTCAGGAAATCCTGCGTCGTAACCCATGTAAACGGGCGGCCCGGGGTTTCACGGCGGCGGCCGGGGCGTACCCAACCAAGGCCCAAAAGCAGTTCAAGGGTTTCGGACGCCACGGAAACACCCCGGATCGATTCAATTTCCGCGCGCGTAATGGGCTGATGGTAGGCAACGATCGCCAGCGTTTCGGCGGCGACGCGCGGCAGCTTGCGGCGGCGTTCCGTTGTGATCTGCATAACGCCCGCAAGGTCGGGCGCGGTGCGGAAACTCCAGGCGCCATCGGTTTCCACCAGGTTGACGCCGCGGTCGCTGTAGGATTCCTGCAGTTCCGCAACCAGCCCTGCGATATCCGCCTCATCGCCCAGCCGTTCCTGTATCATGGAAGCGGACAGCGGTTCGGGCGAAGCGAACAGAAGCGCTTCAAGGGTACGGAGATTCTGTTGTTCCTGCTGCTGATCGGTCATAACGCTTACTCTGCTACGGTTGAGGTTGCTGAATTTTCGGCGCGGCGCACATAAATGGGGGCGAAGGTGCCGTCTTGCCTTATTTGAATTTCTCCAAGCTTCACCATTTCAAGCGAAGCCGCGAAGGTCGAAGCAATGGCGGAACGCGCCGCCAGCGGGTCTTGAAGCATATCCGGGATGAAATCGGCAAGCTGCATCCATTGCGGCGCATAGCCGACCATGTTGCGAAGCCGCTGCAACGCGTCTTCCAGAGAAAGCAGCTTGTCGAGCGGCAACTGATAGGAAGGTGATTTTTTGCGGCGCAGCGGTTGCGTCAGCGCATGCAACAGATCGGTCACGCGCAAATAGTAAACCGGCTTTTCGATAATCTCGATCTCGTCCGGAACGCCGCGCATAAAAACATCGCGCCCGAGCTGCGGCAAGCCTTGCAGATCCTGCGCTGCCTTCTGCATGGCTTCGAGCCGCAGAAGCTGGAAGCGCAGCGCCTCGGCCATATCCGTCGCCGGCGGCTCGTCTGCCTTGGCTTCCGGCAGAAGCAGCCTCGATTTCAGGAACGCCAGCCACGCCGCAACCACAAGATAATCGGCCGCGATTTCAAGCCGCAGCTTCCGCGCCTCGTTGATATAAAGAAGATATTGTTCCGCCAGCGCGAGGATCGATATCTTGGCAAGATCGACCTTCTGGTCGCGCGCAAGATTAAGCAGCAGGTCGATAGGCCCTTCGAATCCGTCCAGATTGACAACAAGGTCGCAGCCATCGGCTTCGATAGCTTCATATCCCGTTTCATCCCGCTTTACTGCTTGTTCCATTTTTATCTGCCTGAATCGCGAATAAGTTCAGCACTTTACTTGAAATAGCTTTTGAGTCGCATCAGCATTTTACGGTTAAACCATATGGTTTTGAACATAAAAACATCCTTTTTTATCATTATGATATCAGTAAATTCTAATGTTATTTCTTAAATAGCCAGTGCCGTGCCGCCTAAAATCATGTCCAGCCTGCTGGCAAGGCCATGCTCATCCACGAAGCCCGGCTTCCTCAGCAGCCGCTTGGAAGCATGCTCCCATCGGGCCCAGGCGATATCCGTCATGCGCGGCAAACTGCGCCCTATCTCGATCATGCCCGGCATGCCGCCCTGACAGTAAAGCAGCACATCCGTACCCGCCTGCAGCGCGTCACGTGCCCGGTCTTCCAACCGCCCTTTAAGCGCATGCATGTCCAGGTCATCGGAAAATAGCAAGCCTTCAAACCTGATCTTTTCGCGTATGAACTTGATAACCTTTTCAGACATGGATGTTGGTTTTGCGGGGTCAATGCCTTTGAACAAAACATGACATGTCATGCCAATCGGCATATCGCGCAGCGCAATAAAGGGTTTGATGTCTGTCTCTTCCAGCTCGGCCTCTGTCGCATCCACAACCGGAAGCGCCAGATGCGGATCGACGGTGGCGCGGCCATGCCCGGGCATGTGTTTGATAACCGGCAACACGCCGACCTCAAGCAACCCGGCGGTGAAAGCGCGTCCGAGCGCGGTGACGGCATCAATCTTGTCAGAAAACGCCCGGTCGCCAATCGCGTCATGAGTAACGGGGAATGTTAGATCAAGCAAAGGGGCGCAATCGACCGTCACACCCATTTTCGCAAGCTCATGGCCCATAAGCGTGGCATGGATTTTCATCGCCTCGGTAGCCAGTTCGGGGTCGTTCTTCCATATGTCCCCGAACACGCCCGCAGCCGGATATTTGGGCCATACGGGCGGCTTGAGCCGTGATACCCGCCCGCCTTCCTGATCGATAAGAATAGGCGCATCGGGCCGCCCTACGGTTTCGCGCATTTCCGCCGTCAGTTGTTTGATCTGATCGCGGCTCTGACAATTACGCTGAAACAGAATGAACCCGAGCGGGTTGATATCTGCAAAGAAGCTGCGTTCGCCCGCCGAAAGCTTCGTGCTGGCGCAACCGAATATAATCGGGCGGGGGCGGTCAGGGTTTGACAACCAAACACCCGCCTTTCTGGGCTTTAATATCTGTGCAAATCCGCTCCGCGTCCTTGGTGGAAATGCCCGGGCTTTGAATGCGGTAATAAACCCCCTTGCTGCCAAGGTCGGCACGGATCACAAGCAATTTTACATCGCCCAGCGCGCCGGAATATTTCTTTTGCAGCCGCGCAAGTTCCGCTTTCGCCTTGCTGGCGTCCGGGAAAGCCGCAAGCTGAACGCGTGTACTGCCTTTTTGTACCTGCTGCTTGCTCGTGCTTTCGCTCGTTTTGGCCGGCTCGGGCTTGGCCGCCTCAGGCGGCTTTTCTTCTACCTTGGCAGCGGGCTTTTCCGCTTCCTTGGGCTCTTCTGTCGCAACGGGCTTTTCGACCGATGCCTCCGGTTCAACATTTTCCGGCGCAGGCTTTTCGGCCGGCGGCAATAAACGTTCGACTTTTTGCGTTCCCGCCCCCGCGTCACCCGCGATTTTGTTATAAATATTGATATCCTGATACGGAATTTCGATGCCGCCCGGCTGTTCCGGCCGTTCCTTGGCCGGTTCGGCATCCGCCTGCACGATCACAGGTTCGATCGGCACGTCGTCGCCCGAAAAAGCGAAAAAATAAACAAGCCCGGCGATGACCAATAAAGCAAGCACGCCGCAAAAAACCAGCTTACGTGGCATGATGGCCGGTTCCGGCTCGGCATGATGCGGGCGGTTGTCCGGATCCGGGAACAGGGAAGATTCAGGCGGCGGCGGATTGATCATCGCGTAATTCCTCAAGCGGCTTAACGCCCAGAACGGCAAGGCCGCTGGCTATAACCGTACGCACGGCCTGAACCATGGCCAACCTTGCCCATGATAGGGCTTCATCGTCTTCATGCAAGAAGCGAAGGCTATTATCCTCCCTCCCCTTGTTCCAAAAGCCGTGAAACTGGCCTGCAAGCTCAATCAGGTAATAGGTAACGCGATGCGGTTCATGCGCTTCCGCCGCCGCTTCAACAATACGCGGCCAGTTAGCCAGCGCGCGAATCAGCTGCAATTCCTCGGCATGCCCGAGCCGATCGAACGGCGCGCCAACAAGATCTTCGTTTTTCTGGCTGATCTTCGGGAACATCTCGGCCCCGTGCCGCAAAACCGAACAGCAACGGGCGTGCGCATACTGCACATAAAATACAGGGTTATCGCGCGATTGTTCGACCACTTTCACAAAATCGAACTCGAGTTCCGTATCCGGTGTGCGTGACATCATAAAGAAGCGCACCGCGCCCGGGCCGACCTCTTCGACAATTTCACGCAACGTAATGATGTTGCCGGAACGCTTGGAAAGCTTTACAGGCTCGCCGTTTTTGAAAACCTTGACGATGGAATTAAAAATAACATCGAGCCGCGCCTTCCCGTCGCTGAAGGCCGCGACGGCCGGGCGCATGCGCTCAAGGTAGCCGCCATGATCCTTGCCCAACACGTTGATCATCCATGTATAACCGCGGCGAATTTTGTCATAATGATAGGCGATATCGGGCATAATATAGGCCCATGTGCCATCACGCTTCTTCAGCGGCCTGTCGGTTGAATCTCCGAACTGGCTGGAACGGAACAGGGTCAGCGGCAACGGCTCCCAATCTTCCATAGCCTTGCCGCGCGGCGGCGGCAGCGTGCCGGTGTAAATCAGGTCACGTTCTTCCAGAATTTGGAAGCATTTATCCAACGTGCCGTTCTCGATCATCTCGCGTTCATTCGTGAACACATCATGATGGATGCCGATCAGGTCCAGATCCTTGCGGATCATACCCATCATATGCTGAACCGCAAAATCACGTATCGGCGCCAGCCATGCCGCTTCATCCTTGCCTAGCCATTGCTTGCCGTCGCGCTGCGCCAAAGCTTGCGCCACGTCCTTCAAATATTCGCCCGGGTACAGGCCTTCGGGTATCGCGCCGATATCTTCGCCCAACGCCTCCCGGTAGCGCAGAAACGTCGTGCGCGCCAATACATCGACCTGCGTGCCAGCATCGTTGAAGTAATATTCACGATCAACATCAAACCCGGCCTTGGCCAAAAGGTTTGCCAACGTATCGCCGATCACGGCACCGCGCACATGCCCCGCATGCATCGGCCCCGTGGGGTTGGCGGAAACATATTCGATGTTTACGCGTTCCTTCTTGCCCGCATCGCTGTCGCCATAGTTGGTGCCGGCATACAAAATTTCTTTTGCTTCTGCGTGCCAAGCTGCTGGCTGAAGGCGTAAATTGATGAAGCCCGGACCGGCGATGGTAGCATCAGCGATCAGCGCGTGCTCCTTAAGCTTGGCGACAATCACTTCAGCAATCTGGCGCGGCGGCTTGCCCGCCAGCTTGGTTAGCACCATGGCCGCGTTGGTCGCGATATCGCCATGGCTCGCGTCACGCGGCGGCTCGACCGTGAAATCGGGCGGCTCTTGCGTTAAACCGAATGCCGCAATCGCATCTTTGATGGCGGCGCGCATGGTTCCATATACTGACATCAGATCTTCATATCCTTATCGATCAGGCGGCGATATTCGGTAATAGCATACCGGTCGGTCATGCCCGCAATATAATCCGCGATTATCCTTGCGCGCCCGGCATTGTCCTTTGCGGCGTTGACTTTTTCCAGCCACGAAGCGGGCAAGCCCTTTTCCGGCTGCTCCATATACAGCCCGAATAGCCCGCTAATAAGCGCCTTTGCCTTCGTCAGCATATCGTTGACCTTACCATGCCGGTAAACATGCCCCATCAAATATGCCCGCAGGGTTTTGAAATGTTCCTGCATTGCCGGGCTGCATGCAATCAACGGCCGCCCGGCCCCACGCACGGCGGCGGCGTCAGCCGGTTTTGCCGCAGCAAGCAGGCCCCGGCTGGTTTCAAGCAAATCGGTTGCCATTGCACCGATCACCTGGCGCACGACTTCATGCACTTGCCGCCCGGCATCGACCCCGGGATATTTTGCGCGCACGATCTTAAGCTCGTCAGCGAACAGCGGCATTTCCTCCATATCGTCGATGCGTAAAAAGCCGGCCCTGATCCCGTCATCCACGTCATGCGTATTATAGGCAATATCATCCGCCATTGACGCAACCTGCGCTTCAAGGCCCGGCCAGCCCGTAAGTTCGAGATCCCACTTTTCCTGAAACGCCGCGATCGTAACGGGCAACGGCTTGCCCGCCGCTCCCGGCAACAGGGGGCCGTTGTGCTTGGCGATCCCTTCAAGCGTTTCCCATGTAAGGTTAAGCCCGTTGAAAGCGGCATAGCGCTGCTCGAGCTTGGTTAGAATTCTGAACGTCTGGTCGTTATGGTCGAACCCGCCATAGGGTTGCATCATATCCTGCAAGGCATATTCACCCGCATGGCCAAAACATGTGTGGCCAAGATCGTGCGCGAGAGCGATCGCTTCGGTCAGGTCTTCATCGATCCCCAGATTACGGCTGATCGAACGGGCGATTTGCGCAACCTCAAGCGAATGGGTTAGCCGGGTGCGGTAAAAATCACCTTCCGACTCAATAAAAACCTGTGTTTTGTTGCGAAGCTTGCGAAAAGCCCCGGAATGGACGATCCGGTCCCGGTCGCGCTGGTATTCGCTACGCGAAGCGCTGGCAGGTTCGGGCAGCAAGCGTCCGCGCGTCCCGGCCGCTAGGGTGGCATAGGGCTTAAGATCGTGGGTCAAGGCTGGCTCATAAGGTCTTTAAACATCCGGCACGAATTACTATATTCTATATATGAATATGACAACCGGCACCACGCAAGAAGGCCAGGCACCCAAGCGACCCACCCTTGAGGTGACGGAGCGGGCCGCCACCCGTTTGAAGCAGCTGGCCGGCGAAGGGAAACGTATCAGGCTTGAAATCCTGGCGGGCGGCTGTTCCGGCTTCCAGCGCGTGTTCCGGTTCGATACATTGCAGGAAGGTGACCTATGCTTCGGCCCTGCGGGGGCCGAACTTCTGATCGACCCCACTTCGCTGAATCTCATCAGCGGCAGCGTGGTCGATTTCACCGATACGCTGGCCGGCAGCGAATTCGAGCTGAAGAACCCCAATGCCAGCTCGGCCTGCGGGTGCGGGGCATCGTTCAATCTATGAAAATTGCGATCTGGAACGTCAATTCCATCAAGGCGCGCTTGCCTATCGTTACCGGCTGGCTGCAGCAGAACCAGCCGGACATATTAATGATGCAGGAAATCAAATGCGTCAGCGAAGCTTTTCCGGCCGCCGAATTCGATACGTTGGGCTACAGGCAACTCGTGGCCGGACAAAAGACCTATAACGGCGTGGCAATATTAAGCAAGGAACCGGCCAAGCTTGTGATGGATACGCTGCCGGGCGACAAGGATGACCCGCAGGCCCGGTATATGGAAGCGGAATATAACGGCATCACCGCCATCAACATCTATCTGCCGAACGGAAACCCGGTTGATACCGAAAAATTTCCCTACAAGCATAAATGGATGCGGCGGCTGCATGCGCGGCTTGCGGCGTTACTGGCGGAGGAAAAGCCGTTTCTTGTAGGCGGCGATTTTAATGTCATCCCGGAAGCGCGTGACGTTTATGATGCGAAAGCGTGGGAGGGCGATGCCCTTTTTCACATTAAAACACGCGAACTTTGGCGCGGCATAACCAATCTTGGCTTGACCGACGCTTACCGCGCGTTGCACCCGGCGCAGGACCGCGCCTTTACATTTTGGGATTATCAGGCCGGCGCCTGGCAGCGGGATAACGGTTTGCGCATTGATCATTTCCTGCTATCGCCCGAAATCATCGACCGTCTGCAAAGCTGTGTGATTGACCGCGCGCCGCGCGGCATGGAAAAGGCTTCGGACCATACGCCGGTTATGCTGTCTATAAACTAGGCCCCGGCGGTTTGTGACGCATTGTTTTTTTGGCCACTTCCACAACAAGCTTTTCGAACATTTTATACCACTTTATAGCAAGCTTTCCCCCTTTCTGGAATTTCTTCCAGCAAAAGTCCGCCATCTGCCTGAGGCGTTTTTCACTTCTGTCCTTTGGCATCCGATAAATCCAAATCGAGTAAATTCATAATATATAAACGCAGATTATCACGATGCTGATGAAAGCAATGACTGACACTTTGGTTAATTTTTATGCCTTATCTGTAAAATTCCAAGCATAAAGGCGGTAAAGCCGGTTTGCACGCCGCCGATCACAAGCGTAGCGGCCGCGATAAGTATGCGCATCATATCGCGGTAATCGAGCGCGCCGAAATGCACCGCCGACCATATCTGCGCTGCCCAGAATATCGCGCCAACACCAAGCGCCGCCATCGACAGCGCAAGCAGCAACAGCCGTTCGACCGAAAGCACAGAAAACAACCGCGCATATTTTCCATCATCCGGCAGCACGCCAAGCCGCACGGCGCTTTGCCGCGCCAGCATAGCGAAAGTCAGGCTCTGCATACCCACAATTATGCACACCGCGCCGATAAGCAGCGTATGCACATCGATCCCCACGTTTTCCATCACCATGAACGGCCCCGGCAGCAAAAGCATGGCGATCGCGATGCCGAAACCCATAAGCGCAAGCCCCGGATACAAATAAAGCCAGCGCGGGCTGTACAGCAGCAGGAAGCGCAAGTGCCTCCAGCCATCCTGCCATGGCCGCAAATGGGAAGGGCGCGCGCGGCCATCGGGCGAAAGCGTAACCGGCACTTCGGCGATCTTCAGTCCTTGCAATGCGGCACGCACCAGCATCTCGCTCGCATACTCCATGCCCGTGGTGCGCAGCCCCAGCCCGATGACCGCTTCGCGCTTGAATCCTCGCAGGCCGCAATGGAAATCACCCGCCGGTATTTTGAAGAACAGCCGCCCAATTGCGCTCAGCACCGGGTTACCCAAATACCGGTTCATGAACGGCATCGCGCCGGGCTTGATCCCGCCTGTAAAACGATTGCCCATGACCAGATCGGCTCCGCCGCGCAATTTTTCCAGCAGAACTCCGGATTCGGCAAAATCGTAACTCGCGTCAGCGTCACCCATAATCACGAAAACTCCGGCCGCCGCAGCAATACCGCCCGCCAGTACCGCGCCATAGCCGCGCTCTGCCACGCGCACCAGCCTTGCGCCGGCCTGCTGCGCGATTTCGGGCGAACCGTCACAGCTCCCGTTATCGGCCACGATAATCTCGCCCGCTATGCCGTTCGCCTCAAGGAAGCTCCTTGCTTTGCCGATGCATGCCGCCAGCGTCCGCGCCTCGTTGAGGCAAGGCATGACAATGGAAAGTTCGCAGGCGTCCGCAGGGTTGTTCATGCCAATAAACTATGGGGAATTCCGCAGGCGTTCAACTTTGTTGAAAAATCGGCCCCGCTGCATCATTATTGCGCCACGGATGGGTGGCAGAGTGGTCTATTGCTCCGGTCTTGAAAACCGGTGTACCCGCAAGGGTACCGTGAGTTCGAATCTCACCCCATCCGCCACACATATGTTATGCCCAATGCTCACCAAAATCACGATTAACATAAATTAAAGCCACACAGCAAAAAGTAATAACTTGCTCATCATGCTTTTTATTTAAATTCTATGTCCGCTCTATCTCCTTGTTCCGCATGGCATCATCACAAAGCTAAAAGTTTGACATAAAGGCGTCACAAAGTGACGCAAGAATTTTCCGGTATGATAAGCGTAAAGAAATAAAAAACGATTCCTGCTACAATCTAAGCAACCGGCAAAGGATGAAAATCCTTTATGGAGGTTACATGCGTACAAGTATGATGCCGACCGGAAGTGAAGCTTTCATCGATCTCGGCAACGTGATAAACGTGCTGCTGGTCGAAGACAGCGTCAGCGACATTCTGCTCGTGGAACGCATGCTCGATCATGCACCGAATGGCGATTATTATGCCTTCACCGAAACGCACAGGCTGGTCGAAGCATTCCATATGCTGAGACGGCAGGAATTCGATCTGATCCTGCTTGATCTGAACTTGCCGGATGTGGCAGGCGCGGACGCCGTCAAGGTTTTGCATGACGAACGCCCGGAAATCCCCATCATCGTCTATAGCGGGCTCGAAGATATGAAGATGAAGTATGAAGCGCTACGAAGCGGCGCGACCCGCTATATCGTTAAGGGTGAAACGAGCAGCATGGACCTTCACCACATAATGGAATCCGTGATCTACAGGAATATCTAGCGCCCGTTTCGTACGGCGTTTGACACCCCGGCCCGGTATCGCATAGCTTTCCGGCATACAGCCGCCGGAGAAAGCCATGGATAACCACGATAGCAACGCAAGCCCGAGCGCAACGGAAAGCGACCGCGAAGCGATCATCGACCAAACGGAACTGAAAAAGAACGTTTCCGATGGCGGCACATGGCTGCGCTTCGTGTTCATGATCGTTTGCGGCGTCGCCTTCTATTTCGCCGCGACGCTCGCACTCGCCATCACACTGTTCCAGTTCGTCGCCAAGCTGTTCAGCGGCAAGGTATTCGACGGGCTAAGCGATTTTGGCGGCAATCTTTCCGTCTATCTCGGGCAGGTCGTATCCTACATGACATTCGCGAGCGACGAGCGGCCTTTCCCCTTCGCGCCGTTCCCCGAACGCAAGAAGCCTGAATAAGCCTTCCTAGCGCTGCAGCCAGGCGCGCATCAGCGCGGTTACGGCATCCGGCCTTTCAAGCGGCGTAAGATGCCCGCTTTTATCGATAAGCTTGAGCTGCGCGGCGGCACCGATCCCTTCCGCGGTTTCCCGCGCGATCTCGGGCGGCGTAATTTCGTCCTGCATCCCGCAAACAACAAGCGTCGGGCATTTAATGGCGGGCAGCGAAGACCGGCTATCGATGCGGTGCAGTATGGCAGTTTGTTGCCGCTCGAACGCTTCGCGCCCGACGCGTTCGGCCATGGCGAGGATCACATCCGTAATTGCATCGTCCTTCAGGCTATCCGGGTGCACCAGCATGGGCATAAGGCGCGGCGTTACGCCTTTGAACTTCCCGCTCCGGGAAAGCGCAATGAGCGCTTCGCGCCGCTCCTTTTGCTCGGGCGTATCGGCCCGTGCGGATGTATCGATCAGCGCCAGCCGTTCGACCCGTTCGGGCGCAACCCGCATAATCTCGAGCGCCACATAGCCGCCCATCGAAAGCGCCCCGAGAGCAAAGCGTGGCGGCGCTTCCGCAAGCACTTGTTTGGCCAGATCACTGATCCTGCTATGCTTTGTAAGGTCCGGAACATGGATATCGGCCCTATCAGCCAGGGCAGGGATTTGATGCTGCCACAGCGCCTTATCACACAACAGGCCGGGCAAAAGGATAAGGGAAGTACGGTCAGACATGATGAAACTTGCTTTTTCCGCGTGGATAACTATGTTGTCGGCAACCCGGATGCCTGTTTAACGTATAAAACCATAGAGTAAAGTCTTCCGTGACAAGTTTTGAAGATCTGGGCCTAGGCTCCGACGTGCTGAAGGCCATAGCCGAAAAAGGCTATACCACGCCAACGCCGATACAGGAAAAAGCGATCCCCATTATCCTGATGGGGCGCGACATGATCGGCTGCGCCCAAACCGGCACCGGCAAGACCGGCAGCTTCACTATTCCGCTTATCGAAATTCTTGGCAGCGGGCGGGCGCGGGCGCGCATGCCGCGCTCCATCATCCTTGAGCCAACGCGCGAACTTGCCGCGCAGGTGGAAGAGCATTTCCGCCTTTACGGCAAATACCACAAGCTGGAAACCGTCCTCCTGATCGGCGGCGAGAATATGGACCCGCAGATCAAGAAGCTCGATCGCGGTGTTGACGTTCTGATCGCCACGCCCGGCCGCATGATCGACCTGTTCGAGCGCGGGCGCATTATGCTCAACGACATCAAGATCTTCGTGATCGACGAATCCGATCGCATGCTCGATATGGGCTTTATTCCGGATATCGAAAAAATCGCCGGACTGCTGCCCAAAATCCGGCAAACGCTGCTTTTCTCGGCCACCATGCCGCCGGAAATCCGCAAGCTTGCGCAACGCTTCATGAGCAGCCCCAAGGAAGTCAGCGTTTCGCCGCCCGCAACTACGGCCACCACGGTGAAGCAGGCCATTATCAATGTCCATGAAGGCGACAAGCGCGCTGCGCTGCGCACCCTGCTCCGTCACGAGGATGTGCAAAACGCCTTCATCTTTTGCAACCGCAAACGCGACATCGACGCGCTCAGGGATTCGCTGCGCCGCCATGGCTTTAATGTCGGCGCGTTGCATGGCGATTTGCCGCAAAGCAAGCGCACCGAAACACTGGACGCTTTCCGCAAGAACGAAATTTCGCTTCTGGTTTGCAGCGATGTTGCCGCACGTGGCATCGATATCGGCGGCCTGAGCCATGTGTTCAACTTTGACGTACCCTTCAACGCCGAAGATTACGTTCACCGTATCGGCCGCACCGGCCGCGCCGGCAAAACCGGTATTGCGTATATGCTGGTGACCTCGGACGAACGCGAACAACTCGATTCTATTGAAAAGCTGATCAAGAAAAAGATCGAGGCGCTGGAAATCGACATCAGCGAGGAAAAGAGCAAACAGCAAGGCGGCAAGAGCCATCGGGGTGGCCGGGACAGGCACGGCGCCCGCCCCGGCAGCAATCGCGGCGGCGATAGGGGCAATCGCGGGCACGAAAAACCCAGGCAGCCCGAAGCCCCCAAACACGACAAGCCCAGGGCCGAAAGGCCGCAAAACGACGGCGGCGACACCAAAGAGGGTTTTGGCAGCGACCTGCCCGCCTTCCTGCGCCGCCGCTAACCCGCCAGTATCGCTTTTAGTTTGACCAAATTGGCTTATCTGGCAATCCTTTAGGCCATGTTCCGAATCAGAATCCTCAAGATCACGCTTCCCATGCTGGCACTGCTTCTGTGCCACGGCACGCTTGCTGCGCCACAAGCGGAAGGACGACCGCTGCTGAGCGCCGAAAGCATCCGCTACGATCAGGACCAGAAAATCGCCATCGCTATCGGCAAGGTCGAACTGGTGCATGACAAGCGCGTCATTCGCGCCCAAAGAATGACCTATAACCAGCTTACGGATGTCGTGACGGCTGACGGGAATGTTACGGTCATCGAGCCGGATGGCAATGTTATATTCGCCGACCATGCGGAAATCACGGGTGATATGAAGCGCGGCTTCGTCAGCCAAATCGGCATGGTGTTTACCGACAATTCTCGCTTTGCCGCACTTGAAGCGGAAAAGGTCGCCGACCGTTACACCATTCTGCGCCACGCCACCTATTCGCCTTGTAATCTTTGCAAAGAAGACCGGACAAAGCCCCCACTTTGGCAAATGCGGGCAGCGCGCGTTACGCATGACGATAAAGAAAAACGCATCATATACCGCGATGCCTTCATGGAAATCGGCGGCGTCCCGGTTATGTACACGCCGTATTTTTCCCACCCCGATCCAAGCGTAAAACGCAAATCCGGGTTCCTCACGCCCAACGCAGGCCATGACCAAAACATCGGAAATTTCGGTCGCGTGCCGTATTACTTCTATTTTACGCCCGATCAGGATTTCACAGTCTCACCCACCATAAGCCAAAAAGACGGCTTTCAATTCGCAGGCCAGTACCGCGAGCGGCTTGAGCGAGGCAAACTGGATTTCACCGGCAGCTTTGTGAACGCAGACCGCACGACCGACGAAGGCGTGTTCCAGCAAGACCAGTGGCGCGGCCACTTGTTCGGCAACGCCGTTTATAATGTGGACAGACGCTGGCGCCTTGGCGCCGACATAGCTTTCACATCGGATAAAAGCTATCTCTATCGCTACAATATCCCCACCAAGGACGTGCTAAAAAACCGCGGCTATATCGAACGTTTCAGCGGCCGTCATTATGCCGCGCTCGATGTCTATTATTTCCAGGATATCCGCCCGGGCATTCGCGCCACCGAGCCGGTCGTGGCCCCGAATGTCAGCATCAATATGGTTGGCGAGCCCGGCAAAACGCTGGGCGGGCGTTGGGCCTTTAATGGCAACATGGTTGCGCTGACACGCAGTCGCGGCGTTAACGCCACCACGGGCGCGGGGCCCGATAGCCGCCGCGTCTCGGCAGAAGGCGGCTGGGAACGCACAGCCATTTCCAAAATCGGACTCGTGACCACGCTTTCAGGCAGCGTACGCTTCGATACGTTCTGGGCCGACAAGCTGACGGACCCGAACAACCCGGCAAACAAGTTCGATGATGCCTATACCTTCCGCGCCTTCCCGCAAGCCAACCTGGTGTTCCGCTATCCGTTCGGGCGGCGCGGAGAATTCTGGGAACAAATCGTCGAACCCATCGTGGCCGTTACATCATCTCCAAGGCTTCGTAACTATCCACGCATTGCGAATGAAGACAGTATCGACGTCGAATTCGATGAAACCAGCCTGTTCGACAAGAACCGCTTTACCGGGGTCGATCTTCTCGAAGGCGGGCACCGCGTTACTTATGGCGCGCGCGCGGGTTTCTATAGCGACAGCGGCAAGCGCGTCGATGTTATGTTCGGGCAAAGCTACCGCTTTAATCAGGATCCGTTGTTTCCAACCGAATCCGGCCTGCGCGGCCATCGCTCCGATTATGTCGGTCGTATCGAACTGCAACCCGCCAGCTGGCTGCAAGCGAGCTATGGCTTCAGGCTTGATGCCGAAACATTCACCCCACGCCGCAGCGAAGTGCGCGGTTATATCGGGCCGGAATGGTTCCGCGCCAGCGGCGATTTCCTTTCCGCCGATACGCAGGATACAACCAGCGGCCGCGTGACGGTTTCGGAACTCACCGCCGGTTTTTCCTCGCATTTGTTTGATTACTGGAACTTCTCGGTCTATCAGAAACGTGCGATCAAACCGCAGGCGGGCTTGCGCAACACAGGCGCAACAATCGCCTATATCGACGAATGCTTGACGGCCGCGCTCAGCTTCAGCCAGGATGAAACATCCCGCCCCGATCTTAACCCCGGCACCGCAATCGTGCTTAGCGTGCTGTTCAAGAACCTCGGCGGTTTTACAACCGACGCCCTTTCCACCAACCCGTCACAAAGATGAGGCAGGCAATGAAAATAACAGGCAGGATTGCGCTTATCCTTTCTTTTTTGGCATCAATCCTGATGCCGCCAAACCCCGCGAATGCACAGGAGAAGAAAATTATGGACCCTGAAAATACCCTGATCATGGAATTGCCCGATGGCAAAGTCATCATCCAGATGCGGCCCGATGTCGCGCCCAACCATGTCGCGCGCATCAAGGAACTTGTGCGTCAGGGCTTCTATGACGGGCTTGTGTTTCATCGCGTGATCCCCGGCTTTATGGCCCAAACCGGCGACCCGAATGGCACCGGCACCGGCGGCAGCGGCAAGAATCTGAAGGCCGAATTTTCGGATGTACCGCATGTGCGCGGCACAGTTTCGATGGCCCGTGCGGCCAGCCCCAATTCAGCGGACAGCCAGTTCTTTATCTGCTTCGACGTTGCGCCGCATCTGAACGGCACTTACACGGTCTGGGGGCAGGTAATCGAGGGCATGGAACATGTGGATGCCATCAAAAAAGGCTCCGTAACCAACAACGGAACGGTTGATAACCCGACCAAGATGATCAGCGTTAAGGTTGCGGCTGACGTGAAGGATGCGCCATAATGGCCGCATGAAGGACGTAGAACCGGTTCATATCGTTGGCGGCGGATTGGCCGGCAGCGAAGCGGCGTGGCAGCTTGCCGCTGCCGGTACGCCCGTCGTACTGCATGAAATGCGGCCCGTACGCGCCACCGAAGCGCACCAAACCGGGCAGTGCGCCGAACTTGTTTGTTCGAATTCGTTTCGGTCGGACGATAGCGAATATAATGCCGTCGGGCTTTTGCACGATGAAATGCGGCGCTGCAATTCCCTGATCATGCAGGCGGCAGACATGCACAAGGTTCCGGCCGGCGGCGCGCTGGCGGTTGACCGCGAAGGTTTTGCAAACGCTGTAACGCAAGCACTCGAACGGCAACCCAACATCGCCATCGAGCGCGAAGAAATCACCGCTTTGCCTGCATGGGAAAGCACGATCATCGCCACAGGCCCGCTGACATCCGCCTCGCTGGCACAAGCCGTCCTTGCCGCCACGGGCGAAAGCGCACTTGCTTTCTTCGATGCCATCGCCCCCATCGTGCACCGCGAAAGCATCGATATGAGCAAGGCGTGGATGCAATCCCGCTACGACAAAGTGGGCCCCGGCGGCACAGGTTCCGATTACATCAATTGTGCAATGGATAAGGAACAGTACGAGAATTTTATCAAGGAATTGCTCGGCGCACCCAAAACGGATTTCAGGGAATGGGAAAAGAACACGCCCTATTTTGAAGGCTGCCTGCCGATCGAGGTGATGGCGGAGCGCGGCGTTGATACGCTGCGCTACGGCCCAATGAAACCGGTTGGGCTAACCGATCCGCACACCTCGCGCCGCCCTTATGCCGTCGTGCAACTGCGGCAAGATAACGCGCTTGGCACGCTCTATAACCTTGTCGGGTTTCAAACAAAAATGAAATACGCCGAACAAACCCGCGTCTTCCGCATGATCCCCGGGCTAGAAAACGCGGAATTTGCACGTCTCGGCGGGTTGCATCGCAATACCTTTATCAACAGCCCGCGCCTGCTCGATACGCAGTTACGTTTAAAGGCCAAACCATCCTTGCGCTTTGCCGGGCAAATTACGGGCGTGGAAGGCTACGTTGAATCGGCAGCCATCGGTTTGCTAGCTGGGCGCTTTGCCGCAGCCGAACGGGCTTCCGGCACGCTCAATGCCCCGCCGCCCACAACCGCGCTCGGCGCGCTGCTCAGCCACATAACGGGCGCAGCCAACGATGCAACCTTCCAGCCCATGAATGTTAATTTCGGCCTGTTCCCGGATATCGAAGGCAAGCACAAGGGCCGCGACCGCAAGCTGGCCTACAGCGCGCGTGCAAAACGGGATTTATCCGGGTGGCTGGAGCAGCAGCACAAGGCCGCCGCCTGATTAACCGTCTTTCTTGTCGGTAATCTGCGTACGCTTGCCGCGCACTTCGTTCAGAATGCCTTCCATGCCATCAAGCTCGACCAGCGTGGCGTTCGCGAGCTGCCAGTTCTGTTGGCGCAGCGATTGAAGCAGGCGCATTACGCCTTCTTCGAAATGCTGCCCCGCCTTGCGCGCAACACGGTCAACCTCGCCTGCCGAGCTGGCATGGTCAAATTCTATTTTCATTTCCTGCACAACCGGGTTGCCGGCCTGCGATTCCTCAAACTCCTGTTCATGCAAACCAAGCCAATAACGGCCGCGACGCACAGGTTCGCGCAGCGTTTCATAGGCTTCGGTCAACGCTTCAAGCTGCTTGGCGGCATGGCCCCGCTCGGTGGCGCCGCGAATGGCGAAACGCTGCGGATCGAAGGTTTTCTTCATGGCCGCATACTGGCGTTCCAAAGTTTCCTGATTGATATCGATGCGGCGTTCAAGAGCAAGGCGGGTAAAGTGATCAATGTTCCTGACGGGCTGTATAGCACCGCAGCTGTGACAAAAAATCACGCGCGGCGAAAGCGATTTCATACAAAGCCAGCAAACTGTTTCGTTCGCGGCGCCGCCGCGCATTTCACCAAAGCCAATCACATTACCCATATCAAAACCTCAAGCTGCTTGTTTCATGTTACGGATACGCGCATGGAGCGCTTTCCACGTTTTTGTGAACTGTTCGAAATCCTGCCTTGTTGTGTTCCAGCCGGAAGAAACCCTGATCGCGCAGCCGGCTAAATTGTCATCCAGCCCCATCGCACGCAGAACGTGGGAAGCCTTGACCTTGCCGCTTGAGCAGGCGGAACCGGCGCTCACGGCTATACCTGCCAGATCGAAAGCCACGACCTGCTTTTCACTGCTCACGCCCGGCATGGCAATGCACGATGTATTGGCGACGCGTGTCGCCTCGCTGCCGAAAATGCGCACACCTTCGCCGAAAGACGCAATCTCGTTTTCCATCCACGTGCGCCATTCACTGAGCTGCAGCTGGTTGATCATATCATTGGCGACAAGCCTCGCCGCTTCGCCAAACCCGGCAATGCCGGCAACATTCTCCGTCCCCGCGCGGCGGCGCATTTCCTGCCCGCCCCCATGCAGCAGCGGCGCAACGGGAAGATCGGGCCGCACGATCAGCGCGCCAACGCCCTGCGGGCCGCCGATCTTGTGTGCCGAAAGCGTCATCATATCGACGCCAAGCGCGGCAAAATCCAGCGCCATCCGCCCGGCCGCTTGCACGGCATCGGTGTGGACGATCGCCCCGTATGATTTTGCCTTCGCGGCGATTTCATTTACGGGTTGCACGATGCCGGTTTCATTGTTGACCAACATGGCAGAAACAACCGTGCTTACGCCATCCTCCAAAAGCCCGGGCAATGCATCCAGATCCATCACGCCGCTAGCCAGAACCGGCAGGCGCGCCGTTGCGGCGCCTTGCAGGATGGAATCATGTTCTATCGCAGAAGCGACGATCTTTGTTCTGCCGGTTGCGCGCAGTGCAAGGTTATTGGCCTCCGTACCGCTGCTGGTGAAGATCACCTGCGCAGGCTTGACCCCGACCATGGCGGCAACCTCTTCCCGCGCCCCCTCAACCAGCATACGGGCCTGCTGCCCATAGCGATGGACCGAGGAAGCATTGCCGCAGACATCCATCGCCGCGACGACCGATTCGCGCACGGCGGGCTTAAGGGGTGTGGTTGCGTTGTAATCGAGGTAAATCATTGTTTTGTTAGGTACCTAGCCGATTACGCAGATGGATCCGTTAATAAGGTTTACCATTATATACTGTTTATCTTTAAAAATCAATAAGTTAAAATATCAAGCTTCAGTTATTAGACCACAAATAACCGCAACCAAAAACAACGTAATGCTTGAATTCTGCATGGCCGACTATGCTATAAGAGGCCAGCGGCTGCTGAAGCTGAAAAAGACCAATTAATTCAGTTTTATAGCTGCCACCTGACCAACCCGTGTTTATGAGGCTAGCACCAGATGCCTGAAGTTCTCTTTGCCGGCCCTGCCGGTCGTCTCGAAGGTCGCTATAGCCCGGGCAAATCGCCCACAGCTCCCATCGCCCTGATGCTGCACCCGCACCCGCAGCATGGCGGCACAATGAACAACAAGGTTGTTTACGCCATTTACAATGCTTTCGTGCAGCGCGATTTTGCCACCCTGCGCTTTAATTTCCGCGGCGTCGGCCGTAGCCAGGGCACCTATGATCGCGGTGAAGGCGAGCTTAGCGATGCGGCGGCAGCGCTTGATTGGCTGCAAAGCATGAACCTTAATTCACGCTCGGTCTTCGTGGCGGGCTTTTCCTTCGGTTCATGGATTGGCATGCAGCTGCTGATGCGGCGCCCCGAAATCGATACTTTCATCTCGATTGCGCCCCCGGCCAACATGCTCGATTTTAACTTTTTGGCACCCTGCCCGACTTCAGGCCTCGTTATCCATGGTGAAAATGACGATCTCGTGCCCGAACCGGTGGTGGCAAAGCTTGTGCACAAGCTGGCGCATCAGCGTGATATTTCAATCGACTATCGCGTGGTTCCCGGCGCGACCCATTTCTTCAGCGAGCATCTCGATGAACTGACAAGCCATGTCGAGGAATATCTGGATACGCTGCTGCACCAGATGCCCATCGCCATGGCGATGGCCGGCTGAGTCGTAAACCTCAGACAATTATAAATAACCAAAATTGGTAACGGCAGGATTATTTCTTCCGTCGTTCTTTTGCCATTACGCACACGCCAAATTCCGCCGTTTGAAGATTTACAAAACTCATTACCAAAATACGCAAGAATATTATCGTTATTTGCTGCCTTTCATGAGTAGCCCTTGGGCTGGAGAAAATCAAAGCCCAAAAAAACACTTGACGGAAATTCGCGTTATTTTTTGCGCGAAAACAATCCTGTCAACCCGGTATTTTGCCGCTTTAGGCTTTCCGCACGGGGCATTGCGTTATCACGATGATACATTCGGGAATAAAGCGCTGTAAACCTGCATTTTTATTGCATGGAACGAGATTCCGCAGCACAAACGTCCCCATATCTGGCCGCTATGCAAAAAAGCGGTAGCTCAAAAAACATTTGTTATGTTGACCGTTTTCGCAATGAGCATAAGAATTGGCCCGAGCGTTATCGAGGGCGGCCACAGGAATCAGGGGGGCAAACGGCCAACAGCGGTAACGAACTCAAAATAAAAAAAAGAAACTCCAACAAAGGAGGCTAAGATGGCTACGCATGATTAAGATGGCTACGCATGATGATGATGTTGCTACCGATCGGGCACAGCAAGCCGCGGTGGAAAATTTAAAAGTAAAGATGAACGTTGCCCTGGCAGCGACAGATACATACCTGTCACACTTGGAGAACAAGAGTGATGCTCAGCAAAAGCTGGAACAGGAACTGGCTGCCGCAAAGAAGCTCATCGATATTGATGGGGATGGGGAGATCTCGGTCGAAGAAATGCAGAAGGCCCTCCAGAACAACCCGGAAGTTCTGGTCAAGGTTCTTAATCTGCAGGCCCAGATTAATGCCCTTGCAAGCCAGTCTGACGCGCACTACCAGGCGTTCCAGACCAGCTTCAAGGATTTGGCCCAGGCGCTTAACACGGCTTTCACAGCAACCGTGCAAAGCGGCAAGGCAACCAAGAAGCAAAAGGACCAGGTCAGCAAAATACGTGACCTTCTTGGCAAGGCCACAGGCGCAACAGCCAGCGCCGGATCGAAGAGAGGCAGTTGGTTATCGGTGGGCAACAGTGGGGTTACCGGCGGCATTACGCTGGCGGCTGATAAGCCGGTCCGTACGCAAACCAGGTTTGCCCATATTGGCGGGGTACAACGCAGAGGACGCGTGCTCGCTATGCACTAAATAAGACGCAGATAATAAAAAAAGATACTTTAGCCTCGGGGGCGGTGGAAACACCGCCCCCTTTTTTTATTTTTTACGGCTTGTGCAACACGCCGCCGGTCATGCGTTTACGCACGCCCGTGGTCGTCGGCAGCGTAAGCGGCAATTTAAGCTTGCTTCGCACCGCCAGATAGGCGAATGCCTGCGCTTCCAGCGCATCGCCGTTCCACTTCACGGCCTCTACCGGTTGCACCGGCCGCCCGAGCAAACCGGAAAGCCATTCCATCAAGGTTTTATTGTGGCGCCCGCCGCCAGTGACCAGTACGCGGGTCGGTTGCTCTTCGAACATCGCGAAGGCATGGCATATCCCCATCGCGCTCATCATCGTCACCGTTGCCGCGCCATCGGTCAGCTTTGCGCGCTTGGGAAGGAATTTCTTGAATTCATCGCGGTCGAGCGATTTAGGAATGGGCTGCAGGAAATAAGGATGCGCCCAGAATTTATGGACGGCGTTCCAATCCACCTTGCCGCGTGCCGCCAGCCTACCACCAACATCCTTTGGCTTGCCATGCTTGCGCAGCACCCAATCATCGATCAGCGCGCCGCCCGGACCGGTATCGAAGGCGTATATCCCGCCCCGTGCATCAAGCCATGTGATATTGGCCACGCCGCCTATATTGATGATTGCAAGCGGCTTGGGCAGCGCGACCGCCTTGGCGGCATGGAACAGCGGCACCATGGGCGCGCCATGGCCGCCGGCCTCGATATCGGCGCGGCGGAAATCGTTGACGACGGGAATGCCGGTAAGCTTGGCCAGAAGTTTGCCATCACCGATCTGGCACGTAACGCCGTCCTGAGGACGGTGCCAGATCGTTTGGCCATGAAACCCAACAAGGTCTATATCGGCAGGCTTCAAGCCCGCCTTCTTCAGCGTTGCCAGCACGGCCGCAGCATGAAGTTCCGTAAGCCTGCGCCCGACAGCCGCGACCGCCCTGTCCTTCGCCCCTTGACGGTTCCCGAAGCATTTGCGAAGTTTTGCACGGAAATCGGGCTGATAGCGCCTGGTCACAAACGCCTTGGGCTTTACATATGTCCGACCATCCGTTTCAATCAATGCCGCATCGACGCCATCAAGCGATGTGCCGCTCATCAGGCCGATACTGCGATAAACTTTATTTGGCATAGCCTTTTTATTCCATTCCCACACCAGATTCGCAGGTAAGCTAACATGAAATCCGAATTTTTGCGCGTGATGCGCGAGCGAGGCCACCTCCATCAGGTTACCGATGAAGCGGCACTGGACGCGAAGGCAAACAAGGGCGTGGTCACCGGCTATATCGGCTATGACGCGACCGCCGATAGTCTTCATGTCGGCAATCTTGCCAGCATTATGATGTTGCGGCGCCTGCAGCAAACCGGGCACCGGCCTATCGTTCTGATGGGTGGCGGCACGACCAAGGTAGGCGACCCTTCGGGCAAAGATGAAACCCGCCAGCTCATGACCGACGAGAAAATCGCGGCCAACATCGCCAGCATCAAGGAAATATTCAAGAACTACCTTAGCTTCGATGATGGCCCGACCGGCGCGATCATGGTCAACAATGCCGACTGGCTCGAAAAGCTTGGCTACATTTCTTTTCTGCGGGAAGTGGGGCCGCATTTCACCATCAACCGCATGCTGACGTTCGATTCCGTCAAGCTGCGATTGGAGCGTGAACAACCCCTCACCTTCCTCGAATTCAACTACATGATCATGCAGGCATACGATTTTCTCGAACTGCATAAACGGAACCAATGCACGCTGCAAATGGGCGGTTCCGACCAATGGGGTAACATCGTCAACGGGGTCGAACTTGGACGGCGCAAGATGGATGCCGAACTGTTCGGGCTTACAACCCCGTTGATCACCACCAGCTCGGGCACGAAAATGGGCAAGACGGCGGCGGGCGCCGTTTGGCTGCGGGCCGAACGCCTTTCTCCCTACGATTACTGGCAATTCTGGCGCAACACGGAAGATGCCGATGTGGGCCGGTTCCTGCGCATATTCACGGACATGCCGCTGGATGAAATCGCACGGCTTGAAAAACTCGGCGGCGCAGAAATCAACGATGCCAAAAAAATTCTGGCAACGGAAGCCACCAAGCTATGCCATGGGGAGAAAGCAGCGGCGGAAGCATCGGCAACCGCGGCACAAGCCTTTGCGGGCAGCGGCAAGGCCGGCGGCCTTCCCACTTTCGCCTTCGCAACGGGCAGCGCACCCGCTATCGTGGATATTGCAGTGGCGCTTGGTATGGCTGCATCGAAAGGCGAAGCAAAGCGGCTTATCGAGCAAGGCGGAATTAAGCTGAACGATAACCCGGTCACATCCATCACCGCAACGCTTGGTAACGGCGATCTCGATGCCGAAGGCATCGCGCGGCTGACGTTCGGCAAAAAGCGTCATGCGCTCGCAAAGGCACAATAGCTAGTTGTGAAGCTTGCCGCGAATTTTACCCTGCTGCTCCGGCACATTCATCTTCGGCACGTCTGACGGTCCATCGAGGCTGTCCATAAAGAACATTTGCCGGAAAATCCCGGGTGTGAGCATGGAAGCCGGGTTGACGCTCACATCAAGGTTTCCAAGCGGCCCCTTGGCACTATAGGCGGCAGCGATCAGCCCCTGCCCCTTGCCGCCCGTGATCAAATCACCCACCAGCGGAATGCTGCCGACAACGCGGTTAAAGAAATCGAATGGCACAACGGTGCCCTGCAAGCGCGCTTCGTTGGTATAAAGATCGATATAGCCTTCCATATTCAACCCGAGCGAACCGCCACCCGTCGTGCGAATCTTTTTCAACACCAGCGTATCGCCATCCAGCTTAAAGTTGCCGTCCAGCCTGTCGAAATTGAGTCCCTTGCCTTGCAGCATATCGGCCAAGCCGCCAAGCGAAACCGCGTTGATCAGCACGGCAAGGAACGGCATATCCTTCACCTGATAGTCCTGCAAGTCGATCGTCCCCTCCACAACGCGCGGATTTTCGGGCGTGCCTTTGCCCGATATGATCAGTCTGCCGCCCTTGATGCTCTCGCCCGCATCCCATGAACGCAAAACAGCGCCGAGATCGTCGGTTGCGATACTAAGGTGGCTGACCTTGCCTTCCGGGCGCAGCCACATGCTAAGCGGTATGCCCTGCTCCGCCTTCGCCTGCACATCAAAATTATACCAGCCAACGGCATCGCGCCGGGCCACCAGGCTTAGATCCGTAAAGCGGCTGCTTTCACCGGTATAGGCGTTGCCGACCTTGATGTTAACTTCAAGCGGGTGCTTGTGCTGCGGCTCCACCTTCGGCGCCTCTTCCGTCTTTGGCGGCGGCTCGCCGCTGGCGATATCCAGCGCCTTGCCGGAAAGCACAAACTTCTGCGCTCCCTTTTCGTCCGCACTGAACTCCATTTTGGCGTTGTTGCGGCCAAGGATAAACGGATCGAGCGTCAAGGAACGCAAATTAAAGCTTTTGGCATCCAGCATGCCTGTACCGTCGATATTAGCCTGATCGCCATCTATGCGAAGCGTATCGATCTGCGCGAGTTGATCCCGCGGCATGCTGATCGCAGCTTCAAGAAGGAATGGCTTTCCCGGAGACTTGTGGTAGTTCAGGTCGTCATAACTTATTCCGGCTTTACCGCCGTCAATCACAAGACCGATATTGCTCATCTGCTCGCTGACATCAGTGTAATCGATGGCCACGTCGGTCGGACCGGTAATATTGTGATAAAGTGTAGTATCGAGCATTTGCCACTGTTCGCCGGTCACCGTGCCCGTAACCCTGCCGGTTTTACGCGGGCTGATATCCTTGCCGTCTTGCGGAAAATTTTCCCGCCACGCGATATCGAGCGGAACGCCGTTCAGTGCAACATTACCGTCAATCCCGAGATGCACGTCATCGAGCAATACATCAAGCTTGCCGTTCGAAAGTTTGTAACCGGGCACCAGCTCTTCGCTGTAAAAATCCTTTACTCGTCCCTCGCCCGTAACCTTGACCTGATCAATCGAAAGGCTTTTAAGCAGCGGGAAATTGAATCTTACGGTCACATCGGCCTCGCCCTGCACCTTATCGGGGCTCAGCCCGACAGCGGTGGCATAGCCAAGCGGCTCGCGGTCGATCAGGCCAAGCAGCGCCTTGAGCGGCGATTTGGCGATCACGGTGATATCGATAAATTGATCCTCGGCACTCAGACCCGATATGACGATTGGTGCAGGCTGCAAATCCATGCCCGCGGCCTTGCCGCCTGTGACCTGTATCCGCATTTCATTTTGATCGAATTCGGCCGTTCCGCCCACACCCGTTACGGGCGGCAAGGCATCGTGATAGCGAATGGTCGCGTTTTTCATAGCGATAGCGCCCTTGGCCGAAGCAAGGTTCACGCCTTCCCACGCGCCCCATTGTCCGCCGCCTTTGAAATGGCCGCCAAGCTCCGTGAAGGCGCCTTCCGTCATATTTTCCGCTATCCATGCGCGCGGATTGACGGCAACCTTATCCGGCCAATAGCCGGTGATGCCGTCCATAGGCAGATCCCGCATCACAGCATCGATATCATAGATAAAGCCGCGGTCGGCGCCTGTCGGCCTGATTTTCCCCGAAACCTCGATCTTAAGCCCGGAAAGTTCGGCGTGCAGTTCCTTCAAATTGGCGGTCAGGTTGCGGCTATCGAAATCCCCCTCGCTTCGCAAAGCACCAACCTTCATCGGCGCAGGCCACAATTCCACGGCCGTCAAAGTCCCCGCGCCTGCTTTTACATCCCACTTTGCCGCATCGAGCGCAAAATCCTCGTTCAGCATAACGGTAACGTCGCCGCTTAGCGGCATGTCAAAGCGGGCAAAATCCGAAAGGCTTTCATGCTTGCCGCCAAGAAAGGAAAGATTGATGTCCGTAAAACTGCCCGTAAGGCTAATGCGCTTTTTATCGCGCTGGTATGCCATGTTGACACGTAGCGGGCTTACCGTTTCGCCCTGCGTAATCTCGACAAGCGCCGTGCCATAGGTGCCGCGCCAATCGCGTGAAAAACTGATGAAGGGAAACGAAACCTGCCAGCTTTTACCTGTTGCTCTATCAAAGATGCTAATGATCGCGTGATCAATCGTCAGGTTCGAAAGCGCCCCAAGCCCGCCGATAATGCCGGATTCGATGCCAAGAAACTGTTTCAGCATTTCGGCGAAGGAAGCTTTATTTCCATCATCCGCCGGCATCTGCGATGCGCCATCGGCTTCACCAATTCCGCCAAACAGGAACTGGCCTTCGACCGTACGCTCCAGCACGATTTGCGGCCGCTCGACCTTAATTTCGGCCGGAGCCACCCTGCCGTAAAGCAGCGAGAACAGGCTAAGCCGCATCGAAAGATCGGGCAGCAGCGCTATCTGTTGCCCCTCGGCGTTGAATAGCTTGGCACCGCTAACGCGGAAGCGAAACTCGAACTCCTCGTTATCCCACACGAGCAGGTTCGAAGGCACTTCCGCCGTAATACCGTGTTCGCTGTCCCCAAGCGCCTGTTCGATATAGGGTTCCATTTCCTCGAAGGTTATCGGCGCGCTCGCAACCCGCCATATCGCCGCGCCAAGCGCAATGGCAACAACAGCCAGCACGGCGCCGAGAATCTGTATGCTGATACGGAAGGTTTTCTTGAGCATTGCGGGCAAGCTTCAGGGGGTGATTCAGATACTTAACATAGTCTGCTTGATTTTACGCATATATTCATACAGATAATATCATGTTATTCCTTCTTTTTATCCCATCAGCAGGTATGAAATGCCCGTAAAAGCCAAGACAAAGCCACGCGCCGTCAAAAACAAGAAACCCGCTAAATCCAGCAAAATTACGGCACCCATGAAGGGGCCGAAAACCGGCGGCAGAGCGCCAGCCTTTTCCATGCCTGTCACGGGTGGCGGCAAGGTCACGCTCAACGATCTGCTTGGCAAGCCTTTCGTGCTTTATTTTTATCCGAAGGACAACACATCCGGCTGCACCAAAGAGGCGTGCGATTTCGGCAGCGCGCTGCCCCAGTTCAAAAAACTAGGGATCAAGGTAATCGGCGTTTCAAAGGACAGCATCGCAAGCCACGAAAAATTCAAGAAGCTCTACAGGCTTTCGTTCGAACTCGGGTCCGACCAGGAAAGCGGCGTAGCCGAAAAATACGGCACGTGGATCAAGAAAAGCATGTACGGCCGCAGCTATATGGGTATGGAGCGCGCCACCTTCCTGATCGACAGCAAAGGTATCGTGCGCGGCGCGTGGCGCAAGGTTAAGGTGCCAGGCCATGTCGATGACGTGCTTGCGGCGGTCAAGCAGCTCTGATGCCTGCGGCGGCCAATATATTCCCGGCTTCGGACGGGACTATCAAACAGGCCGCCCAGCTTATCGCACGCGGCAAGCTTGTCGCCTTCCCGACCGAAACCGTTTACGGCCTTGGCGCCGATGCTACAAACGACAAAGCGATTGCAGCCTTGTTCGCCGCCAAGAACCGGCCTGATTTCAACCCGCTTATTATTCATATCGCAAAACGCGAACAGCTCGACGAATTGGTCGAACCAAACGATGCCGCCGATCAGTTGATCGAGCATTTCTGGCCTGGCCCATTAACGCTCGTGCTCAAGCGCAAGCAAGGGTGCGCCGTTTCTCTGCTCGCCAGCGCCGGGCTTGATACGCTTGCGGTTCGCATGCCCGACCATCCAACGGCGCTTAAGTTGATCACGCTGGCGGGCAAGCCCATTGCGGCACCGAGCGCCAACCGTTCCGGCACGCTTAGCCCGACGATCCCGATGCATGTCGCAGAATCGCTTGGCAACAAGGTCGATATGATATTGGCGGAAGGTAAGTGCAAAGTCGGAGTTGAATCGACCGTCCTTGATCTTACCGGCGAAACTCCGACCATTTTGCGCCATGGCGGTGTAACACGAGAGCGGCTGGCGCGCATTCTTGATAATATTGAATCTTCAACCCACGACGACCCTGCCCGGCCAAAATCGCCCGGGCAAATGGCAAGCCACTATGCGCCCAAGCTTCCGCTACGCATGGAGGTGTCGGAAGCCGGGCCGGATGAAGCGTTTCTTCTGTTCGGCCCAGCCTTTGCATTTAAGGGCGGCGCCTTACGATTAAATTTGAGCGAGGCGGGGGATCTTGAGGAAGCGGCGGCCAGCCTGTTCGCAAAACTGCGGGAGCTTGATCAACCGCGCTTCAAAGGCATTGCGGTCGCGCCTATCCATGAACAGGGTATCGGAGCAGCCATCAATGACAGGTTGCGCCGCGCCGCCGCGCCGCGCGATTAAGCGAGCTTACGACGATCTTCGCCGCGCTGCCCACGATCTTCCTTATCTTCGCCAAACAGATTCAGATGCGCCGTTGTTTCGCTAGGCATATCGAGCTGCGCAAGCATCATGGTGCTCAAAAGCGATTGGGGATCGGCTGAAGGCAGAGAATAAAGCGGCCTTTCCGCATGCGGCCTGAAAGATTGTAAAGCGCCCGCGCTTTCTGTCGCAAAACCATCAAGACCTGCTAGGCGGATTGAAGGCGCACTGGCCGCAGCCGCGACCATGCTGCCGGTTTCAGCTATAACCGGCGTGCGGTTCATGACGCCGGCAAAGCGTTTGTATATTGCACCTACCGTACGGTGGCTACCGTCGGCATTGTAGAAAACACCTTTGTTGGCTTGCGCCGCTTCGGGCAACAGGCTGGCGGCGTCCGTGCCCGGCGCGCTACGGTTCGCATCAATGAATTTCGCGGCGGCGTTGGGGCCAAGGAAATGCGCCATATAAAGTTCGGTCTTGCCGATCTTGCCGCCAACCGTTTTTTGCAACTGCTGCTTGTTTTCGTTGGCCAGTTCGGCGGCCATCGCGGCCGAAAGTTCCGGGTTCTTGCGAAGCTCAAGCACTTCGCGGCGCAAAGCGCGGTCCGAAATACTCACGGCCCCGCTTGCGGTCGTGATCACCTTGTCGGCAACCTCACCAAGGCCATGCTTGGCGCCGTGGTTTTTGACCATCTGCAACCAAGTCTGTTCGATAAACTGGAAAAGCCCCGTGGCGCTGCTGGTGCTTGCCTTGGCATCGGCCCGCATGCCGCTTTCCTGGGCAGCTTTATTCATCAGGTAGGTAAAATCTACCCCTGTGGCATCGCTGGCATGCTTGATTGCCGCTGCGATACGGCTTTTAGCCGGCGATGTAACAGATTGATTTTCAACCTGTTTAACCGGCAGCGATGAAATGGACTCGATTGTCATTATCCCCTCTGTACTCAACGGAATTGTATTCCCCACCCCTACCCTCGCAAACGCCGTGCCAAGAGCGGGAAACGGTTATTTTTTATTAACTTTCATGGGGCAGTTTGTGAGCATGACCTATTCCCCGCCGCTGGCAGACATCCGTTTTATCCTCAACCATCTGATCGGGATCGATAAGCTTGCAGCCTTGCCGGGCTATGAAGCGACTTCGCCCGATCTGGTTGAAAGCGTGCTCGAAGCCGCAGGCAAACTCGCCAGCGAAACATTCGCGCCGCTCAATCAGGTTGGTGACAAAAACAAGGCGAAGCTGACCGAAAAAGGCATCGTGATGCCCGAAGGTTTCCGTGCAGCCTACCAGGCCTATGTCGAAGGCGGGTGGAACGGCTTGCCGTTCGATCCGGACCATGGCGGCCAGGGGCTTCCCTGGTGCATTGCCATGCCGGTGCAGGAAATGTGGCAATCCGCCAACCTCGCGCTCGCGCTCTGCACGCTGCTGAACCAAGGCACGATCGAAGCGATGGAGGCGCATGGCAGCGACGCGCTGAAAAAAATATACCTCGAAAAACTGGTCAGCGGCACATGGACCGGCACAATGAACCTTACGGAACCGCAGGCTGGCAGCGATGTCGGTGCGGTGCGGTGCAAGGCGGTGCGGGCAGGCGATCATTATAAAATCACGGGGCAAAAAATATTCATCAGCTACGGCGACCATGACATAGCCGAAAATATCGTACATCTTGTGCTCGCGCGTCTCCCGGATGCACCCGAAGGCACAAAAGGCCTGTCGCTATTCCTTGTGCCGAAGCTGTTGCCGAACGCCGATGGCAGCCCCGGCGCGGTCAACGATGTCCGCGTCGTTTCGACCGAACACAAGCTCGGCCAGCATGCCAGCCCCACTTGCGTTATGGCCTATGGCGATCAGGGCGGCGCGACCGGCTATCTGGTAGGCGAAGAACAGGGTGGAATTGCCGCCATGTTCACGATGATGAACAACGCCCGTATCGGCGTCGGCATTCAAGGCCTTGCGCTGGCCGAACGCGCCTATCAAGGCGCGCGCGAATATGCCAAAACCCGTGTGCAAAGCCGGGATATAGCCAAGCCCAAGGACGCGCCCGTCACGATCATCCATCACCCGGACGTCCGCCGCATGCTGCTAGGCATGAAGGCGCAAATTGAAGCAGGGCGGGCGCTCGCTATGGCCGGCGCTTACGCACTCGACCGCGCCAAACATGCGCCGGATGCAGACGAACGTGAGAAAGCAGGCCTGCGCGTCGATCTGCTGACGCCGGTGATTAAAAGCTGGCTAACCGATATGAGCAACGAGGTGACATCGACCGCCATGCAGGTTTTTGGCGGCATGGGCTATATTGAGGAAACCGGGGCGGCGCAACATATGCGCGATGCGCGCGTGCTTGCGATCTATGAAGGCACCAACGGCATTCAGGCCAACGACCTTGTGTTTCGTAAACTCGGACGAGACAAGGGCGCGGCCATGAACGCCATGCTGGAGGAAATTGAAGAGCTGACAGGCACGTTAGCCGCGCAAAAGGGCGATGACCTTGCTTCCATTGCTACGCATCTGAAGGCGGCACATGCCTGCACACAAGAAGCCGGGCAGTGGATGCTGGATACAATGAAGGGCAACCCGAGCGCAGCGGCCGCCAGCGCGGCACCCTATCTTCGTTTATGCGCCTATACGTTCGGCGGTTATTATCTTGGGCAATCGGCACTGATTGCACAGCAATTGCTGGCGTCGAACGATGGCGATGCCGGTTTTCTGAACGCTAAAATCATGTCGGCCCGATTCTTTGCCGAACATTTCCTGACGCAGGCTGCAGGGCTGCGCGATACGGTAAAGCTGGGTTTCCGGGCCACGCTTGCCATGACAGCCGAGATGTTTTAAGCTTTGCTTCTCCTGCGGAGGTTGACTACATGATCAATATCATTCTGATTGGTGGTGCCGTTCTCTTCTTCCTTTGGCAAACCTTCAGAACCGTCTGATAATTTTTTCACGAAATTAACCAGGCGTTTACCACAAGTTTTTTTATCCCTGCGGCGAGATTCGCCGGACAGTCAGGGCCTTGTGGATTCATTCCAATAAAATCAGGCTCTTGGTCCATGCGTTATGGATAAAGTTTTATCCATCGTTAAAGCCGAATTAAGCACAAAGAGCGACAATAGAAGGTGGAACAGAGTTATTTCCGTGGCGTCGTGGGGAGGCCTGGGTGACTAGTCCAAACAGCTTGTCTTCACCGGCAACGGTGAAGCAGGTTCAGACTGCGCCACCTGTCAGTCTGGATCTGCAATCACGTCTCGCTGCGCAGGCGCCCGAAGGCATACAAAGCCTTCTGGCCTCTGTCGCCGGCGCGGGTGATAACAACGTGCTGGGCGGTCTGCGCACCAATGCCGAAAACAGCGATCCGAACAACACCAATCCACACAAAGATGGCGTCAACGCCGCCAATATCCGTGGCAGCGATACCATTCCACCCACCGCGCGGGTCGATGTCGCGAACTTTGCGCTCGCGAACCCTGTCGCGCGTGAAATAGAATTCAACCTGAAGGATGCGCGCGCACCCGAAACCACGAAGCCGCGCGAAAGAATGGAAATTGCCCGCGCGGAACCGCAAGATAATCCGCAGCCGGCCCCGCAAGCCGAAGCGCCTGCCTATGAACCCACGACGCCAACCGTAGCCGCCGCCCCCGCTGCAACAGCCTATGCAACAGCCGCAAGCAGCTACAGCAGCGCAAGCGGCTATAGCGCGACGGCCAGCAGCAATTCGGGGAATACCGTCAACGTGGCGGCGTAATCAGGCCGCGTAATCAAGCATGGCTTTGGCGACAGCAAGACGGGTTTCAACCTGCTCGCGTTCCTGCGGCGTTTTGGCATCGGCCAAATCTTCGCCCAGATCCTTCACGCGCTTTTCCATATCGGCGCGGTTGATATCCTTGGTCGGGATCGCTTCTTCGGCCAGAACGATGCAACGCTCCGGCGTTACTTCGGCGAAACCGCCCGCCACGAAAACCCGGTCCGTGACCGTATCGCCTTCATAAACATCGATCACGCCGGCGCGCACACCCGTGATCATGGGCGCATGGCCTGCAAGCACGCCGAAATCCCCCTCGCTACCCGGCACGGCAACCATGGTGGCTTCCTTGCTAAGCAGGAGCTTTTCCGGGGAAACAAGTTCGAAGATAAGCTGTTCGGCCATGTCTGATTATGCCGCTTCCGCCGCCATCTTGCGTGCCTTTTCGGTCGCTTCCTCGATCGTGCCGACCATATAGAAAGCCGATTCCGGCAGATGGTCGTAATTGCCTTCGACGATGCCCTTGAAACCGCGAATGGTATCTTCGAGCTTGACGAACTTGCCCGGTGCGCCCGTGAACACTTCGGCCACGTGGAACGGCTGCGACAGGAAGCGCTGGATTTTACGTGCCCGCGCAACCACAAGCTTATCGTCTTCCGAAAGTTCATCCATGCCCAGAATGGCAATGATGTCCTGCAACGACTTATAGGTCTGCAACACCTTCTGTACCTGACGCGCAATGTTGTAATGCTCGTCGCCGACGACGCGCGGATCAAGGATGCGGCTGGTGCTGTCCAGCGGATCGACCGCGGGGTAAATACCCAGCTCTGCGATCTGGCGCGAAAGCACTGTCGTGGCATCAAGATGCGCAAAGGAAGCGGCGGGAGCCGGGTCGGTCAAATCGTCCGCCGGCACGTAAATCGCCTGCACCGAGGTGATCGAACCCTTCTTGGTGGTGGTGATGCGTTCCTGCAGCGCGCCCATGTCGGTGGCCAGTGTCGGCTGGTAACCCACGGCGGAAGGAATACGACCGAGCAGCGCCGACACTTCCGAACCCGCCTGTGTAAAGCGGAAGATGTTATCGACGAAGAACAGAACGTCCTGCCCTTCTTCGTCGCGGAAATATTCGGCCAGGGTCAGACCGGTCAAACCGACGCGGGCGCGGGCGCCCGGCGGTTCGTTCATCTGGCCATAAACAAGCGCGGCCTTGGAACCCGTACCGTCGGTTTTGATAACGCCGGATTCCATCATTTCATGATAAAGATCGTTGCCTTCGCGGGTACGCTCACCCACGCCAGCAAACACCGAATAACCGCCGTGTGCCTTGGCAATGTTGTTGATCAGCTCCATAATCAAAACAGTCTTGCCAACGCCGGCGCCGCCGAACAGGCCGATCTTGCCGCCACGCGCATAGGGCGCGAGCAGGTCAACGACCTTAATGCCGGTCACCAGAATTTGCTGGTCGGTCGATTGATCGATAAAGGGCGGTGCTTCGCGGTGGATCGGGGAAGATTTCTTGGCATTCACGGGGCCCCGTTCGTCAACCGGTTCGCCGATCACGTTCAAAATACGACCGAGTGTTTCCGGACCCACGGGCACGGTAATCGGCGCACCGGTATCTTCGACCTTCTGGCCGCGCACAAGGCCATCGGTCGAGTCCATCGCGATTGTGCGGACAGTATTCTCGCCCAGATGCTGCGCCACTTCGAGCACAAGCTTCTTGCCCTCATTCTCCGTGTGGAGCGCGCTCAGGATCGCAGGCAGGCTGCTATCGAACTGAACGTCCACCACGGCGCCTGTAACCTGCGTAACCCGGCCTTCGTTATTCGCTTGCATAGTTCTTTGTCCTTCCTAAAGATAAAATCAGATCGCCTCGGCGCCCGAGATAATTTCGATCAGTTCCTTGGTGATGTAGGCCTGACGGCTGCGGTTGTAGTTCAGCGTCAGGCGGTTGATCATGTCGCCCGCATTACGGGTCGCGTTATCCATCGCCGTCATGCGCGCGCCCTGTTCCCCCGCTGCACTTTCGAGCAACGCGCCAAACACCTGCAGCGCAAGATTCTTGGGAAGAATTTGCGCCAGAATTTCTTCCTCGCCCGGCTCAAATTCGTATGGCGCCACGGCTTCCTGCGGCTGGTTTTCGTTCGCCGCCGGCGGCGCGGCGGGAATAAGCTGCTGCACGGTCGTGATCTGCGATATCGCCGATTTGAAACGGTTATAGACAAGGCGGCAAGTATCGAACTGGCCACCTTCGTATAACTCAAGCAGCTTTTCCGTCACGCCGTGCGCATCGCCAAAGCCAACACGCTTGCGGCCAATATCCTGCACGCTATGCACGATGCTTTCTGCAAATTCACGGCGCAGCAGATCCCTGCCCTTGCGGCCGACGCAGAAAATCTTCACCTGCTTGCCTTCGGCACGCAGCTGCTTGATTTGGCGGCGCGCTTCGCGCACCACGGTGCCGTTAAAGCCGCCGCACAAGCCGCGGTCGGACGTCACGACCAAAAGCAAGCAAACATCTTCCTTGCCCGTCCCCGCGATCAGTTTGGGCGATGTATCGGTCAGCACAAGATTGGCGGAAAGCGAGGCCAGCATGCGGGCCATGCGCTCGGCATAGGGGCGGGTGGCTTCCGCCTGCTCCTGCGCGCGGCGTAGTTTGCTGGCGGCCACCATCTTCATCGCCGACGTGATTTTCCGCGTCGATTTGACGCTGGCAATCCGGTTTTTAAGGTCTTTTAAACTGGGCATTCCGGGCGATCTGGCTGTTTTTTCGGTCGCCTTCTTTTGTCCGACTCGGCCCTCCGGGTCAAGTGGAAACTGGGCCGTTATTCCTTTTATAATTCAGGGAGTTATGAGGCAAAAAATGGGTCGGGGCCGGTGCCGAAGGCTACACCGACCCCGATTGCTGTAAGCGCGCCCTTGTGAGGGTTGCTAGGCGGGCTGACTTAGTGAAGCGCGAAAGGCGCTTCAAACTGCGCGGGCTGTGGTGTGTCGCTTACCCCATCCAGTTTATTACGTGCCGCTTCGACAGACATCGCCAGGGCCTTGAGCGCCAGGCGCGCGTCTTGAATGTGGTCATCAAGCTGTTCGAGCCGTTCAATGATTTTGTCTTCGAAAATGTCTTCAAACATGCGTGCCTCCGTTCGGGTTTATGGTGCCTTCGTAAAATTCACTTGCACCGGAACAGTTGCATGCGGCGTGCCAAAACGATGGTGCGGAAAAACCATGGTTTTTCAAGGCCGGTCAGGTCAATTTATCTAAAATTCTATGGAATTATGCGAAATTGTGGCGGGCCGTTTGCAAGCTGCGAAGCAGGCCGCGGCCATGCTACCCGAGCATGCTCCTAGTCATAGGCGGTAGAGCGACCACAAGCCCGTCCAGCTCCGGCCTTACTTTTATCTGGCAACCGAGGCGGGATGTTCCGGTAACGCCATAAGCGAGATCGAGCATATCGGTTTCATCAACGGACGGCGCAGGCAACTTGCCCGCCCAAGCCTTGTCAACGATAAGGTGGCAGGTGGAACAGGCCATGTTGCCTTCGCACGCACCTTCAACATCAAGCCCGTTAGCCCACGCGACCTGCAAAAGCGTCTGGCCGGTTTCGGCCACGACCTCCCGCCTGTTTCCGGATTTTTCGATAAAGATGATTTTGGGCATGTGGGAACAAATAATTAAATCAAGACTTAAGCACTATGATTAACTATGGCTCTTTATGCAACTAATAGCGATATGGACATGCTTACATATGTTGTTTAGAAAGCATTCTATTGTTAAGGCATTTTAGGAGAAGAATTATGTCCAAATTTCGTATTGCCGCAACAGCACTTTGCGCTGTGGCCGGTCTTGGCCTTATGGTTTATGCCGCATTGCTTGCAGCCCCGCTCGTTGCTGTGCCAGCATTTCTTGCTGGTGTAGGCAAAGGGGCCATCATGGTTCCTGGTTTAGTTTTATTTGGCGGGGCTATGTTTTCACTGGCACTTAGATAATTCAGCCAAATAATTTAGCGCACGGCCTACTCTAACTTCACCGAAGGCTCCCGCTGCGCCATCAGGCCGCGCGGGCGCCAGATCATGATCAGCACCATGCCGGCACCGAAAGCAGCCATGCGGTATTGCTCCAGCTCGCGGAAAAGCTCAGGCATGCCGATGATGAAAAGCGCCGCCAGCAATATGCCGATCTGGCTGCCCATGCCACCAAGCACCACAATCGCCAGTACGGCGACGGATTCGTTGAAGGTAAAACTTTCCGGGCTGATGAAGCCTTGTCGCGTTGCAAAGAACGCGCCCGCCAGCCCGGCCACCAGCGCCGCAAACATATAGGCCGCAAGCTTCGCCGTCATGGCGTTGATGCCAACCGAAGTGCAGGCGATTTCATCATCCCGCAGGGCTTCCCATGCCCGGCCGAGCGGCAGCTTGCGCAAACGCCAGCTAAACCACGCAACCACTATCGCCAGCAACAGGATCAGATAATAAAGATAGATCACGCGCTGGATCGGGCTGTATTCGAGGCCGAAAAATTCATGGAAAGGAAATACCCCTTCCCCCTCGCTGCGCGTAAATTCAAGCCCGAAAAACGTTGGACGCGGCACGCCCGAAATGCCGTTCGGCCCGCCCGTCAAAGTCGTCCAGTTAATCAGCACAAGCCTCACGATTTCGGCAAACCCAAGCGTCACGATCGCAAGGTAATCGCCGCGCAACCGCAACACCGGCGCGCCGATCAGCCCGGCAACCAGAACAGCCATTAACCCCGCAACCGGAAGCGCCATCCAAAAGCTGAAATCGAAATGTTGCGCCAGCAGCGCATAAGTATAGGCACCGATAGCGTAATAGGCGACGTAACCAAGATCGAGCAACCCCGCGTAACCGACAACGATATTCAGCCCCCACGCGAGCGCGACGTATGTCAGCACCATCGTCGCTACATCCATCGCATAACGATCCGCGAAGGGCATAAGGGGCAGAAAAATCGCGAGCGCAAAAACAAGCGGCAACATATAGCGGCTTTTGCGTTTCAACACGCTTAGCCATGTTTGCGCCAGCCCCGTATCTGAAACTTTGCGTATCGCGCCGCCGATATTGCCGCGCAACGCATAGATCACGATAATGACCGGCCCTGCAATGGCGATGAAGTGTAGAAACTGTGTTGGAAATTCGATCTGCGTCGCGGCAAGCAACGTCGCAAGCGCAAGCACGAGAACGGGAACGCGATAGCCTTCCTGCGCCAGCATAATCGCAATACGGCCAAGGAAAATAAGCCCGGCGGCATAGACAACATCCGCCATCTGCACCGCGATCGAAAGGCCCGTCGCGCCATCGACCGTACGAAACCCGGCAAGTGGCAGCGCCAGCACGAAGCCTATCAGCCCGGTTATAAAGGCTTCGCGGAAAATTCGTCCCATCATGGCGGGTGCGGGCAATGAGCTTGTTGCGGTTGCCATTCGCTACACCTTCTCGATTTCCGGGTGCCCAAGCAACCCGTTCGGACGTACCATCAGGATAAGGATAAGGATGCAGAACGCCGCGACGTCCTTGTATTGCACGCTGACATAACCGGACCAGAACGCTTCGATCAGGCCGATTAAAATCCCACCCAACATAGCGCCGGGCAGCGAACCGATCCCGCCGAGCACGGCGGCGGTAAAAGCCTTCATGCCCGCAAGGAAGCCCATGAAAAAATCGACCACGCCATAATACAACGTGACCATAAGCCCCGCCACGGCCGCCAGCGCAGCGCCCAGCAAAAACGTCCAGGAAATAGTGCGGTCAACATTCACGCCGCACAGCGCCGCCATGGTTTTATCCTGTTCGCAGGCGCGCTGCGCGCGCCCGAGAGGCGTGCGCTGAATGATCGTGGCAAAGGCCACCATCATGATCGTCGTGAGCACAATAATGAATATCTGCAGGTAGGATATCGAAACCACGAAACCATCGGCGCGTTCCGCCAGCGTAAAGCCACCCTGAATGATCGGCTGCATCGGCTTCACGCGCGCGCCCTGTAGTAACTGGACATAGTTTTGCAAAAAAATAGACATGCCGATGGCCGAAATAAGCGGCGCAAGCCGGTTCGAGCCGCGTAACGGCCTATAGGCCAGCCGCTCCACGGTCCAGCCATAGGCGGAGGTAAGAAAAATGCTGATGATCAAAACAAGCAGCAGCATGACCGGAACGGTCGCTATACCGATCATACCGAAAAGAACGAAGCTGATGACGGCGATGAAAGCGCTGATCATGAAAACCTCGCCATGCGCGAAGTTAATCATGCCGATGATGCCGTAAACCATCGTATAACCGATGGCGATCAAACCGTAGATGGCCCCCAGAGTCAGCCCATTGATAAGCTGCTGAAGGAAGTATTCCATTTTTTAGCGATGGTTCTTACCAACCGGCTCAATCGCCTCGGCGGCGGCGGTTTTAAACTTGCACTTGCTTTCCTGGCACGGATAACGGCTCGCGAGGTCCTTCAGCTCCTGCTTCAGGCGGGAAGCAGACCAGGTGCTGGCTTCCATGACGCGGTCACGGAAGTTTTCGCAAAAGCTGGCGTGTGAAAGATCGGCCACGCGCTGCGAATATTCGTTGCCCATCAGCGTACGCACTTTATCGACCTTGCTTTCGGGCGCGCGTGATCCGGCGCCGCGATAATAGTTGATCAAGGTTCCTTCGGCATCGCGGATCGCCGCAAGATGCTTGCGGGTGAATGTCTGGTATGCGCTGGTGAGCGAAGCACCTTCGGATGAATAGCGGCAGGTCAGCGCAATCACCATAAGCTCGCTGTGCAATCTTACGGTTTGCTCGGCGTTGACTTCATTGTCGGAAAAGCAGCTGCCTTTGGCTTGCGATGGAGCGGGCGCGGCAACAAGCGCGAAGGCCAGCGCGGCTATGGCAAGCGAACGAAACGATTTCATAACTTTGAGCTCCATGCCACGCAACCGCGCGATCTATCCAGAGGCGTTAACAGAATAGCAGCAATTCCCGAAAGTTTATCTAAGACAGGCGCAGCGCATTCATTTATGGTTAATCACTGGCTTCAGGGCTAGCGATGGTATAAGAATCCGTTGCCGCAACAATATGCCGTCCCGAATACGGCAAAGCAACACACAATTGCCTTTATGGTTAAAAAATTAGGCTCAATAAAAGTACAAGCAATATGAGAAACTTGATACTAATCGTCCTGTGGATAACATTTTATGCTGCCGGAAGCGAGGGGTAAATGTCCAAGCAAACTGATACCAAAAGGCTGACCGCACCCGATATCGCAAAACGCAAAGGCAGCGAACCCATCGTTGCACTGACATCATACCACGCGCACACGGCCGCGATCGCCGACAGCCACGTCGATCTTTTGCTCGTCGGCGACAGCGTCGGCATGGTGATGCACGGCTATGACAGCACCATCCCCGTTCCGCTCGAACTCATGACCATGCATGGGCGCGCCGTCGTGCGCGGCGCGAAGCACGCGCTTGTCGTCGTCGATATGCCGTTCGGTACGTATGAGGAAAGCCCCACGGTCGCGTTCCGTAACGCATCGCGTGTCATGAAGGAAACCGATTGCGGCGCGGTGAAAATCGAAGGCGGCAAACGTATGGCCGAAACCGTGCGTTTTCTTGTCGAGCGCGGCATCCCCGTTATGGGGCATATCGGCCTTACGCCGCAATCCGCCAACACACTTGGCGGCTTCAAGGCGCAGGGCCGCGATCAAAGCGAATGGGCCGCGCTGGAGGAAGATGCCCGCGCTATCGCCGAGGCTGGCGCCTTCGCCATCGTGCTCGAAGCAATTGCCGAACCGCTCGCGGCACGCATCACAACGCAAATCGCCATTCCAACCATCGGCATCGGCGCTTCGGCCGCATGTGACGGACAAATACTGGTGATGGAGGATATGCTCGGCCTTTCGCCGCGCGTGCCGAAATTCGTGAAACTCTACGGCCAAATCGGCGACGCCATCGAACAGGCGATCAGCGCTTATGCAACCGAAGTGCGCGCCCGCGCCTTCCCAGGTACGGAACATACCTATGCCATGAAGACCGGGAAGCCCGATCTGAAAACGGTCAAAAATTCATAGAAGAAATTTTATTTTTTCTGTTTTCCGGAAGCCGTATCACGGTTGCCCAGCAAAGCCATGGCGGCGATCAGCCCAAGCACTTGCACCACAAAAAACCCTACGGCGGATTCCCGGGTAATGCCCGCGAACGTCGCCGTCAGGGAACGCGCCAGCGTCACCGCCGGGTTAGCGAACGAAGTTGATGCCGTAAACAAAAACGCCGAAGTAATATAGAACGCCACAAGCGTCGCGATTTTGTCCTTGCAGAACCTTTCACCCAGAACAATCGTCGCGATCAGGCCGAATGTCGCGAGAAATTCCGCGACCAGAATGCCGGTGCCGCTTCTGTCCTTCACGCCCATTTGCACAAGCGGCGCATCAAACATCAAATGCGCGAATATTACGCCCAGAACCGCACCCGCAACCTGCGCCAGCACATAGGCGCTGAACAGCTTGGCGGTCATGGTTTTTTCCATCAGACATTTGGCGGAAACCAGCGGATTGATATGCGCACCGGATATCGGCCCGATGACGGTAATCAGTACATATAATGCAGCCCCTGTGGAGACTGTATTGATAAGCAGGGCGACACCTGTATTCCCGCCGGAAATCGTTTCCCCCATGATGCCGGAACCGACAATGGCAGCAAGCAACAGGAAAGTTCCGATAAATTCGGCAATGATCTTGTTCATCATGTTGCGGCGCCTATCCTTTGCAGTTCCAGCTTCAAATCATTTGACGACATAGTTTCGAGCCGCAATGCAATTAACTTGCCGCAGCGCGCCGCCATAACATTATAGGTATCGAGGAAAGCCTGCTTGATGGCCGCGTTGCTGCCCGTAACAGCCGCCGGGTCCGGCACACCCCAATGCGCCTTGATCGGCGCCCCTAAAAATAACGGACACGCTTCCCCCGCCGCGGCATCGCACACCGTAATAACGGCAGAAAACTTCGGCGCATTTTCACCCGTATATTCATCCCAGCTTTTGCTGCGCAAACCGTCCGCCGCAATGCCTTTTTCCTTCAGTAAGGCCAGCGCGTGCGGGTTGACCGCTCCGTTCGGCTTGCTACCGGCGCTGAATGCGTCAATTCTGTTGCCGCCCAAATGCCGGAGCAACGCTTCGGCCAAAATGGACCGCGCCGAATTTCCGGTACAAAGAACCAGAAATGATGGCTTCATGGCTATTCCCACTCGATCGTGCCGGGCGGCTTGCTTGTCACGTCATAAACGACGCGACTCACGCCGTTCACTTCGTTGATGATGCGCGTCGCCGTCTGCGCAAGAAACGCATGTTCGAAGGGGTAGGCTTCCGCCGTCATGCCATCCAGCGATGTCACGGCACGCAGCGCCAACACATAATCATAGGTACGGCCATCTCCCATCACACCCACGGTGCGCAGCGGGGTCAATACCGCGAAGGCTTGCCATATTTTGTCGTAAAGCCCGGCCTTGCGGATTTCATCGAGATAGATCACGTCTGCTTTGCGCAAAATCGCCAGTTGCGGTTCAGTGATCTCGCCTAACACACGGATAGCAAGACCCGGCCCCGGGAACGGATGACGGCCAACAAAAACTTCCGGTAATCCAAGCTCTTGCCCGAGTCTCCTCACCTCATCTTTAAACAGTCCGCGCAGCGGCTCGACCAGCTTGAGGTTCATACGTTCGGGCAGGCCGCCGACATTATGGTGGGATTTGATGGTTTCGCTCGGCCCCCCAAAGACGGATACGCTTTCGATCACGTCAGGGTATAGCGTGCCCTGCGCCAGGTATTCGGCGCCGCCGACCTTCTTTGCTTCCTTATCGAACACATCGATGAACTTGGCGCCAATGATCTTGCGCTTCTGTTCGGGGTCGGAAACACCTTTCAACGCGCCAAGAAATTCGCTCGAGGCATCGACCGCGACAAGCGGAATGTTATAGTGGTTGCGGAACAGATCGACGACCTGCTTCCCCTCCCCTTCCCGCATCATCCCCGTATCGACGAAAATACAGGTCAGCTGATCGCCGATCGCCTCATGGATCAGGATCGCGGCAACGGAACTGTCAACGCCGCCCGAAAGCCCGCAAATAACCTTGCCTTTGCCCACCTGCTTGCGGATTTGCTCGGTTTCCGATTTTCGGAACGCCTTCATGCTCCATGAATTGGTGCAACCGCATAAATTCTTGGCGAAGCTTTCAAGCAAGCGGCCGCCGTCCGGCGTATGCACCACTTCCGGGTGGAACATGGTGGAATAATAACGGCGCTGCTCATCGCCGGCGATGGCAAAGGGCGCGCCCTCGCTTGATGCAAAAACCCTAAAGCCTGCGGGCAGCTGCGTGACGCGGTCACCGTGGCTCATCCACACTTGCTGCTTGCTGCCCACGGACCACAGGCCTTCAAACAGCTTGCTGTCTTCCTTGATTGTTATGTGGGCGCGGCCAAATTCGCGCGCATGCCCGCCTTCCACCTTGCCGCCAAGCTGCATGCACATCGTTTGCTGGCCATAGCAAATGCCAAGCACCGGCACACCCAGTTCCCACACGGCATTCGGCGCGCGCGGGCTGCCTTCAACAAGGGTGGAAGCGGGCCCGCCCGAAAGAATAATGCCGCGGGGGTTATAGGCCTTTACGTCATCGTCGCTGCGGTTAAAGGGGTGGATTTCACAGTAAACGCCGTATTCGCGGAGGCGGCGCGCGATCAGCTGTGTGACCTGCGAACCGAAATCGAGGATGAGAATGCGGTCGGTCGTATCTGCCATGGCGCCTATATACCAGAATCGAGGGTTTTCTGCACCGGTCGTAGCATGTCGATATGCGGGATGCCATCCTCGTCATAAGGGGGCGTGACGGTCTGAAACCCCAGGCTTTGATAAAAGCTTTCAAGATATTGCTGTGCTTGCAGCCGTATCGGGCTGCCCGGATATATCTCATTCAGCCATTTCATGGCTTCAAGCATCAGCGCCCGCGCAATGCCCCTGCCGCGCATAGCCGGATCAACACAGACCCGGCCGATCGAAGGATCTGGAAAATTATGATAGCCGCCTGAGGGGACAATCCGCGCATAGGCGACCAGCTTGTGCCCCGCGCCTTCACCAACCCACCCAAGCACATGGTGCGCCAAAGGATCGGCGCCATCAATATCCGGGTATATGCATTGTTGCTCGACAACGAAGATCGCCTGACGTAGCCGGAACACTTCATATAGATTATCACGCGAAAGGCCTTCAAAACTTTTTTGATGCCATGATACTTTCATGAATTATCCTAGAAACGACAGGAATGGCTTCTACCCATGCCCATGCCCGTCATCTCAAGCGACCAGAATGTAACAAAGGGTTTTTGTCCTTCCTGGCATGCCGGTTCGTCCGCCAGGGGTTCATCTTTATTGATATACGCACCAAAAACCTCCTTGTTATCACCAATAACAATGGCGGGCATATTCGACCTTACGGCTTCCGCTTCAAGCACCGGAATTATCTCTACCAGCGGACCGGAAAAAACCAGCTTACGTAAATCGCTTTTAAGGTAGCGAACCTTTTTCGTGTCTTCCGGCAATTGACGGACAACCCACGGGGGCAATTTGGAAACGTCAGAATCGATAAAATCGTATTCGGGCGACAAAATGCCGAGTTCCTTTTGCACCGCAAGATAGTTATCCGGCGAAAGATCAAGCGGGCGGGAAAAAACATAGCCGCGATCCGTCACGAGCTTATGACATTCATAACAAAGCCCTGCCATGCCTTTATCCGTGTCTTCGGGGCTTTTGGTTAAAACCAACCCATCGGCGTTAAAAATCGCATAACCCCAACCGCCCGTATCGGCATACTTTTCCTTGTTCCTCACCATGATCTGGTAACGGCTCGCGCCAGAAGGCACCTTGGAATCCTTGAAAGCCGCATCGCCCGCCACAGCAACCCCTACTTTCCCGAATACCGCACCATCCGGGTAATCTGTTTGGCCGCTAAGCAGCGTTTTGTATGCAAGCTCGTTTGCAAACGCGAAACGCTGCTCGCCGATATCCGTCCGGAAAGTTACCGTGACCAGCTTCCAGTCTTTTTCAAACCCCTTGTAGTCATCAAAGCGAATATCATTCATTGCGCGCCGATTGAAGGCATTCGCGGGATATTCCTGCGCGGGCAGCGCGGTGGATATCATGCCCGCCATCACGACCACGGCCGCTATCAAATAGGTTTGCTTCATGGCCACCCTCAATAATGCGAGCTAATCACCACAGTTATGGTGCACCAGCGCGGAAAAACTTCGAACCGCTTGATGCAATTTCTTGAGGTTTTACAATGTATGGGAAAATTACTCAAGTGCCCCGAAGCCAAAAACGGAAGATATTTTCAATGGGAGCCGCTTCCAGTAGCGGCATAATTCAAGCGCGGTGGTTACATGGTGCGACCCCTAGACATGCCTGAGGCCAGCCTGGTGCAAAACTGAGGCATGCCCCGGACATGTCTAGGGCAAGCCAGAGGCTTTCTAATATTCGCTGGCTAACATGATGGTGAGTACGCGGGTGGTGATCTTCGGGTCGGCAGGGTTTTCTGAACCGTAGCGAAGGGTGTTGTCGTAATAGTCGATTTTCCAGAAGAAATCCTGACCGCCGACAACTACCTTTCCGAAGTCATGCTCACCGTAAGGGTCGTTATCTTGCACAAAGTTGTCATATAGCTGCACAGATCTGAACAATTCGATGCGCGTTAATTCGGAAAGTGAGTTCACTTCGTCCGTTACCATAGGCGATAGCCAACGCCCGGCTCATTAATGATAAACTGATCCCGCGCCGGGTCTTTTTCTAGCTTCTGGCGGAGTTGGGCAATGTAGATGCGTAAATATTGGTTATCTTCTGTATGCGCTTCACCCCACACCTGCTGCATGAGATATTTATGTGTCAACAATTTACCTGCATTCATCGCCAGCACTTTAAGCAGATTAAACTCTTTGGGTGATAGCTTGATGCGCTCATCCCGTAAGGAAACAATGCGCTTCATCAAATCAATACTGAGATCACCAATGGTCACAGTAGTTTCTTCCGTTTGCGCCACAATCGCATCGCGCAAAGAAGCGCGTATGCGCGCTAGAAGCTCTCCTGTTCCAAAAGGTTTTGTCACATAATCATTAGCTCCCAAATCGAAGGCTTTGACTTTTTCTTCCTCCTGATTTCTCACAGAAACCACAATAATTGGAATCTTCGACCATTCACGCACTGACTTTATGACTTCGCTACCATCAATATCGGGAAGCCCAAGGTCTAACAAAATAACATCTGGCTTTATAGAGGTGGCTACTGTAGAAACCGTGGCAAAAGTTGGTGGATTGGCGCTGCTTGGAACGCTGGCGTACAAAGCCTTCGGCAACTACCAGCAGCAGCAAGCGGCGGGCGGCAATGCCAGCGTGGTGGATGCAGTAAAAACCTCCGCTACCGGCATGGCTAGTCAGGCGAGCGGTTTGATTTCAGGATTGCTATCAGGCAATCAATCGCAAGCTGCGGCATTGCCAGCACACGCTGCAACACCGGCGAATAAAGAGCTTCCTCTCGCCATCATTCGCGCCATGATCGCTGCCGCCAAAGCCGATGGCCATATTGGATTTAGTTACAGTGATTTAACTGTGAGCGAGCCGCTAAAAGTATGGGTCAAAGACATGCTGATGGTGTTTTTCTTTTTACTCATCGGGTTGGAATTAAAACGCGAGACGGTAGAAGGATTTCTTTCCAGTAAAGAGCAGATTATACTTCCATTCCTTGCAGCCATCGGAGGAATGCTGCTGCCTGCGCTAATATTTCTGGGGGTGAATCTA
>WGMR01000002.1 GCA_016124955.1 Alphaproteobacteria bacterium | reverse complement strand
TGGCGTCCCCTACGGGATTCGAACCCGTGTCACCACCGTGAAAGGGTGGTGTCCTAGGCCTCTAGACGAAGGGGACGAGGCACGCGCGGCGGGGGGCTTGCCCCGGCGCGAAGGGTAAGAGAGTTAAACGGTTGCCCGCCGATAATCAAGAGCATGATTTTGCCCTGTTTTCAGGCTCTTTTGGGCATACCGGGCGGCCCCTTTCGGCCCGGGCCGACACGGGTTAATGTGGCCTTATGAGCGGCGGGCAGATTCTTTTACAGGTCAGCAACCTGACCATGCGGTTCGGCGGCCTTGTGGCTGTCGATCGGGTTTCTTTCAATGCCCTCGAAAACAGCATCACGGCCGTGATCGGCCCCAACGGCGCGGGCAAGACCACGCTTTTCAATTGCCTCACCGGTTTTTACCGCCCTACATCCGGCAACCTTACATTGCGCCCGCCGGGCGGCGATGCCGGGCGCAATACTGCGATCGCGCTCGAGAAAATGCCCCCGCACGAAATCACGGCGCGCGCGGGCATCGCGCGCACGTTCCAGAACATCCGCCTGTTCGCGAGCATGACTGCGCTTGAAAATTTGCTGGTCGCGCAGCATACCGTGCTGATGCGCGCATCCCCGCTCAGTTTCGGCGCGCTGCTTAATTTCCCTAAATTCCGTAAATCGGAAGAGCGTGCGATTGAGAAGGCCCGTTTCTGGCTTGAACAGATGGATTTGCTGCCCCATGCCAACCGACCGGCAGGCGAGCTGCCTTATGGCGCGCAGCGGCGGCTCGAGATCGCGCGGGCGATGTGCACGGACCCTTGCCTGCTTTGCCTTGATGAACCCGCGGCAGGGCTGAACCCGAGCGAATCCGCCGCGCTCGGCAAGCTTCTGGTCAGGATATGCAGGGAACAAAAGATCGGCGTGCTTTTGATCGAACACGATATGAGCGTGGTGATGGGTATTTCGAACCATATCGTCGTGCTGGATTACGGCCGCAAGATCGCGGAAGGCGCGCCTGAGGACATCCGCAGCAATCCCGCTGTGATCCAGGCCTATCTGGGCGAGGATACCACCGAAGGCGACGGGGCCGTGGCATGACGATGCTCGCGCTGCACGATGTCTGTACCTGCTACGGCGCGATCGAAGCGCTGAAGGGCGTGAGCCTTGATGTGAAACAGGGCGAGATCGTGACGCTGATCGGTGCCAACGGCGCCGGGAAATCCACGCTTTTGATGACCGTGTGCGGCAACCCGCGTGCCAGCGCCGGGCGCGTGGAGTTCGAGGGAGAGGATATCACCGGCCTGCAAACCGATGTTATCGTCCGCCGCGGGATCGCGCAGGTGCCGGAAGGCCGCCGCATCTTCAGCCGCATGACGGTGTTCGAAAACCTGCAACTCGGCGCCATACTGGGCAACGAAGCGCATTTCGATGAAGATTTGGAGCGCGTCTATGGCATCTTTCCGCGCCTGAAGGAGCGCGCAGGCCAGCGCGGCGGCACGCTTTCGGGCGGCGAGCAACAGATGCTTGCGATAGGCCGCGCGCTGATGAGCCGGCCGCGCCTGCTTTTGCTTGATGAACCTTCGCTCGGGCTCGCGCCCATCATCGTGAAGCAGATTTTCGCGGTGCTTAAGGCTTTGAACGAACAGGGCACGACCATTTTTCTCGTCGAGCAAAATGCCCATCATGCGCTTAACATCGCGCATCGCGGCTATGTTATGGTGACCGGCAAGATCACGATCACCGGCACGGGCAAGGAATTGCTGGCAAACCCCGAGGTTCGCGCCGCCTATCTCGAAGGGGCCAGTGCGGCCTGAAACGTAAAAGGAGAAACAGTATGAAAACCCCGTCCATTATCCTTGCCGCCGCGCTGATATGTGCCATGACCGCTGCGCCCGCGCGGGCCGATCTCGTGATCGGCGTTGCAGGGCCCATAACCGGGTCCTATTCGACATTCGGCGAACAGATCATGCGCGGCGCGAAGTTCGCGGCCGAGCAGATCAACGCTGCCGGCGGGATCATGGGAGAGAAGATCGAGCTTAAGCTCGTTGATGATGCCTGCGACCCCAAGCAAGCGGTCGCGGTCGCGGGGCAGCTCGCCAGCAATGGCGTGAAATATGTGATCGGGCATTTCTGTTCCGGTTCTTCGATCCCCGCTTCGAAGGTTTATATGGAAGAAGGGATGATCGAGATTTCGCCGTCATCGACAAATCCGAAGCTGACGGACGAAGCCGAAACATATATCTTCCGCGTTTGCGGCCGCGACGATCAGCAGGGCGCCGTGATCGGCAATTACATTGTGAAGTATTTTGCCGGCAAAAAGATCGCGGTTATTCACGACAAAAGCACGGCCGGGAAGGGGCAGGCCGACCAGGCGCGCGAAACCATCAATGCGGGCGGCATCAAGGAAGTGATGTACGAAGCCTATAACGCGGGCGAGCGCGATTATTCGGCGCTTGTTACCAAGCTGAAGGAAGCCGGGGTCGAGCTGCTGATGATCGGCGGCTATCATACCGAAGCGGGGCTGATCGCCCGCCAGCTGCGCGATGCCGGAGCGGATATACAGGTTTTCGGCGGCGATGCGTTGACGACCGAAGAGTATTGGTCGATCGCCGGTACGGCGGGCGAAGGTACGCTGTTCACCTTCGGTCCCGATCCGCGCAAGAATTCGCTTGCGAAGGACGTTGTCGAAGCGATCCGCAAAACCGGCTATGAGCCCGAAGGCTATACGCTCTATACCTACGCCGCGATGCAGGCGCTTGCGGGCGCGATCGAAAAGGTGGGCAGCGCCAAGGACACGAAAAAGATCGCCGGTGCCCTGCGCGCCCAAAGCTATGATACCGTACTTGGCCCGATCGGGTTCAATGAAAAGGGCGATGTGAAGGGCCCCGCTTTCGTGGTCTATCGCTGGCACGACGGCAAATACGCCGAAGTCGAAAACCAATAAGGAGTATCGCCATGCATGCCATCGCCGCCTTTATCGCCGCGCTTTTTCTTGCCGCTCCCGCCTTCGCCGATATCGCCATCGGCATCGTCGGGCCGATGACGGGCCCGGATGCCCCGACGGGCGAACAGGTCCGGCGCGGTGCGGAAGCTGCGGTGGATGATATCAATGCCAAGGGCGGCGTGCTGGGACAGAAGCTGCGTCTTTCGGTCAAGGATGACGTTGACGATCCGCGGCAGGCGGTTGCCAGCGCCAACCAGCTCGCCAGCGAAGGCGTGATCGCGGTCGTGGGGCATGTGGCTTCCGGAGCTTCGATCCCCGCATCGAAAGTTTATGACGAAGAAGGCATGGTGATGGTGTCACCCGCTTCGACCAACCCGGAATTGACGGAGCAGGGTTTTGACGCCGTGTTCCGCCTTTGCGGGCGAGACGACCGGCAAGGCGCAGTGGCGGCGGCGTTCATACTTGAAAAATTTCCCGGCGCAAATATCGCCATCATTCACGACAAAACCGCCTATGGGCAGGGCCTTGCGGACATCGTGCGCGCCGAGCTGGCGAAGGCGGGCGTAAAAAAGGTTTTGTTCGATACCATCACGCGAGGCGAGCGGGATTTTTCCGCCCTGACATCGAAGATGAAGGAAGCCAAGATCGATGTGATTTATTATGGCGGCTATCATTCGGAAGGCGGGCTGATGGTGCGGCAGATGCGCGACCAGAAGTTTAATGCTGTTTTTATCGGCGCGGACGATCTGACGACGCTGACCTTCTGGACCATCACCGGTTCAAGCGGGCAGGGTTCGTATGTGAGTTTCATGGCCGATCCGCGCAAGAACCCCGCTGCGGCCGAAGCGGTGGATAAAATTCGCGCCACAGGCTATGAGCCGGAAAGCTATACGCTCTTCAGCTATGCGGCGGTGCAGCTGCTGGCCGATGCCATGACCCGCGCGGGCAAGGCCGACCCCGCCGCCATGGCGAAAATTATGCATGAACAGAGCTTCGATACCGTGCTGGGCAGCATCGATTTCGACAAAAAGGGCGATGTCGGCACGCAAGGTTTCGTGATGTACCAGTGGCGCGACGGGAATTATCACCAGCTCGATTGACGGGGGCTTTACAGGCCGCCGGATACACTTTATTCCCCTTTGGCTTTCCATAACGAATGGCTGAACCATGCGCCTGATCCGTGCCCTGTATGACTGGACCCTTTTGCAGGCCGAAAAGCCGTGGGCGCGGCGCACGCTGTTCGGGGTCGCGTTTGCCGAAAGTTCATTTTTTCCCATTCCGCCCGATGTGCTGCTTATCCCCATGGTGCTGGCGCAACGCGGCGCGGCGTGGCTGCTGGCGGCGTTGTGCACGGCGGGGTCGATCACTGGTGCGCTCGCGGGCTATGCCATCGGCTACTATCTTTTCGATGCGGTGGGGCAACCGATCCTTGAATTATACGGCTATGCGGAAAAATTCGCGAGCTTTACCGCGAAGTATAACGATCACGGCGCGTGGATCGTGCTCGGTGCGGCGCTGACGCCGTTCCCCTATAAGGTGATTACGATCGCCAGCGGCGTAACCGGGCTCAGCCTGCCGGTTTTCCTTGTTGCGAGCATTGTTGGCCGTGCTGCGCGTTTCTTTCTGGTTGCGGCGCTGCTTTGGTTTTTCGGGGAACCGATCCGCAGGTTCATCGACCGCTGGTTCGGCTTGCTGACACTGGGTTTCTTTGCCCTCTTGGCGGGCGGTTTTGTCCTGATTGGCCTTCTGTAGCGATCAGGCGCTGACCATATGGTCGGGCAGGTCGGCGTGGCGGACCATGTCCGCCTCGTCCAGCCATTCCTGCGCATAGGCAACATGCTTCCAGTTATCGAACCACGGCCCGCCGCGGGTGTAATGGACCACCTTAGGGTCGATGGCCGGGTCGCTATGGCCTTCAAGCCAGTTCCAGGTGGGCGGCAGCGCGCCGATCTCGTTATCTTCAAGCCAGCAGAAGCGGTGCAGATCGCGCCCCGGCACGCTGTTGACCATATCCACCGTTAATTTTGCATTCGACGGGTGCTTGCAGTTCCAGAGCATCATGCTCGACCAGTTCTTGCGCGCATACAGAAGCTGCGCGCGCCCGTCCATCTTCACTTTTTCCGGCGGCTGGTGATTATGCTGCACGCATTGCAGGGCTTTTTCCGGATCAGCCAGTTGAGCCAGCTCGGCGATATCGCCGCGCCACAGAAAATCGCAATCGCAGAACACGGCCCATTCGGTTTTGCTGAGATGCGGAACAAGAAAGCGGCTGATGGCAAACTCGGTGCTCATCGGCGCTTCGGAGATGCAATCCCAAAGGCTGCCGTTGCGTTCTTCGGTCGCGCGGGTATAAAGGCCCTGTGCGCGCATATCGGTCAGTTTGATCGGCACGGTTTTGACCGGCATGCTGGCATGCCGCTCGATCGAATAGGCGCAAACTTTGTACGCAATATCCTCGCGCGCATCGTAGCCTATGAAAACCGTGATTTCTTTCATGAACGGGCCCCTGAATCCCTTTCTTCCAAATATAGGCATATCATGCACCGCAATCTTCTCAAAATCCGTCTTTTTTGCCTTTATGCGGCGGCCCGTACGGCTTCGCTGAACACGGCGCGCCATTTCCCGGCGATGACGGCGGGCGCATAGTGCATTTCTATGTATTGCCTGCCCGCCTTGACCTGTTGCAGCGTGCTGGCGCTATCTTGCTGCGCGGCGGCGATGCCTTGCGCGATATCGAATGTAAGGCGGCAGTATTCGTCGAATTCCTTATAGCTGGGCAGCGGGTAGGCCACGACTGCCCGCCCGGCCCATAGCGCTTCGATCAGGCGGTTGGCGCCTTTGACCGTTTTTTTCTCGTTCTCGAGGCTGGGAATGATCGCCATATCGCATGCCGCCAGCGCATGCCAAAGCCCGTCCATGCTCCATTGTGCCAGCGTAATGCGGAAATTTTCGGTTTGTGCGCGCAGAAAATCGTTCAGCGCCGGATGCGGCCCGGTCATGATGGTAAGGGATATTTTATTTTGCTGCGCCAGCGCCGCGAGGCCGCCCAGAACGGGCACGAGCGTATCGAGGTTGCTTTGATGCCCGAACCACAGCAGCTTCAGCGGCCCTTCCGCCGCGGGGGCGAAACGGGCTTCGCCGCCCGGGCCTTCGAACGGGTCGGGCACCACAATGGCATCGCGGCCCGTGGCTTGTTTGATGATGTCGGCCATCATCGGCGTGCTGGCAACTACGATATCGGCGATGGCGGCAAGCTGCGTGTGCAGCGGCCCCGTATCGGCCCTGTTGAAATGGTTGTCGCAATAATCGGCGATCAGCGTGTGGCCGGTGGCCTTGCTGGCGGCGGCAATTTCGATCATTTTCGGGCTGAAGAATTTTCCCACGACCGCGATGCGGGTGCCCAGCTTCTGCCAGTAGCCCTTCAGCTCGTCGATGTTGACATCGCCGAGATTGCCGAAGATCGAACATTCGACGCCAAGCGGCTTTAGTTCCCGCGCGGGGATCAGGCAGCGGTAGCGTGCGCTGGCCAGATTGCTGGTCAGCGTGCCTGCTGGATCCTTGGTGAAAGGCGTTTCGTTAAGCCAGGCGATATGCATGCTCGTTCCATTTTTTGCGGTACGAATCGAATATAGCCGCTTACAGAAGAGGTGGAAACTCCTCCAGCACCTTGCGCGCCAGCGGTATGGTCACGGCGCGCCCCGCTGCCATGGCCGCTTCGTCCAGCGCGGCGACGATGCGTGCGATCGCGGCGGGGTGGCGTTCCACGCGCGGCAAAAGGTAATCGAGTACGTCCTGCCCGATAGGCAATTGCCGGTCGCTGAACTGCTTCATCATCATGCCGGCCACTAGCTGATCGTCCGGCGACGCGAGCGCTACGGCGGTGCAAGCAAGCAGACGGGAGCGCAGATCGGCAAGTTCCGCATTCCATTGCTTGGGCGGCGCGGTCGCCGTAAGCAGCAGCGCGCCGCCGCGTTCCTGCATGATGTTGTAGAGATGGAGCAAGGCTTCTTCCGCCGTGCGGTCGCCCGCCACGCCGTCCGCGCCATCAATCGCCACGGCACGCGGGGCGGCCGCAAGGTCTTCGCGCACCAGTTGCGCGGGGGTAAGCATTTTTGCTTGTGCCAGTGCTTGCCAGACATGCACCAGATGGGTTTTGCCGCTGCCGTGCGGCCCGTGCAGAATAAGCGTGCGTTGCGGCCATTCCTGCCAGCGGTCCAGCCATGCCACCGCGTCGCGGTTGCTGGGTGTGACCATAAAATCTTCCCGCCCCATTGCCGCGCGGTGGGGCAGGGGAAGCGGGATCTGTCTGGCGGGGCTGGTCATCAGGTTTTGTAAAATTCGCTGTCTTTATATTGCCTGACCGCAAAGCGGATCAGCACGCCGATCACGGCAGCGACGGGAACGGCAATCAGCACGCCGAGAAAACCGAGCAGGCTGCCGCCCGCGAAAATGGCAAACAAAATCCAGACCGGGTGCAACCCGACGCGGTCTCCCACCAGTTTGGGCGTCAGGAAATAGCCTTCGAGCGCCTGCCCGACCACGAAAACGCCAAGCACCATGGCGACCGGCTGCCACGTATCGAACTGCATCAGCGCGAGAATGAGGCTGATGATCCAGCCGAAGGTGGTGCCCACATAGGGGATAAAGGAAAGGACGCCGGCTGTGATGCCGATCACGGCGCCGAATTGCAAGCCCACGATGCTAAGGCCGATGGCGTAGATGGAGCCGAGCGCGAGGCACACCATCGCTTGCCCGCGCAGGAAGCCGGCCAGCATGCCGTCAATCTGGTTCAGCTCGGCCCGGATGATATCGTAGTGCTGGCGCGGCAGGATTTTATCGATCGTGCCGGTCAGCTTTGGCCAATCGCGCAGCAGGTAAAAGGCCACCACCGGCGTAATCACAATCAGCGTCAGAATATCAAAAATGGCCATGCCGCCGGTCAGAAGGTTTTTCATGACCCGGCCGAGCCAGTTCACGGCTTCGCCCGCATACTGGCCCGCGGCGGTGCGCAGCCGTTCCATATCTTCGGGTGATATGTGCGCCAGAACGCCTTCGATCCACGGGCGCACATCCTGCTCGATCTGCTTGGCATAGCCGGGGATCGCGTTCACGAGCGCAATGATCTGCCCCTGTACAACGGGTAGCAGCAACAGAAAAGCCAGCACGAGGATAAGGATGAAAACCAGAAGCACGAGCATGGTCGCAAGCCAGCGCGGCACCTTGTTGACGGTAAGGCGCCCGACGATGGGATCAAGGAAGTAGGCGATCGCGAAACCCGCAACGAAAGGCAGCAGAATCGGGCTGAGCAGCCATACCAGCGCGGCGAAGACCGCGAAGGTGATGAACCAGAACCGAAGATGGTTGGTGACCGTCATGCCGCTTGTCGCCATTTTCGTCGTTCCCTAGCGTTCGCTGCGCAATTCCCATGCGCCGGCCCCGGCGGCCTGATGGAGCGCGAGATCGTATTGCGCAAGCGCGATCCGCAACTGGTTTACATCGCCCTGAAAGATAACCTCGATATGGGCGCTGTCGCGCGTCAGGGTAATAACATCGACCTTGTTGACAAGCGGCACCTTTGTCAACCGCTGGCGCATCACCGCCCAATCCTGCAGCGACTGGATCGGCACGCGCACCGGCAGCCGCACGGCGGCCCCGCTGGCGCTCACGCGCGTGGCCTGTTTCCAGCCGCGTTCAAGCTGGTCGCGGATTTTTGTGACGGCGGCATACAGCATGGTTTCCGCATCCTGTCCCGGCATGGCGGGGATGGTGATGGCGACGGGTGATGCCGCTTCGCCTGCCGCATCATACCGCTTGATGGTAATCTCGAGCGGCTTTTCGGGATCGACCTTGTTGCCCTCCACGATCGGTACAATGATTCCGCCCGTATCGTAGGCCGTCGCTGCCTTGGCCAGCGCGGCGGCATCGCCCTGCATCACTTCGTTGGTGCCGACGATGGCGATATCGCTTAGCTCCCCGGTCGGGACCACAAGCGGCACCAGCCCGTCATGGCGGGCGGCGTTATCCCAAGCCGCGCGCCATGGGGTGGGTTCTTCCCACAGCACGGCGCGGCCGTTGCTCGGCATTACCGGCAAAACCAGCACGGGCTTGCTACGCAGTTCGGAATAGCTGATCCCGCCGTTCTGCAGCATCTGCCGGATGTCGTTTTGCTTGAAGCGTACCGTAAAGGTCGCGAGATAACGTACTGAAGATGTACGCTCATTCAATATTTCAAAATCCTGCACGAGGTTGGCGATATCGTCGTCGGTCAGATCGCTGAGATCGACATTTGCCCCCATGCGGGCCAGCAGCTGGCCCAACGCATCGCGCTGGCCCTGGGCGATGGCCTTGTCGCGGGCGGCAGCGGCGTTGTCGGAGGTGATATCCACATCCACGCCATGGACGGCGTAAAGGTCATCGACGCCCTGCGCCATGGCGGGGGAGACGGTAAAACCCTGAAGCAGAAGCCCTAAAATGGCTAAAACAGCGCCGAAACGACGCCCACAGGCAAACATTGTCAAAAGCTGCATTTCCGCTATCTTCTCGGCACGAAGGCCCCGCCGGAATGGGGCTACCCATTTATAGCCAAGCCTTGCGGCTAAAAAAAGGCCTAAACCTTGAAAGGGACGCTGTGACCGGTAAACCCTCCCGCGCTGAAACAAACGCCCCGCCGAAAGCCGCTGGCGGAGCCTATGCCGCCGCCGGGGTGGATATCGATGCCGGCAATGCACTGGTTGAGGCTATCAAGCCGTTGGCCAAAAGTACGGCCCGCAAGGGTTCCGGCGCCGGGCTGGGCGGTTTCGGGGCGCTGTTCGACCTGAAGGCCTGCGGCTTCCGCGACCCGCTTTTGGTGACGACAACGGACGGCGTGGGCACCAAGCTCAAGATTGCCGCCGCCGCGGGCAAGCACGATACGATCGGGATTGATCTTGTCGCGATGTGCGTGAACGATTTGATCGCGCAGGGCGCGGAGCCGCTTTTGTTCCTCGATTACTATGCAACCGGCAAGCTGGATGTGGATGCCGCAAAGCAGGTCGTGTCCGGCATTGCCGAAGGTTGCAGGCAGGCGGGCTGTGCGCTTGTGGGCGGCGAAACGGCGGAGATGCCGGGCATGTACGGCGCGGGCGATTACGATCTTGCGGGTTTTTCCGTTGGCGCGGTGGAGCGCGACGCGGTTTTGCCGCGCAGCGATATCGCGCCGGGCGATGCCGTACTTGGCGTGGCTTCGCACGGCGTACACAGCAACGGGTATTCGCTTGTGCGCCGCGTGGCCGAGCGTGCCGGGCTGGCCTATGACGCAAAAGCGCCGTTCGGGAACGGCGAAAGCCTCGCGGAAACGCTTTTGAAGCCGACCCGCATTTACGTGCGTAGCGCGCTGGTGGCATGCAAGACAGGCGGGGTGAAAGCTATCGCTCACATCACCGGCGGCGGATTGACGGAAAACATTCCGCGCGTGCTTCCGGATGGCATGGGCGTGCGGCTGCAGGCGGAAAGCTGGCCGGTGCTGCCGGTGTTCCACTGGCTGGCAAAGGCGGGCGAGATTTCGGGCGCCGAAATGGCGCGCACCTTCAATTGCGGGATCGGGCTTGTTGTCGTGGCCGAAGCGGCGAAGGTGGATGCCGTTAAGGCCGCGCTGGAAAGCGAAGGCGACAAGGTTTATGCGATTGGCGCGGTCGAACAGGCGGGCGGCGCGCAGCGCGTCGCGATCGAAGGCATGGATAAGGTATGGCCGTGCTGAAACCGCCGTTGAAGCTGGGCGTGCTGATTTCCGGCCGCGGCAGCAATCTGCAGGCGCTTATCGATGCAGTGCGGGCGGAAGCTTTTCCTGCCGAAATCGCGCTGGTTATATCGAATAAAAAAGACGCTGCCGGGCTGCAGCGTGCGGCCGAAGCGGGCATTCCCACCAAGGTGATTGACCATAAAGCCTTTGCCGGGCGCGAAGCGTTCGAGCTCGCGCTCGATGACGCGTTGCGCCAGGCCGGGGTCGGGCTGGTGTGCCTTGCCGGGTTCATGCGCGTGCTTGGCGCTGCATTCGTAGGCAAGTGGCAGGATAAAATGATCAACATCCACCCATCCCTGTTGCCCGCCTATCCGGGGCTAGATACTCACCGCCGCGCGATCGAGGCGGGCGAGAAATACAGCGGCTGCACGGTGCATTTTGTGTGGCCCGAGGTTGATGCCGGGCCGGTTATTCTGCAGGGCAAGGTGCCTGTGCGCCCGGGCGACAACGAAGACGCGCTTGCCGCGCGTGTGCTTGAGCTTGAACATAAGCTCTATCCCCTCGCGGTGCGCATCATCGCCGAAGGGAAGGCGCGGATCGTCGATGGCAGGGTTGTGCTGGACGATGCGACGGGCAAGGCGGTGCAGGCGTTGCTTGCCTTGCCGGGTCAAAAGGTTTAATTTTTTTTCAGCTATCAGGCGACAGGAGAAACAGATGGCCGCGAAGACAGAACATGCAAATGTTGACCGCACGGTAAAAGAGCTTCTGCCGTCAAGCAAGGCGGGCTGGGCCGTTTTCACGAAGGCAGCCGCGGGCGCCGTGATCGGCGTTGCGGCGATCTTGCTGCTGATGCTTTTGTTCCTATACGTACTTTAATCAGCCGACGATTTCGGTACCGCTGAAGAAGTAGGCGATCTCGATCTTCGCGTTTTCCTGGCTGTCGGAGCCATGAACCGAATTCGCCTCGATGCTTTCGGCGAATTCCTTGCGGATCGTACCGGGCGCGGCGTTGGCCGGGTTGGTTGCGCCCATAATCTCGCGGTTCTTCGTGACCGCATTTTCCCCTTCAAGCACCTGCACCACGACGGGGCCGGATACCATGAATTCGCACAGATCCTTGAAGAACGGGCGTTCGCGGTGGACGCCATAGAACGCTTCGGCTTGCCTGCGGCTGAGCCAGATACGTTTTTGCGCCACGATGCGCAGGCCAGCTTCCTCGAACTTGCTGTTGATCTTGCCGGTCAGGTTGCGGCGGGTCGCGTCGGGCTTGATGATGGAAAAAGTCTGTTCAACGGCCATTGATAGGGTTCTCCGATGGTATCCCGCTGGCGGGGCAAAGTGGTGGGGTTATAAACGGCTGCGCCGGGGCTGGCAAGGGTTGCTGCCCGGGTTGAACAGCAGGCCCTATCTATTTGCTTTTTTGGGTAAAAAAGCCAGCATACCATCGGTCAGCGCAGGTGGCAGAAGCGCAAGAAACCATACAAGGAAATACATCGTGAAGGGGAAGGCGATTCTCGGTTTATTGCGCGCCAGCCCCCGTTTGATGATCCCGGCTGCGCGTTCCGCCGTCATCAGGAAGGGCATGGGGAATTTGTTACCGTTCGTCATCGGCGTTTTGACATAGCCGGGGCATATGACGCTGACGCCCACGCCTTTATAAGCCATGTCGCCGCGCAGCCCTTCGCCATAGACCTTGGCGGCTGCCTTGCTGGCGCAATAGGCGGGCGAACCCGGAAAGCCGCGAAAGCCTGCAAGCGAGGCCATGATCGCGATTTGCCCGCGCCCGCGCGCCGTCATCGCGCCCAGAAGCGGTTGCACGGTATTGAGCATGCCATCGACATTGATCGCCATGATTTCATGCACCTGCTGCGCGCTTTCGCTGCCCGCTGCGGTGCCGCCGGAAATACCGGCATTGGCGATCACCAGATCGACCGGTTGCGCGGTATCGAGCGAAAGCAGCCAGGCTTGCATCGCGCCGCGGCTGGTTACATCGATGGTGGCCGTGACCGCCATCGCGCCCTTGGCGCGCGCTTCGACCGCAATTTGTTCGAGCCGCGCGGTATTGCGCCCGCACAGGCTTAGCCGCACGCCCGGCGCGGCATAGGCAAGCGCCAGCGCGGCGCCAAGTCCGCTGGACGCGCCCGTAATCACAATATGTTCTGGGGGCTTCATGGCTGCAGGCTAGCGCATCCTGCGCCCGCAGGCTAGATTGGTTGAAATCGATTCACAGCCCGTTTTTAGATCGCCCATGTCGGAACGTTACAGCAGCCAGGAAATCAAGCGTCGGGGACTAATGCTTGTGCTTTCCTCGCCCTCCGGGGCCGGGAAAACCAGCATTTCTCGTCATTTGCTCGATATCGACGATGGCCTGGCGCTTTCGATATCCACAACCACCCGTCCCAAACGGCCGGGCGAGACCAACGGCACGGATTATGTGTTCGTGGACAAGCTCGATTTCAACAAGATGATCGACCGGGGTGAATTCCTTGAATACGCCAAGGTATTCAACAACTATTACGGCACGCCCAAAGCGCCGGTCGAAGCGGCGCTGGCGGGCGGGCGCGACGTGCTGTTCGATATCGATTGGCAAGGCACGCAGCAATTGGCGGAAAAAGCGCGCGACGATGTGGTCAGCGTTTTTATCCTGCCGCCCAGCTGGCGCGATCTTGAAAAACGCCTGCATGCCCGCGGGCAGGACGATGCGGCGGAAATCAGCCGCCGCATGGGCCGTGCCGCCGATGAAATGAGCCATTGGGCCGAATATGATTACGTGATCGTCAACCACGATCTTGGCGCCAGCGTCGTGGCCGTGCAGGCTATATTGCTGAGCGAACGGTTGAAGCGTCGCCGGCAGGTTGGCCTTTCGGAATTCGTCAAGGGCCTGTCGCAGGGGCGCTGATCTCGCGGGCCAGTTTTACGAATTGCTCGACGCTTAAATCCTCCGCCCGCAGGCTGGGTTCGATCCCGGCTTTGATCAGCAAGGCTTCGCCGCCGAGCGGCTTCAGGCTGGCGCGCAGCATCTTGCGGCGCTGGCCGAACGCGGCGGCCGTCACGGCTTCAAGCCTTGCAAGCGGCACATCCTGCGGCCTGTTTGCGCGGGGCGTGAAATGCACGACGCTTGAATTGATTTTGGGCGGCGGGGTAAAGGCGCGCGCGGGAATATTCAGCGCCCGCGTCACGTCGCAGCAAAACTGGCTGATTACCGAAAGGCGGCCGTAATCCTTGCTGCCCGGCTTGGCGAGGATGCGGCTTGCGACTTCCGCCTGGAACATCAGCGTCATGGAGCGGAAATTCTCGATCTGCTTTAGCCATCCGATCAGCAGCTCGGTGCCCACGTTATAGGGCAGGTTGGCGACAATGGCGCGCGGCGCGGGCGCAAGATCCGCCAGCGCGGTGCGCAGCGCATCGCCTTCGATAATTTTTAACCGCCCTTCGCCGCGCTCCACGAGATCGGCCAGCGCGCGCACGCAGCGCGCGTCGCGTTCGATCGCGATAATCCTTTCCGCTTCGCCGGCAAGCAGCGCGCGTGTCAGCCCGCCGGGGCCGGGGCCGATTTCGAACACCGTGCAGCCGCGCAAATCGCCCGCAGCCCGCACGATGCGGTTCGTGAGATTGAGATCGAGCAAGAAATGCTGCCCCAGCGCCTTGGCGGCGCGCAGATCGTAGGCGGCGATCACATCGCGCAACGGCGGCAACCTATCGAGCCAGCCCGGCGCAGCGTTCATGGGGCAATCCTTGACGCCATGTCGCGCGCCATCAACAGGGCGTTGATGAAACTTTCCGCGTTTGCTGTGCCGCGCCCGGCGATGCCGAGTGCCGTGCCGTGGTCGGGCGAGGTGCGGATGAAGGGCAGCCCGAGCGTGACATTGACGCCGCCCCAGAAATCCAGCGTTTTGAGCGGGATCAGCGCCTGATCGTGGTACATGCAGATGGCGCAATCGTAATCCTTGCGCGCTTCGGCATGGAACATGGTATCGGGCGGGTGCGGGCCGCTGGCGGCGATGCCGCGTGCCCGCAGCGCGGCGATGGCCGGGGCGATAATCTTCTGTTCTTCGTCGCCGATTTTTCCGTCTTCGCCCGCATGCGGGTTGAGCCCTGCCACCGCGAGCCGGGGCGAGGCGATACCGAGCTTGCGGTGCAGGTCTTCCGCCGTTATGGCGGCGATGGCAACGATTTTTTCCGTTGTCAGCGCTTCGGCCACCGTGCGCAGCGGCACATGTACCGTCACGGGGACGACGCGCAGCCCTTGCGCCGCCAGCAGCATAACGGGCGGCGTTTTTATGCCCGCAAGTTCGGCAAGAAATTCGGTATGCCCGGGGTGCTTGAACCCCGCCTGCTGCAGCGTGCTTTTCTGGATCGGCGCGGTAACGACGCCTGCGCAATCGCCCCGCTGCACGGCTTCGACCGCGCGCTTGATGCTTTCGATCACGGCGGGGGCATTGGCGGCATCGAGCTTGCCCGGCTGGCAGCGCGTGGCCAGCTTGACGGGCACGACCGGCAGCGGGCCGCGGGGCAGCGCGGCTGCCTCGCCCGGCGCCCGTATTTCAGCGATTTCGGCTTCGATACCCAATTGGCCGGCCAGCGTGCGCAGCCGTTCGGGGTCGTCGAATGCCACAAAGGGCGGAAGTTTGTGCTGCGCCCGCGCCGCGAAGGCGGCGAGCATAACTTCCCCGCCGACCCCGGCGGGTTCGCCCATGGTGACGGCAAGCGGCCTTTTCATGGCCTAGGTGCGGATATCAATATAGGCGGCGCGCTTCAGGTCACGCAGCTTGCGGCGCGCCAGGTTTTCAAGCCGCTCGAGGCCGATGGCGTTGGCAATCGCATCGCGATCGACGCTGTCGGGCACTGCGCGGTTGCAAACATAAAACATCGTAATGCCCGCGCCGGTGGGGACGGGTGCGCTCGCTTCGCCGATTTTCTGCGTATTGACGATTTCCGCCAGCCATTCGGGGAATTCGTCCAGCTTGTGCTGGCCCATATTCTGGTAGCGCCAGCCGGAATAGCCGGAAAGCCGCTTTTCAAGATCGGTGCAGCCGACCAGCGCGGTACGAATTGTCTTGGCCTGTTCCATCACGGCGGCACGGTCTTGCGGCGGGGTCACTTGCGCCGATATCTGTGCGACGCTGGCGGCGGCTTCGCCCGGCTCGCCGATATTGATGGTGCGTATGCTGCGCACGGCGATGATGTGGAAGCCGCTCGATGTCTTGATCGGCCCCGCGATTTCACCTTCGTTCATGGTCTTCAGCGCGCTATCGATCTCGCCCGGCAGCTGGCCTTGCTGGATCCAGCCAAGGTCGCCGCCGTTCATGGCGCCGGTGCCTTGCGAAAACTGCCGCGCCACCGCGACGAAGGGCGCGCCCTGATCGATCTGCTTCTTGATCTGTTCGGCAAATGCCTGTGCCTGCGCTTCTTCGGCCGGGTTATCATTGGGCAGGAAAATTTCGCTGACAAGGTATTCCTGCTTGCCCGAACTGGCGCGCATGCGGTCGATCACCGCATCAACCTCGTCGTCGCCGATCTCGACGCGTGGGCGTAACGTGCGCTGCACGACCTTCACCCAGCTCAGGCTGGCGCGGACCTGGTCTTCGAGCGTGGCGGGTGAAACGCCCTGACTGGCGAGGAACAGGCGCATGCCGGTGGTGATGCCGTTATCGGCCGCGATTTTTTCCAGGGCCTGATCGACATCGGCGGTGCCGATGGTGATATCAAGCCGCCGGGCTTCCTGCATCTGGATTTGTTCGTCGATCAGGGATTGTATGACCTGGGGCATGATGCGTTTGCGCGCTTCGGCACTTTCGGTCATGCCGGATGAAACGAGCGCGAGGTGATAGCGGTTTTCGACATCGCTGCCGGTGATGGCGCTGTCGTTCACGATGGCGGCGATACGGTCGCTCAGATAGCTTTGTGCGCCCGGCAATTCATCGACGCGCTGGGCCAGCGCGCGGCCGGGCAGAGCGGTGGCGCCAAGGGCGCAGGCGAGCAGCATGATAAGGCGGAAAACCTGTCTTACCGGCATTATTTAACCATCCTCCAGATACAAAAGCGCGGCGATGCCCAGAATGATGCACATGATGGGCGCAGCCCATGCAGAAAGCAAGACGGGGATGATCTGTGTGGTGCCCAGCGCCACCAGCACATTGTTGAGCGTGAAGGCGAGAATTCCCACCACTACGCCGGCGGAAACCATGAATAAAATACCGCCCTGCCGGTTCAGCCGCAGCGCGAAAGCGGCGGCAAAGAACGCCATGGCGCACAAAAACCACGGCTGCGCCAGCAGCGCGTGCAGCTGCAGCTTGTGGCGCAACACCGGCAACCCGACCGATTGCAGCGCGACGATGAATTGCGGCAGTTCCCAGAATGAAACGGTACGGGGCGAAGCCATGCTTTCCTGGATTTTTTCGTAAGTCATGTCGGTCGTGATCTGCATTTCCGGCATGAACTTCGGTTGCTTGCCAGGCTCGTTGAGCCATGCATCGTGGATCCGCCAGCGGCCTTCTTCAAGCACGGCGCGGCGCGCGTCTATGCGCCCGGCATACTTGTTGTCCGGTCCGTAAATGATCGCCATCAGCGGGCTGAGGCGCAGCGGGTCGAGCTCGACCTTGTCGGTGTGCAGCAAATATTCCTTGCCGTCCTGGAATTGCCGCAACCAAAGCCCCGCGCCCGTCAGCTCGAGCGTCGAATGGTGGCGCAAATAGGTGGCTTCCATTTCATAATAGTGCGCGACCATGCGCGCGCCGATCGGGTTGATAACGGCGACATTGACCACGGAAAACAAAATAGTTGCCGTCAGCACCGGCATCAGGAATTGCCAGACCGAAACGCCTGCTGCGCGCACGATGATAAGTTCCTGGCTGCGCGTCATGCGCCAGAAGGTGAAAAGCGCCGCGAACAATATAACGAAGGGCAGGGCGCGGTCGATCGTCTCCGGCAGTTTGAAAAGCCCCATCAGCAGCACAATGCTGATGCCTGTGTCCTTGCTGGCGGCGCGGCGCAGCAGCTCGGCGGTTTCGAACAGCCAGATAATCCCCGCAAGGCCGAACAGGAAGATCAGCAACCATGTAACGTAGTGCCGCCCGATATAGCGGAAGATGATCCAGCTCTGGTTCATGCCCGTGCCTCCGCGCCGGACGGCTGCGTGTACACCGGCACGCGCGTCAAAAGCCACAGCCCGATCAGCAGCGGCAAAAGGGTTGTGCAATACAGCGTGGGTGCGAGCGCCAGTTCCTTGGTCACGAGGTTGGTGATCCAGAGGCTGACGCCCTGCATCAGCGTAATGGCCAGCCCGGCCGAAACCAGCCGTTTGCCCATGCCGCGCCTGTTAAATTCGCCGCCCAGCATCAACGCTGCGCAAATGCTGGCAAAGCCTACCGCCAGCAGCGGCGTGGCGAAACGCTGGAATATCTCGGCCAAAAAGCGGCGGCTATAGGCGTAATCGAGGTTTTTATATTCGTGATACTGTTCGATCAGTCCGTGCACAGGTATTTCGCGCGGATCGGGCACGCGGCTGTAGCTCCCGCTTGCGAGCAGGCGAAGATCGAAGGTGTAATTCTGGAAATCGAGCTGGTTGAGCGTGTTGTCGGCGCGGTTGAATTCCTGCCGCACGCCGTCGAACACCACGATCTTGGGTTCCTTGCCGTCTTCGCTGACGATGGTGCCGTTCTTGGCCATGATTGTCACGGTAACATCGTCCTTGCGCGTATCATGGATCAAAATGCCTTCAAGCCTGCCATCCTTGTCGCGCCCGCGGGTGTAGAAGGTCAGCCCCGGCGCAATATCGTTAAAGGTGCCGGCGCGGATCAGCAGCACGGAATAATTGTTCCGTACTTCGTACTGCAATTTGACAAGCTCGCTGTTGGCCCAGGGGGAGAGTGCGAGCGTGACAATGAAGCAAAGCACGGTCACGCCGCCGCCAACAATCAGCGCGGGCGCCGCCAGCCGTAGCGGGCTGATGCCGGCCGCGCGCATGACCACGATTTCGGAATCGACTGAAAGTTTGTGATAAACGAACACGGTTGCAATCGCCACCGCGATGGGGAGCACGAGCGAAAGGAAGGTTGGTATCGTCAGCGCCATCAGGTTCATGAATATGCCAAGCGTGGCGGCGCTTTCGATGACAAGCGATAGCAACCGGAACGACATCGCGAACAAAAGCACAACGGTCGCCGCCAGCGTGATAAAAATGCTGGCAATCGCCAATTGACGGATCATGTAGTGATCGATGCGGTGCATGCTGTCCGGAGGCTGATGGTTAGGGCCGGGCTAAAATAGCCCAGATTCTGCGCAGGCAAAAGCGGCTATGACAATCGCCCGAAACCCAATATTATATACAGAATCGTAACATTTCAGCCGGGAAGCGCCATGAAAATCACGTTTTTACGCCACACCATCCCCGCCACGGGCGCCGCCGCGCTCACTGTTGCTGCCGGGGGCAAACTGGGGCCGCTTGGCGTGAAACTCGATAAGAAAACCGGCGGAGCCATTACGCGTGCGATGAGGGGCGGTAAGTTTGAAGGCAAGAAGGGGCAGGCGCTTGTGCTGCTCGCGCCCGCGAAAACCCGGCTTGCGCGCCTCGTGCTTGTCGGCATCGGCAAGCCGGAAGACGCTTGCCTGGTTACGCTGCAGAATGCTGGCGGCGGCGCGGTCGCCGCGCTGAACGGCAAGGAAAGCGCCGCGACGCTTGCGGTGGATGATCATAAGGGTATGAAGCTGGCGGCGGGCGAAGCGGCGGCGCACGCCGCCTTCGGCGCGCAATTGCGTTCCTATCGTTTTGACAAGTATTTGACGAAAGACAAAGCGAAGCCCGCGCTGAAATCGCTGGCGGTCGCGGCGGCGGCGCAGGCATCTGCGCGCGCGTCCTATGCCGCGCTCGGGCGCATCGCGGAAGGCGTGTTCACGACCCGCGATCTGGTTTCCGAACCCGCCAACGTCATATACCCCGAAAGTATGGCGGCCGTATGCCGGACGCTGAAGGAATTCGGCGTGAAGGTGGAAGTGCTCAATGAAAAGCAGATGGCAAAGCTTGGTATGGGGGCGTTGCTGGGCGTCGCGCAGGGCAGCGTGCGCCCGCCGCGGCTCGTCAGCATGGTCTGGGAAGGCGCGCCGCGCGCCAAAAACAAGCAGCCGCTGGCGCTTGTGGGCAAGGGCGTAACCTTCGATACCGGCGGCATTTCGCTTAAGCCCCCGCCGGGCATGGGCGATATGAAGTGGGATATGGCCGGTGCGGGCGCCGTGATCGGCGCGATGAAGGCGATTGCCGCCAACAAGGTGAAAGCGAACGTGGTCGGCATTGTCGGCCTGGTCGAAAATATGCCGGACGGCAACGCGCAGCGCCCAGGGGATATCGTGAAATCGATGTCGGGCCAGACGATCGAGGTTCTGAATACGGACGCGGAAGGCAGGCTGGTGCTTGCGGATGCCGTCTGGTACGCGCAGGTGCACCATAAGGCACATACAATTGTTGATCTGGCGACGCTTACGGGTGCGATCCTCGTGACTTTCGGCGACGAATATGCCGGCCTGTTCAGCAATGACGATGCCTTGTCGGAAGATTTGACGAAGGCGGGCAAGGCGGTGGATGAAAAGCTGTGGCGGCTTCCGCTTGGCGATGCCTATGACCGTGATCTGAATTGCGACGCGGCCGATATGCAAAATATCGGGGCGGGCAAGGCGGGCAGCATCGTCGCCGCACAATTCATTCAGCGCTTTATCAAAAAGAGTGTCAATTGGGCGCATCTCGATATCGCGGGTATGGCATGGCTCAAGGCGGCGCGGCCCACGGCGGCCAAGGGGGCTTCGGCCTACGGGGTGCGTCTGTTGCACGAATTCGTGGCGGCGCGGGCCGAAAAATGACCGAGGTGCATTTCTATCATCTGACGCGCAACAACGTTGAAGAGGTTCTGCCCGCCTTGCTGGAAAAAACGCGCGAACGCGGCTGGAAGGCGGTTGTGATGGCGTCTTCCCCGGAACGGGTTGAATCGCTAAACAGGCATTTGTGGGTTTCCGGTCGCGACAGTTTTTTGCCGCACGGCAGCGCCAGGGACGGCGAAGCGGCGCTGCAGCCCATTTGGTTGACGGAAAGCGATGAAAGGCCGAACGGTGCGCAGGTTCTGTTCCTGACCGATGGCGCGGTTTCGCAGCAGCAAGGCGATTACGAGCGCGTATGCGATATCTTTGACGGCGAAAACGAAGAGGCGGTCGCCGCCGCGCGCCAGCGCTGGCAGGAATGCAAGGAAAAGGGCTTCACGCTCAGTTACTGGCAGCAAGGCGATAACGGCTGGGCCAAGCAAGCGGCAGCCTGATTACGGCTTCGCCTTTTTGCGCGCCGCGGCGCTGATCTTGCGCCAGTTCGCTACATTATCGTTGTGTCCGCCCAGCGTTTCCGAAAAGGCGTGCCCGCCGCTGCCGTCCGCCACGAAATAGAGATAGTTGTGCCGTTCCGGGCGCAGCGTCGCTTCCAATGCGGCCCGGCCGGGGTTGGCGATGGGGCCGGGCGGCAGGCCTGGCGTTACGTAGGTATTGTAGGGAGAGGCGAAAGCGAGATCGGCGCGCGTCAGGCCGCGATCGAGCGGCTTTTGGCCCCGTGTCAGCGCGTAAATCACGGTCGGGTCCGATTGCAGCGGCATGCCGCGCTTCAGCCGGTTTATGAACACGCCGGCCACGCGCGCGCGTTCAGGGGCCACGCCGGTTTCCTTTTCGACGATCGAGGCCATGATCAGCGCCTCTTCGGGCGATTTAAGCGGTGTCGCCGGGTCGCGCATGCGCCAAAGCTCGGCCAGCGTTTTTTCCATGTGGTCGCGCATGCGCTGCATGAATTCGTTGCGCCCGTCGCCATAGGCATAGCGGTATGTTTCAGGCAACAGCGAACCTTCCGGCGGCGTTTGTGTGATAAGGCCGCCGAGCGTCGGTTCGTCACGCAGCTGTTCTATAATCTCGGCCACCGTGTGGCCTTCGGGGATGGTGAGCGTGCGCACTTCCGTGCGGCCCTTGTGCAGCTTGTAGATGATGGAAGAAAGGTTGGCGCTTGCCTTGAATTTATATTCCCCTGCCTGCAGCCCGCCCGGGTGCGCAAGCCGCACGGCGATATAGAACAACATAGGTTGGTCGATCACGCCTGCATTCGCGAGCTGTACGCCGATGCTGCCTGTGCTTGAACCGCGTTCGATCACCACGGTCTTTTCGCTTTCCAGCGGGCCGGGGGCAAAAATGAGCGTGGCGAACAGAACGGGGATGACGATGATGCCGACAATAAAAAGCCCGCCGATCATGCGCCCGAGCCGCCGGCCAAAACCGGCACGGCGCGGCGGCGGCGCATCGCTTTGCGTTGCGGCGGCGGGGTGCGCGCTTTCCGGCTGCGGCGCGGCCGGTTCGGCGTTATCTGCAGATTCGTCGGTCACACGGCTATGCTAGCCGCGTTATTTCGCCTCGCCAAGGCCCGGCGGTTCGGCGCGTTCGCCTAAATCTTCGAAGAAACGCAGCAGATAGCCGTCCGGATCCTGTACAAGGAATTGCCTGTTGCCGAGGTATGTATCGTCACGGCGATACCATCGTTCCTCGATCGGAAGGAAAATAGCCGCGCTGCATTTCCGGGCATGGGCAAAAAGTTCATCAATCCTGTCTGTTTCGATCTGGAAATTCATGCCGCGCCCGTAAGGCTGTTCAAGCGGGCCGGTCAGCCATGTCCTTTCGCCTTGTGCGAGTTGCTCGATCATGATGCGCGCACCTTGCCGCTCCAGCATGGCGAAGCCGTGCTCGTCGCGCTTGTACTGGACCGTGAAGCCAAGAACCTGCGTATAGAATGCTAGGCTGGCGCCGAAATCGCTGCAATACAGTTCGGGCGTCAGGGCGGTTGTAAGGTGTTTTTTCGTCATATGCGTGCCGGTGGATGGTGGGTGTTGTAGGGATTGAACCTACGACCCCTACCGTGTGAAGGTAGTGCTCTCCCGCTGAGCTAAACACCCGTATCCTGGCCGATAGGGCGGCCATTTAGCAGAAAGCGGCCCCGTTCCGTCAAGCCTTTTCGCGCCACATATTTATCTGCTAGGTTTGCGCCGCAGGGAGATGTGACGTAAATGCCCGAAAACCATGCAGAAAAACCGCACATTCTGGTCGTCGATGACGATGACCGTTTGCGCGAATTATTGCGGCGCTATCTTGCAGACCAGGGCTTTCTGGTCACCACCGCCAACAACGCCAAGGATGCGCGGCACAAGCTGCATCACTTCGGGTTCGATCTTATTGTGCTCGATATCATGATGCCGGGCGAAAGCGGGCTCGATCTTACAAAAAGCCTGCGCGCGCCCGAAAGCGATATTGCGCAGAAATTACCCGTGCTGCTGCTGACCGCGCGGGGGGAAGCGGGCGACCGTATTGCCGGGCTTGAAGTGGGGGCGGACGATTACCTGCCCAAGCCGTTCGAGCCGCGCGAGCTGTTACTTCGCATCAATGCCATTTTGCGCCGCGTGCAAAAGCCCCAGCAAACGCAGGCGGAAGTGCGCTTGGGTAAATGGCTGTTCGATATCGCGCGGGACGAGTTGCGTGCGGGCAAGGAGCAAATCGGCCTTACCGATATGGAGGGCCGCTTGCTGCGCGTGCTTGCCGCCGTGCCGGGCGAAGTTGTGAGCCGCGAGCAATTGGCCGAGCGCGGCAAGATCACGGTGAACGATCGCACCATCGACGTGCAGGTCACGCGCCTGCGCCGCAAGATCGAAAACGACCCGAAAAATCCGCGCTACCTGATCACGGTGCGCGGCGAAGGGTATATGCTTGTACCGGACAATAACGCATGAACGAACCGCGCGGCACCTATATCCAGAAGCCGCTTTTCGTGCGGCTGATCAAGCGCTTCCTGCCGCGTACGCTGTTCGGGCGGACGCTGATGATCATCGTCACGCCCGTGATCCTTTCGCAAGTGGCCGCCACTTACGTCTTTTTCGACCGCCACTGGCAAACCATGACCCACCGTCTGACCTATGCGGTGGCGGGCGATGTCGGCTTGCTTGTCGATATGATCGAAGACAAGCCGGGGCAGGCGCAGATGGATAGGCTGGTGCGGCTGGCGCAGGATAAGATGGACCTTTCGGTCGTCTTCAAGCCGGGCGAACCGTTGCCGCCCGAACGAAATAGCGGCCAGCAGGCGATCAAGGATATGCTCGCGGTCGCGCTGCATGACCGCATCAGCTATGGGTTTACGATCGATATGAACGCGGCACCCGAAACCATCGCCATGCGTATAGGCATGCCGAGCGGGCTTTTGGTTGTGCTTTCGCCCGAGCGGCGCGTCTATACGCCGACGACCGCGGTTTTTATCAGCTGGATGATCGGTTCCTCCATCCTGCTTTCCATCATTGCGCTTGTGTTTATGCGCAACCAGATCCGGCCGATCAGGCGGCTGGCCGACGCGGCGGAGGAATTCGGCAAGGGCCGCGATGTGCCCTATTTCAAGCCCGAAGGCGCGATCGAGGTGCGGCAGGCTTCCGCCGCTTTGCTGATGATGCGCGACCGTCTGCGTCGCCAGATCACGCAGCGCACCGCCATGCTTTCCGGCGTTTCGCACGATCTGCGCACGCCATTAACGCGCATGAAACTGCAACTGGAATTGATGCGGGATTCTCCCGAATTGGCCGAACTGCGCGCCGATATCGCCGAGATGGAAGCGATGGTCGAGGCCTATCTCGCTTTTGCCCGCGGCGAGGAAGCCGAGCAGGTTACGCAGGTCGATGTGGAGAAACTGCTGAATGAAATTGTGGCCGCCGCCCGCCGTTACAACCCCGATGTATCGCTGGAAATGCCGCAGCCGGTCACGCTGTCCATGCGGCGGCAGGCGATGAAGCGCTGCATCGGCAATCTCGTGAACAACGCCGCGCATCACGCGAAACAGGTTGTTATCACTGTCGGTGTGCGCACGAACGTGATCGATATCTACATTGATGATGATGGCCCCGGCGTGGCGCCCGAACAGCGGGAAGAGGTGTTCCGGCCGTTCGTGCGGCTTGATGAATCGCGCAACACTACGGCGGGCAGCGTCGGGCTCGGGCTTACGATCGCGCGTGACATTGCGCGTTTTCACGGCGGCGATGTGTTGCTGGAAGACAGCGCGCTCGGCGGTCTGCGCGCGCATGTAAGGTTGCCGGTTTAGAACAGTTTTCCGCCATTCGGGACGTTTTGTGTCGGCGCGATCAGCACGACCTCACCGTTTTCGTCCGGCATCCCGAGCGTCAGGCATTCCGACATAAAGGGCCCGATCTGCTTGGGCGGAAAGTTCACCACGGCGCAAACCTGGCGTCCCGTAAGGCTTTCAGGCGTGTAATGCCTGGTGATCTGGGCTGAGCTGCGCCGGGTGCCGATTTCCGGCCCGAAATCGATAACCAGCTTATAGGCAGGCTTGCGCGCTTCGGGGAAGGGCTCCGCCTTCACGATGGTGCCGACGCGGATATCGACGCGCTCGAAATCCTGCCACGCGATGGTCACGGCTTATTCTTTTGTCTGAGCCTTCTGCGCTTCATCGACGAGGCCGCGCATTTCTTCAAGGCCTTCGCGCATGCGGTTGCTGAGAACTTCGACCGCTTCGTAGTTCGCCTTGGCGAGAAGCTCCGAAAGTTCCTTGATGTTGTTGAGCGATTTTTCCAGCGTCTGCTTCGCGAGATCGGCCTGCCGCGTCATTTTGTCTTCGGGCGCGCCGCTGCCCATGGCGTCGTTCATAAGCGAGGATGTTTCTTGCACGGTTTCGCGCACCATCTCGCTTTGGCGGCGTGCGAGCGCCTGAAAGCCTTCGAACGCCAGCTGGTTGGCGGCGGCAAGCGCTTCGACATTCTTGCGTTGCGCGGCCATCACGGCCTCAAAGCCCATATCGGGCATCTTGAAGTCGGACATCATCTTGCTGACGTCCATGAATTTGCTGAAGTCGGTTTCGAAAAACGGGTTCTTGGTGGTTTTTGCCATCTGGGAGGGCCTTTCCATAGGGAGGAGCAGCGCGTCCCATTTATAGGCATGTGCACGCTTCTTGTCACCCAGATTTTAAGAATTGCGGCTGGGCGGGCGTATGCAGCCTTGCCCGGTCGCGGTCGGCTAGCCGCCCGGGCCGCTGCGGCGGAAGCCATCGCCCGATGGCACGACCGGGCGGCTTTTCCATTCCGCCGCCTCTGCCACCATACGGCTTCTTGTCGTTGCAATTTGTTGGGTGGCCTTCGTTACGGCTGTTCTGATTTCCTCTGGCGCGCCATGCAGAGAAACCCGCGTGGTTATGAACGGGCTGCCGTCCGCAAGCTGCGCGACGAGCCTGACAGCCGGTTTATCGTTTTGAATCTGAACAGTCATGCCTTCGGCAAAGGCAATATATTCGGTTGTGATGTTGGCACTGGCGGCAATCCGGTCAACTATGGCCATCAAGGCTTGCATTCTGGACGTTGCCAAAATTTCTTTTCCCGTCGCCGCCTTGGCCGCCCTGCTTGCGACGATTGCCGGGTCAACCGGCTGTGCGACAAGGGCATAGCTTGGATCAAAAAGGCTGACACCGCGATCTTGCAAATATTCGGACATATTCGCCCCCTAACTGAAAGCTTATGTACACGAGAAAATAGAATATGCACGAAAGGCTAGGCACAAACAGGTGTGCTGTAAAGCTCCGAAAGCATGTTGGTTAATGGCTGGTTCGGGCGGTTTTGCGGGCAAGGAATTTCATGCCCGCTTCGGCATAGCCGAGCCCGCGATCAAGCGCAGCCATGGTTTTTGCAAGGTCGCGGCTGGTATCGTTGTGCCATGCAAACCCGGCATACAGACACACCATGCCAAGCCCCGCCGCTTTCGTCTCGCTGCCCAGCTTGCCTTTAATCGTGCCGTTCCCGCCTTCACCGGCGGCCCGCAGCGCGGCAAGCACGGTTCCGCGCAGCGCGGGCGCAATGGTGCAAAGCAGGGAAGGGTCTTCGCGTGCCTCATCCATAATACGGGTGATGCCCGTGCGGTGCGGCTGCATCAATTCGAACCGACGCATCAATATATCGAACAGCCGGTCGCGCATGGTATCGCCTTCGGCCTTGCCCTTGCACATCATGGTATCGAAGTGGCCAATGATGGCCCGGAGCAGATCGGCTTTCCCGGGAAAACGCTGCTTCAGTTTTGCCGTACTGGTTTTTGCGGCGCGCGCGATCTGTGCCATGGTCAGCGCTGCCCAGCCATGCCTTGCCGCGAGCGCGAGCACGGTTTTAAAAAGCCGGTCGTCGCCGTTATTCCGGTTATTGCTACGGGCTTTTTTCATCTTCCTATTGTGCCAGCTCGCGGCTGCGTTTTGAAGCGGCCTCGATCGCCTTGAATATAAGTTTTGCGAACGTTTCGTCGGCCATAAGCTGGTTCACGCCCGCTTCGGTTGTGCCCTTGATGCGGGTCATGTCGTCGCACAACTCGGCCGTGCTGTGTTTTGCGCTTTGCAGGAACGCACCGGTCCCTACAACCGTTTGCCGCGCGAGACGCATGGAAAGACCGGGCGGCAAACCAAGCTTTTCCCCCGCCGCCGCCATCGCTTCGACCAGCATAAAAACATAGGCCGGGCCGCTTCCGGAAAGCGCGGTGACGATATCGATCAGGGATTCATCCTCGACCCAGGCGAAATCCCCCACAACGCCGAGGATCTTTTCCGCCAGCGCGCGCTGTGCCGGGCTGGTTTGCGTGTTCGCGAGCCCTGCGCTGGCGCCCATGCCGATGCTGGCGGGCAGGTTGGGCATCGCCCGCACGATGGCGGCGTTTTTGCCCAGAATTTTCGTATAGGAAGCCAGCGTCCGCCCCGCAGCGATGGAAAGGAACAGGCTTTTGCCCGCAAGGCTCGTATAGGCCGCAAGCACGCTGTCCATCACTTGTGGTTTTACAGCAAGCACAACGGCATCGGGCGTGAAACCGGCGGGGATTTGTGCGGCATCCGCCAGCCAGTTGACGGCGGCATGATCGGCCAGCGCGCCCCTGTTGGGTTCTATGACGACGATTTCGCGTGAAAGCCCGGCCTTCAGCCAGCCATTCAACAGCGCGCCGCCCATGGTGCCGCATCCGGCAAGGAGGAGTTTGCTCATGCCCGCATGATAGCCGGATTGGCGGCTTTGCGCGAAGGGCAATTTATGGGTTTTTTCTTAGGCCTGGCCGGCGGTGTCGATCATCGCGGCCGTGAGCGCCTGGCCCGAATCCTTGCCGCCCCAGATCACGAACTGGAACGCGGGGTAGAAGCGTTCGCTTTCCGTGAGCGCGATTTCAACAAGGTCTTCCAGCATTTCCACGCTCGAGCTTTTGGCGCCGCGGAACAGCAGCGTGTGGCGGAACATGGGGCTGGCGTCTTCCGGGCACAGCTCGAAATGGCCGAGCCAGAGCTTGGTGTTCATGGCGGCCAGAAGATCGTTGACGCCGGTGCGCTTGTTGGTCGGCACCTTGAGATCGAATTGGCACGAAAACTGCAGCGCCGAGATTTCCCGCTGCCACACAAAGAACATGCGGTAATGGCACCAGCGGCCCGCGAGTTCGACGACCATCTCGTCATCGCCTGAACGCTCGAACAGCCATTCGTTGGCGACCACGATTTCTTCGATCACGTCGAGCGGATTATGGAAGGTTGCGGCTTCGGTCGTTGTGAGCAGCGACATTTGCATGACCCTTGTTTGAACACACCCTATCTCAAGTATCAGCGCAGGAGTCCCCAAGCAAGACATTGCGATTCAAGAAAACTCTATGGCAACGAGTACGTGTTGTTTGAGTCACACTATGCGTAACCGCCAAGTGACTCATGCTGCGATGAATAAGTGATTCAAAAGACTCAAAATTATGAGTCAAATCAGAGTCATCGTCCGCGTCAGGCGCGGCGTTTGCGTGCAGTTTTTTTGCTTTTACGAATTTTAACGCTTGTGGATTCTTTACTTTTGTTAACCTTGGGCTTGACAGCGATACCAAGATGCTTTTCGACGCGCGCCAGCCGCGTCGCAATTTCTTCCTGCCGCGTGCGCGCCGCCGCTATCATTGCGCGCAAGGGCGCGTATTCCGCCTGCGTTACAAGATCGAGCCGCTTGGCAAGAAGTTCGGCACGGCCCTTCGCTTTTGCGCGCAAACCGGCGCGCAGCCCATCCCGCTGCAAAAGCCCGGCCAGAAGCTGGCCGATATCTTCGATTATTTCGCGCTTGGGCATGGTTTTTTCCTCGTTTCCGCATGGGCGGGAATGACGTATGACTAGGGAATCAGTTTTTAACCTTGGCCCATGAAGTTTGCAAATGCTCGCCATTCTTTTTCCGCCACTAGACCCCGTTGCCTTCGAAGCGGGCCCGATTGTGATCCGCTGGTATGCACTGGCCTATCTGGCCGGGTTCTTGCTGGGCTGGCGCTATTGCATGGCGCTGGCGGCAAAGAACAAGGCGCCGCCCGGCCCGCAAGATTACGATGATTTCCTCGTTTGGGCCGTGCTCGGTGTTATCATCGGCGGGCGCGCGGGCTATGTGCTTTTTTACCAATTCGATTATTTTTTGCAGAACCCGCTTGATATCCTGCAGGTATGGCATGGCGGCATGTCGTTTCATGGCGGCGCGGCGGGCGTGATCGCCGCTATCATCATTTTCTCTTGTATCCGGAAATTTTCTATCCTTGCGTTCGGCGATCTGATCTGCTGCGCGGTGCCGATCGGGCTTTTCTTCGGCCGCATTGCCAATTTCGTGAATGCCGAGCTGTTCGGCCGCGTGACGGATGTGCCGTGGGGCGTTGTGTTTCCGCGCGGCGGGGATATGCCGAGGCATCCGAGCCAGTTTTATGAAGCCGCGCTTGAAGGCGTTCTGCTTTTCACAATTCTTTTCTTTCTTGCGCGCATGCCGGCGGTGCGGCAACGGCCGGGCACGCTGAGCGGCGTTTTCCTTGCCGGCTACGGGCTGTTCCGCTTTTCGGTCGAATTCTTCCGCGAACCCGATGTGCAGTTGGGCTATCTGGCGGGCGGGCTGACCATGGGGCAATATCTGTGCATGCCGATGCTGGTGGTCGGGGCAGGGCTTGTGCTTTATGCGCGCGGCAAGGCGGCGCGGAAAATCCGGGGTGCATAGGAATGGCGCTGGCACCCATCATCAAGCGCATGATCGCGGCGCAGGGCTATATCACCATCGCACAATTCATGGAGCTGGTGCTCCAGCATCCTGAATACGGGTATTACCGCAAGCACGATCCGATCGGGAAGCGGGGCGATTTCATCACCGCGCCGGAAATCAGCCAGATGTTCGGGGAGCTGATAGGCCTGTGGTTCGCCAATGCATGGGAAAAGTGCGGACGACCGGATCCGTTCGTGCTGCTTGAGCTTGGCCCGGGGCGCGGCACGATGATGGAAGACATGTTGCGCGCCGCTTCGCGTATGCCGGGCTTTGCCGCTGCGATGCAGCTTTTCCTGCTCGATAGCAACGAAACGCTGCGCGCGATGCAGACCGAGAAGCTAGGTGGCTACAACCCGCGCTGGATCGATGACCTTGAAGAAATTCCCGCACTGCCGCTTTGCGTGATGGCCAATGAATTCTTTGATAGTCTGCCGATCCGCCAATTCGAGCTGACGGATGAAGGCTGGTCCGAACGCGTGATCGCATATGAGGGCGGCGAGCTTTGCTTTGCGTTGATGCAGCCGGACGAGGCGACCACGCTGCTGCTTCAGGGCCGCAAGATCACCAAGCTCGGCACGGTGATCGAGATCAATCCCGTTGCCCAGGATGTTTTGCGCAAGCTTTCGCACCATATCGCCACGCATCGCGGCGCAGGGCTGTTCGTCGATTACGGCTACAGCGAGCCGCCTGGCCGCAACACCTTTCAGGCGCAGGCCAATCACGAGGTAATTTCGCCGTTCGAGCGGCTGGGCGATGCCGACCTGACCGCGCATGTGGATTTCGCCGCGTTGCGCCGCGCGGTCGATGCCGGCGGGGCGCAGGTGCGCGGCATGGTCAGCCAGGGCATGTTCCTGCACCAATTGGGCGTGGAAGTGCGCGCCAAGCAGCTTTGGGTGCAGGCCAGTAACGAGCAGCGCGAGGAGATAGAGGTCGCGCTGCACCGGCTTGTGAGCCCGTCGCAGATGGGCGTGCTTTTCAAGGTTCTGGGCATCGCCGATGCCGCCATGCCGCATTTGCCGGGGTTCGATCCGATCTCATGACCTTGCAGCCGCTCCGTTCGCCCGATTTTGCCGCACTGGAAAATATCCGCCACGGGTTCTTCACGCGCGAAGGCGGCGTGAGCGAAGGGGTTTACGCTTCGCTCAACAATGGCTGGAAAAGCGGCGATGATGTTACGCGCGTGGAAGAAAATCGCCGCCGCGTGGCCACGACGCTCGGGGTTGAGCCCGCAAAGCTTCTTAGCTGCTACCAGATTCATTCGCCCATGGTCGTGGCGGTCGAAAAACCATGGGCCCCGGCGGAACGGCCGGAAGCGGACGCTATGGTAACGGCGCAACCGGGCATCGCGCTCGGTATCCTTACGGCGGATTGCGTGCCGGTTTTGCTGGCCGATAGCGGCGCGGGCGTGATCGGCGCGGCGCATGCCGGCTGGCGCGGCGCGGTGGCGGGGGTGATCGAAAACACGGTGGAAGCCATGGGCGCGCTTGGCGCGCGGCCGGGGCGCATCGTCGGCGCCATCGGCCCCTGTATATGGCAGAATAGCTATGAAGTGGGCCCGGAATTCCCCGCGCCCTTCATGGCGCTTGGTGAAGAAAATGAAAAATTCTTCCGCCCCGCGTTTCGCTCGGGCCACTATATGTTCGATCTTCCGGGTTTCTGTATCGCCCGGTTGCGGGCGCTGGGCGTGGTGATTGTCAGCACTTCGCCCGCCGATACGCATAAGGAACCGGAGCGGTTCTTCAGCTACCGCCGTACAACGCAGCAGGGCGGGGGGAAAACCGGCAGCCTGATTTCAGCGATTTGTTTGGTGCAATAGCCTAGCGGCCCGGCTTCCACAGACCGACGATATCCTTAACCTCGGCGATATGTTTTTCGGCCAGTGCGCCCGCTTTTTCCGCGCCCTTTGCCAGCATTTTATCAAGCTCCGCTCTGTCGGCCAGCAATTCACGCATACGTGCAGTGATGGGGGCAATTTTCGCGACCGCCGTTTCGGTCAGCGCGTTCTTGAAGGCCGAGAATTGCTGCCCCGCAAACTGCCCCATGGCTTCGGTGCGCGTAACACCTGCCAGTGCGGCATAGATGGTCACGAGGTTATCGGCCTCCGGCCGTGCCTCAAGCGCTTTCAGGTCGGCGGGCAGCGGTTCGGGGTCGGTCTTGGCGCGCTTGATCTTGAGCGCGATGGCATCGGCATCGTCGGTGAGAGTGATGCGCGAATAATCGCTTTCGTCCGATTTGCTCATTTTCTTCGTGCCGTCGCGCAGCGACATCACGCGCGTCGCTTCGCCCAGTATCTGCGGTTCCGGCAGCGGGAAGTATTCGTTGCCGTACTGGCGGTTGAAGGCGCCCGCGAGATCGCGCGCCAGTTCCAGATGCTGTTTCTGGTCTTCGCCCACCGGCACATGCGTGGCTTTGTAAACCAGAATGTCCGCCGCCATCAGCACGGGGTAGGAATAGAGCCCGAGCAATTCCTGATCGTGGTTCCGTTTTTTCTTTTCCTTGAACTGCGTCATACGGTCGAGCCAGCCGAGCGGCGTATGGTTCGATAAAATCCAGGCCAGTTCGGCATGGCCGGGCACGGCGCTTTGCGCGAACAGCGTGCTTTTGGCCGGATCGACCCCGGCGGCGATATAGGCGGCGGCGGTGGTATGGATGGCTTCGCGCAGCGCGGCGGGGTCTTGCGGCGTGGTGATTGCGTGCAGATCGACCACGCAATAGAAGCATTCAAAATCCGCCTGCAGCGCGACCCAGTTGCGCAGCGCGCCAAGGTAATTACCGAGGTGCAGGCTGCCGGTCGGTTGCATGCCGGAAAGGATACGCCGTGTCATGGAAGGCTCCGCGATTGATAGCCCTGAATATCAGGCTGGCGGCAGGTTGTCACTATCGGCTGCGGGGCTGTCGCTTTTGCGGCGCAGGATAGTGACCATATCCTGCCAGCGCCAGGCGCCCGTGGCTTGCACCAGTGCCGCGAAAGCCAGCACGGAAACGCCCAGCAGAACGGTCAGTGCGACAACTTCCTGCATCAGCTTGTCGGCGACGAAATAATCCGCCAGCAGAAAATCAAGCCCGTACACGATTCCCGCCAGGATAGCCGAGCACAGCACGAGCCGCGGCAGGCGTTTTTTCAGCTGTTCGTCCGCCAGCACGCGCCCGCTTTTGTGCAGGAAGTAATAAAGCAGAACGGCATTGATCCATGTTGCAATGCCGTTCGCGAGCGCAATGCCGACATGCTGCAACGGTTCCAGCAGCAGAAGAGTCAGCACGATGTTGCTGATCACGGCCACGATCGCGACCTTCACCGGCGTCGCGGTATCGTGCCGCGCGAACAGTGAAGCGCTTAAAACCTTCACCAGCAGAAAAGCGGGGATGCCGATGGCGTATGCCATCAGCGCCTGCGAAGTGCCGCGCGTATCATCCGCCGAAAACGCGCCATGTTCGAACAGGGTGCGAATGATCGGCTCCGCCGCCAGCATCAGCCCGATGGCGGCGGGCAGGCCGATGGCCAGAGAAATTTCGATTCCGCGGCTGAAATAATGGCGCGCCGCGCCTTCGTTGCCCGCTTCGACATGGCGCGAAAGGATGGGCAGCAGCGCGGTCGCGACCGCGACGCCGATCACGCCTTGCGGCAGCGAATTGAGCCGGTCGGCATAGAACAGGTATGAAACCGCGCCCGAAGGCAGCAGCGAAGCGAGGATGGTGGAAACCAGCAGGTTGATCTGCGCCGCACCCGCGCCAAGCGCCCCGGGGCCAATGCGCTTGAACAGCAAGCGCACGCGCTGCGACAATTGCGGCCACAAAAGCGGGATAAAGGTTTTATAGCGGCGGCAAAACGCCCAAAGCCACACGCACTGCACCGCGCCTGCGATTGTGACGGAAATTGCCAGCGTATAGCCCGGGTGCCAGCCAAACAACGCGGCCATGAAGAGGCCGATCACCATAATGATGTTGAAGAGAATGGGCGCTGCCGCGCCGGGCGCGAACTTGCCGTCCGCATTCAGCACGCCGGTTTGAAGCGCGGTCAACGAAATCAGCAGCAGGTAGGGGAAGGTGATCTGGCTGAAACTGACCGCGAGGTGATATTTTTCCGGATCGTCGGCGAAACCGGGCGCAAGCCCGTACATGATCCATGGCATGCCGAAGATGACGATGGCGGTAAAGGGAATAAGGATCAGCAACATCATCGCCAGCGCTTCGCCCGCGAAATGCTGTGCTTGTGACGCACCGTTCTTTTGTTGTTCGGATGTATAAAGCGGTACGAAGGATGCGTTGAAGGCGCCTTCGGCGAACAGGTTGCGGAACAGGTTGGGCAGGCGTTGCGCGACGAAGAAGGCGTCCGCCATCGGCCCGGCGCCGAGCAGCGCGGCGGTTACCACGTCGCGGATAAAACCGGCGACGCGGCTGCCCATCGTCAGGCTGCTCACGGTAAAGAGGGCGCGGGCGAAATGCATGGACTATGAGTAATCCGTCCGCGGGAATCAGGCCAGCGTTTTCTGGGGTTCAGGCAAAAGCGGCCATTGCGACCTGATGCATCAGGCACCCGGCGAAGGCAATCACCATGGCGGGGGCGAAGGGGGATTGCTCCCCGCCGCCCGCACGCTGCCACAACAGGCCGCCCACGGCGCCGAGCGCGCCCGCGATGATCAGGAACCAGGGCAGCAATTCGGGCTGCAGCCAAAGCCCGGCGGCGCCGAAGAACTTCACGTCACCGAAGCCGAGCATATCCTTGCCGCGCAGCTTGCTGTAACCGAGCGCGAGCGCGAGCGCGAACATCAGCATGATCCCGGCGATCGCGAGGCCGGTCGTCAGCTCCCCGCCGCCCGCAAGAAGCCATGCGAGCCCGAGCACAGCGAGCGCGATGTTGAGCATATCGGGGATGATGCCGAAATAAAGGTCGATCAGCGCAATCGCGGGCAAAATACCGAAACAGAGGCTGAGCCATACCATCGCCCACGACCAGCCGAACATCAGCCCGGCATAGAGCCCAAGCAGCATGCCCATGATCTCCATCGCCGGTTGCATCCACTGCATGCCGCGCTGGCCGCAGGGGCAAACAAGCGCGAGCGGCTTGCGCCGGATCAGCCAACCGAGCACCGGCAGCAATTCCCACCACCTTGCGGCGCGCTGGCAATAGGCGCATTGCGGCCAGGCCGGTTCTCCCGGCAGCCGGTCGGCCATGCGCCAGCCCCAATGCCCGGCGAAGCAGGCGCTGAGAAGGCCAAGAAGGGCGCTAATGACCGGGGCGATTATTTCGGGCACGGGCGGGAACCGTCAGTTCAAAGGTTGGTTCCATAACGCATAGGCGCAACCGGCTGCCAGCGTCAACCATGGCCGGTGTGCGGGCCACAGAAAAAAGCCCGGATGGTTGCGGCCATCCGGGCTTCGGGGGTGCCATCATGCAGGGGAACATGATGGGATCTGTTGCGCGCTAATTCGGTCGGGGCGATGGATTGAAGCTTGCCCGTGCCGCGGCTGCGGGCCGGGCGGACGCGACATTGGCTGCGGTTTTCGTCGGCTGCGTCACGGCCTTGACCAGTTGACTGACGCGGTTCATCAGGTTGTTGGCCTTGGCCATCACCGCCTTGGCGCCGTGGCGCTTCGCCATCACCGCTACCGTACGGGCGAGTTTGCTGAAGTGACCGAGTGAATCGCGGCCGCCCTTGCGGCGCGCGCGCTTCTCGTTCACCACGTCTTCGGGGAACCCGGCCAATTCGTTGATAAGATCAACTTCGGTCGGAAAACCGTTGCTCGTTTCATGGGTCTGCATCAGTTCTTCTCCATCAAGCTCTTGATGATATGACCGGCGCTGCGCCACGGCACGAAGCCCGGGGCATCCTTGTCTTCGGGGCTGCCGATCTTGCTGTGATCGACGGGGGCAAAATTCGCTTCATACACATCGCGCATCTCGCGCACGACGGGCTCCAGTTCGGCGCGCAGCGCAGGGTTGTCGCAGCTTGCGAGCATTTCCTCGTATTCGCAGACGATATCGCCCATGTGTTCTTCAAGCTCGGCGCTCACGGCGCGCTCGATCTGCAGTTCTTCGTAATCCTTGGTGATGCCGGCGATGGTGGCCTTGATCACGGGCCAATGATCGCCTTCCTTGCCCATTTCATGGCCGGCGACCATGAGGGCGTTGCGTGCGAGCTGGAGGAGGCGATCCTGTTTCATCGTTCTATCCAAATCTTTAAAAAATGGCCTTCGTCGTAATGCCTTCCGTACATTCAGGAATAGCATTGGCATGCTTAACAACAGGTGAATTCCGGCTAAAAAAAACCGCTTTAACCCATTGTTTTACTTACAGAAATCTTAGATAAAATTTGACCGGAATTGTGCGCAGTTATTTCCAAAAAATACTTACGCAAGGTCGAACAAGAGGATAGTGGAATCGCTCTTGGCCTTGAAAGTAATTGATGCCGGGTCATTCCATGATGCGCCATCGCCGTCCGTTAATTCTTGCTCATTCGCCGAAATTGTACCCTCCGCGACCTGCAGCCAGCCAAAACGGTCCTTCGGCAGCGCGAAGCTGGCAGTGATTCCCGCCGGCAAATGGGCGCAATACAGGTTTACATCCTGTCTGATTTGCACGGAACCATCGCGCCCGTCGCGGGAACCGATCAGCCCGAAGCGACCGCTGGTTGTGGTTTTGTCATAATGCTTCTGTTCATAGCCCGGTTCCGTGCCCTGCGCTTCGGGGATGATCCAGATTTGCAGCAGGCGGGTGGGGTTATCGTTGCTTGGGTTAAATTCGCTATGGCGAATGCCGGTGCCCGCGCTCATGCGCTGGATTTCACCCGGGCTGATGCTGGCGCCGTTGCCGAGGCTGTCTTTGTGGGCAAGCGCGCCCTGCATCACGAAGGTGACAATTTCCATATCGCGGTGGCCGTGCGTGGGGAACCCGGCGCCGGGCTTGATACTGTCGTCATTGATGACGCGCAAGCTGCGGTAACCCATATGATCGGGGTCATAATAATCGGCAAAGGAAAAGCTGTGCCGGCTATCGAGCCAGCCGGCGGTCGTTTGGCCGCGCGAAGCGGCGGGGCGGATTGTAAGCATCGATCACCATTGCCTGTGGGAGGTTTGGTCTGCGGCGCGTATGATGGATATGGGTATGTTTGCGGGGAATTCAAGACCCCGGCTGCACGCGGAGCCCTAGTGCAGGATCCGGTCCGAACCGTTGTCGGCGCGGTTTTCGCTTTCGCCGCGCTCGACGCGCTGTGCGACCGCCACAACTTCCTGCCGCAGCCGCATATTGGCCTGCGCGAGGTTGTGCAGTTGTTGTTCATACATTTTTTGCTGGCGCTGCACAGCGCTCACGGCATCCGCGAGGCGTTGGGTTGTACGAATCTGTTGGTTGGTGGCCTCGTTCAGGGCTTTGGCGAGTGCGCGGCGCAGCTTTTGCAGCCAAAGAACACACATCACCCCCGCGCCGATGGCGGTAAAGGTGGTAAACAGCGCTAATGTGGTCAGCAGCTCGTTCATATCAGGCTCCCACTCTTGCAGGCCAATCCTAGCAAAATTATGGCAGGCTTGGCTACCGTCTTAAATCGTCCATGATTCCAAGCGCCGCCTGCCCGCCGCCCAGCCTTGCACGGTATATCTGCAGATTCTCGATCACGCGCTGCACATAGTTCCGCGTTTCATAGATGGGGATCAATTCGATCCAGTCAACGGGGTCGAGTCGCGGGCTGCGGGGATCGCCGAATGTCTCGATCCACTGGCGTGCGCGGGTCTGCCCCGCATTATAGGCCGCGATCGCCAGCGGCAGCGAACCGCCGAAGCCATCGATCCGCTCCGCCAGATAGGCGCTGCCGAGCCGTATGTTGGTGCTTTCGCCGAACAGCGTCGTATTTGAAACCTTGATACCTTGTTTCTTGCCGACCATGCGCGCCGTGCTCGGCATAAGTTGCATGAGCCCGCGCGCGCCGGCGGGGCTGACGGCGTCTGCCTTGAACATGCTTTCCTGCCTGATGATCGCATGGATCAGGGCGGCTTCGGGCCGGGATGGAAGCTTGTTATCAAGAACGGGAAAACCGCTGACGGGCAAAATAAAGTTCTTGGCCGCCGCCTTCTTGGCCGCCTTGACCATCAGTTCCGGCTTGCCCATGCGTTTCGCAAGTTCGGCGAGCAGGGCGTAATCGTTGCGTGCGGTCGCGTGCCATGCGGCCGCGATCATGAACCTTTCCGTACGGTCATTCTGCCCGATTTGTTGCAGCTGCCATATAATCGTGGCGGTGACGCCGCGCTTGAAGGCGCTGCGCGCGGCTTCCGGCACGTCTGGCTCTGCGATCTTGAGCATGCCGCCGGGATGCAGGCGCGCGAGCGCGAGCTGACCGTAGAAGGTGGTACCCATCGTTGCCGCGATATCGTACCAGTGACGCGCGGTCGCGGTATCGCGCAACGATTCATAGGTGCGGCCGAGCCAGTAAGCGCCGCGCGATTTGCTAACCGGCGTGGAAACACCGTTATACAGGTTCAAGAAGCTTTTGGCAGCATGCTCCGGCTTATTGAAGAAGCGCAAGGCGAGCCACCCGGCCATGAACTCGGCTTGTTGCAGCGCCAGCCCTTCGGTCTGCCCATGGTTATGGGTAAGCTGATAGGCGGTTTGCAAATCGCGCAACTCGATCATGCGGCGCATGATGATGTGGCGTTCGGCCCACCATTTTTTCGGCACGCCAAGATCGGACGGCGGATGCAAAAGTATCTGAACCGCTTCGTCGTCGCGCGATTTGTTGCGCAGCCAGCGCAAGCGTTCGTATAGCAATCCGGGGTCGTCGCGCAGGCTGCCCGGCACGCGTGCGGCGCGCGCCTCGGCATTGCGGTCCATTTCTCCATAGGCGATGCGTGCTTCGGCCAGCGCCTGCCGGTCGGTCGATATCAAATCATACATGCGCCGGGCGGCATCGTAGGCTTCATCCCAGATAAGCTGGTCGGTGCGGGCCCAATGGTCTTGCGGGCGCAATGTGCTGCTGAACCGCGCGCGGAAGGCGCGCAATTCGTCGCGGGTGAAGTTGCCGCCGGTCCACCGCCCGCGGATCAGCAACGCGGCCTGTGCGGTCTGGCCGGTGGCAAAAAGCGCATCCATATGGCGATAGAAACCGTTCATGGTCAGGGCGGGGTGCGCCGTGAACCAGTTGACCGTTTGCTGCGCCGGCCAGCTATCGGGCATTTTTTCTTCGGCCATGCGGCGGATATCATCAAGCCCGGGCCAGTCATCATGGGTTTCGATGAAGCTGATGGTATCGGCGAAACTGAATGGGTTGCCGGGCAGGCCAAGGGCCCCGGCCTTGATCACCTCGGCCAGGGTCTGGTCCTTGGCGCGGCGGGCGAAGGCCAGCGCATCGCCGGTCTTTTTGCGATCGAGCGCGCGAAACGCTTCTTTATAATGCTTTTTGTCGGTATCGCTCAGGCTTTGCTGCGCCGATGCTGTATGCGGTACGGATACCACAGCCAGCAGGATCAGCGCCAAAAGGATGACGTGTGCGCGGCAGGCTGTTAAAAAACGGGCAATCATGGTTAGTTAGGGCGGGTTCCGGCGTGGCCTCCCTCGTGCGTATAGGGTGCGGCGGGGCGCGTCAAGTCAATGCGGGCAGAAACGATGACGGCAGACAAGAAAAAAGAAGAACGCATGAAGGCGCGGCGCTCGATCGCGCTCAACCGCCGTGCGCGCTTCGATTACCACATTGCCGATACGTTCGAAGCCGGGATTATTCTGACGGGCACCGAGGTCAAATCGTTGCGTGCGGGGCAGGCGAGCATCGAGGATGCGTATGCGGGCGATAAGGGCGGGCAGATGCATATCTTCAATATGTATGTCGCGCCCTATGGCAAGGCAGGCGACCATTTACAGCATGATGCGCGGCGGCCGCGCCCGTTGCTTCTGCATAAGCGCGAGATTGGAAAACTTATGGGCGCGGTCGCGCGCGATGGCATGACGTTGGTTCCGCTCGCGCTCTATTTCAACAAGCGTGGTATTGCGAAGGTCGAGATTGGCCTTGCGAAGGGCAAGACCAAGGGTGACAAGCGCGAAACCATCAAGCAACGCGATTGGCAGCGGGAAAAAAGCCGCGTGATGCGCGAACGGGGCTAAGAAAATTCGCATAATAAAAAAGCCGCCCTGCGAGGGGCGGCTTTTTCATTATAGATGGGGTGGGTGTTCGCTTACGCAACCTCTTCGACATCGCCGTCTTCGTCTTCCATTTCCTGCCGCGAGGTGGCGAGGTTCTGGGCGACTTCCTTCATCGGCTGCTGGCCCGGGGCCTGCTGGCCGCCTTCGCGGGTGGCGCGGGCGATGAAGGGTGCGAGTTCCTGGAGTTCGATGAAGTTATCGGCCTGGCGGCGCAGTTCATCGGCCACCATCGGCGGCTGCGAACGCATGGTGCTGACGACGCTGATGCGTACGCCCTTGCGCTGCACGGCTTCGACCAGACGGCGGAAATCCCCGTCGCCGGAAAAGATAACGATATGCTCAAGCTCGTCCGACATTTCCATAACGTCGATCGCGAGTTCGATATCCATGTTGCCTTTGATCTTGCGGCGCCCGAATGCATCGGTAAATTCCTTGGTCGGTTTCGTGACCATGGTGTAGCCGTTGTAATCGAGCCAATCGACCAGCGGACGGATCGGGGAGTATTCTTCGTTTTCCACCAGCGCGGTGTAATAGAAGGCGCGTACAAGCCGGCCCTTGTTGGCGAAGAGTTCAAGCAAGCGCTTGTAATCGATATCGAACCCAAGTCCACGGGCTGCGGCGTACAGATTGGCGCCATCGATAAAAAGGGCCATACGCTCTTCTTTATAGAAAATCATCCGAAGACCTTTCCTGATCCTGAAACACGGGCTGAACTATAGCGACCTGCTTGAAAAACACGCCTGTCTCTACAGACTACACCCAAATACACTAAAGCGCCATCCGGGCTGTCGCGCAAGGCTAAGTGCCCGAATCAATTGCAAAAATCTATAGCAAAATATTAACTGCAACAAGAGGCAGACATACCAAATAAAGGCACCGGCTTGCAACCAATTCGTGGGCCGTTTTGCTTTACAAGCGCCGGATTAAGCGGGTATGCTTCCGGCCCATAAGACGGGATATTGATTTTGGCAGGTTGCTCGTGCTTATAGGTAGCTACGAGCAGGTGTTGCGGGTTAACGTTAACTGCAAAGCTTGCTGATCGTTCCAAGGCATGACTGACAAACGAGGAAAACATGGCGCGCGTTACGGTTGAAGATTGTGTGGTGCAGGTTCCGAACCGGTTCGAACTGGTTCTTCTTTCCGCGCGCCGTGCGCGCGAGATTGGTTCCGGCGCGCTGCTGCAGGTCGAACGCGACCGCGATAAAAACCCCGTCGTCGCGCTGCGCGAGATTGCGGAAGAAAAGCTCGAGCTTGAAACGCTTCAGGAATCCCTCATCAAGGGCCTGCAGCGCCGCGTTGAGCCCGACCAGCCCGAAGAAGAGGTTGTAGAACTGATGGCCGGCGAACAACAGAGCTGGGTCATGGGCAACGATGACAGCGCTGACGAAGAAATCAGCGAAGAGGAAATGGGCGAAGAAGAAGGCACCGAAACTGTAGCCAGCGATATGCCGGCCTCCGGCGGTGCCTCGTTTGAAGACGCGGACATTACCGACCGCTGATCCGCCCGTTTCTATCTATATGTGCATATGAGGCTTGTTTTGCCTTTTTTATAGCTGGCGAAAGCCTGCCTGTATTTGATTTTGCGTTATTTTAGGTGATGTATGAACCATACCTCCGGCGCACCGATTATTGCGGATGACATTTTTGCGCACAACGATTCACTGGATTTCAGTGATATCGGGGCGTCCGTCACCGGCAGTGCCGACAGAAGTATCACGCAGCTTGTCAATGACTGTGAGGACTATTGTCGCGACATTGATATTGATCTGGTGCGTGCCGCCGCCAAAGTCGCCCTTAGGCTGAATGGTGAAATCAGACGAGGCGGCAATGTCGTCCGTTCCTTCTTGACTGGAAGGCCCAAGGATCTTTGGACTTCACGCAAAGATATGAAGGCTTACTTCCTTAATTCCCGCACACATAATTTTATTTCGGCGGCCTCTGTCGCGCGTCTTAATCTCGATGGCCGGACGGAATCAAAAGCAGAAGCGGTTATCGCGGCGCTGTTCCAGAATATTTTGGCTTTCCGGCCCGATCTAAGAGATAGAATTGAAGGCGAGGTCTGGGCGGCATACCGGAAATCACGCGGCGATTCCGCAGACTATCAACAATTTGCCGGCGCCATGAGCGAGGCGCTGGAGCTCGCCGGGGATGCATCCCTGATGACCGCCATGCCGTCACTGAAAAATGTGATGAAGCTGAAGCCGGAAAAGCAGAACGAATACTTTTCGCGGAACCTGGCCATGATGTTGCGCACGCCGCATGTTCGCGTTTTTCCGATCAAGATCGCGGAAATGGTGCGCCGCCTTTCAGCACTTGATCAGATTGCGGACAAAAGAATTCGGGATGAAATGCTTCTGTATGCAGAAAAGCTGTACATTCCGATGGCCGAGTATATCGGCTGGTATGATGCGGTTGGCGCAATCAAGGACTCGCTTTTAAAGTACAGAGATCCGTCCGCTTATGAACGGACGGAGCAGGAAATGGAGGTGCTTTTCAACCCGACGGGTGATCAGTATAGCGGCAAATTGTTTGGCAAGGGCGGAGCCAAAATGATTGCAGCCGGCGAAAGGCGTATCCTTGAAGCGCTGGAGGGCAATGTATGGAGTACCCATAAAGGCCAGAGGTTTGCTCCACAGGTTAGCGGCCGGGTCAAGCGCGTTGCCGCTGCATATGGAAAAATTCAGGAACGAAGGAATCCTCTTCATCCAAAATACAAGCCAGACTACGGTGCCGCGGACCTGGATGATGGCACGGCTTACAGGGTTGTTGTTGGTGATGCGGACAATGCATCGGATCTTACGCATACCGGTGACATACGCGATTGCTGGAAGACGCTCAAGGCGCTCAAGGAAAGCGGCCTGAAGATTGTTGATATAACTGACTATATTCATGCGGATGCGCCTTATGTCGGTGTTGATGACTGGGGCTGCCCCGTACAGAAGCGGCGCAGCCCAAATGGGTATCAGGCGTTGCACGCGGTGCTGGTGGACGGCAAGGGCCGCAAGTTCGAAGTGCAGATCCGCAGCTGGGCGATGCACCGGCTTGCCGAATACGGCCTTGCTTCCCACGTGCAGTACAAAATTCCCGGTCAGGTCACAAGCGAGCAAGACCGTGCGCGCATGCAAAGCGTGCGTGAGCGGCTTTGGGGCCATGGCAATGGTACGGGTGACCTGCCGACAGTCGTAGATACGGGCATTAGTGTTGTCGATCACCGCGGCGAGATTTATGATTTGCCCGCCGACTCGCGCGTCGTGGATTTTCTGGCCGTCGCTTACGGGAATAAGCCGTTGCCGAAATATGTCACGGTCAATCGCGGGCGGAGGCAACGTCTGGATCATGTGTTGTTGTGCAGGCCGCTGCGTAATTGTACGCAAATTCAGGTTAAGGGCGCGATGAAGTTTGTTCCGCCATCATGGGCAAAATGCGCCAGAACACCCGAAGGCACGAGCTACATTACAAGAGCCATCATGAACCCGCAGCACAGGCGGACCCGGCGCTTCCTTGGCATGCCAAGCCCTTGATGGGGTTAAGGTTGCCCTAACCATACTGGTCTATGATAGGATTGGCTGCATCGGCCAACCAGCATATTGATAAGTTTGGGTTTTACGTGACTGCGCCTGACGATACCGCCCTCCCGCTCGTGACCGACGCCAAGAATGCTGAAGCGGCGGCGGGCGAAGCCGTGCCCAAACCGCACCCGAAGCCCGCGCGCATGATGCGCCAGTATGAGCTGGTTGAGCGCGTCCGCGCCTATGATCCGAACATCGACGAAGACCTTTTAAATAAGGCTTATGTGTTTTCCATGAAGGCGCACGGCACGCAAACGCGGGCTTCGGGCGATCCGTATTTTTCCCATCCGCTCGAGGTTGCGGGCATCCTGACGGACATGAAGCTCGATACCGCGACCATCGCAACGGCGCTGATGCACGATACGGTGGAAGATACGGTCGCGACGATCGAGGACATCAAAAAGCTGTTCGGGCCGGAAGTGGCGCGTCTGGTCGATGGCGTGACCAAGCTTTCGCGCATCGAATTTCAGAACGATCAGGCCAAGCAGGCCGAGAATTTCCGCAAGCTCGTGCTCGCGATGTCGGAAGATATCCGCGTGCTGCTGATCAAGCTGGCCGACAGGTTGCACAATATGCGTACCCTGCATCACATCCCGAACGCGGACAAGCGCAAGCGCATCGCGCGCGAAACCCTCGATATCTATGCCCCGCTGGCCGAGCGCATCGGTATCGAGAAAATGCAGCACGAGCTGGAAGACCTTGCTTTCGCCGAACTGAACGGCGACGCGCGCGACAGTATTGTGGCGCGCCTTAGCTATCTGCGCAGCGAAGGCAGCGACGCGATCAACAAAATTCTCGTCGAACTGCGTCAGCAATTGCAGCAGGCGGGGATCAAGGCCGAGGTGGCGGGCCGCGAAAAGGCGCCCTATTCGATCTGGCTGAAGATGCAGCGCAAGAACGTGACGTTCGAACAATTGTCGGACATCATGGCGTTCCGCGTGGTCGTGGATGCGATCGAGCAATGCTATCAGGTGCTCGGCATTCTGCACAGCAACTACCCCGTGGTGCCCGGCCGGTTCAAGGATTACATCTCGACCCCCAAGCCCAACCATTATCAAAGCCTGCACACCGGCATCATCGGTCCGGCGCGGCAGCGCATCGAGGTGCAGATCCGTACGAAGGATATGAACGAGGTCGCGGACCTTGGCGTTGCGGCGCACTGGGCCTACAAATCCGGTGCGGGCAAGACGGAAGGCAAACAGTATCGCTGGTTGCGCGAACTGCTTGATATCGTCGAGCATGCGCAAAAGCCCGAAGAATTTCTCGAACACACGAAGCTGGAGCTGTTTCAGGATCAGGTGTTCTGCTTTTCGCCCAAGGGCGATTTGGTGGCGCTGCCGCGCGGTGCGACGCCGGTCGATTTTGCCTATGCTGTGCATAGCCAGATCGGCGATACCTGTGTCGGCTCCAAGGTAAATGGGCGCATGGTGCCGTTGCGCACACAGCTGCATAACGGCGATCAGGTCGAGATTATCACGCAAAAAGGTTCGCAGCCTTCGCTGCAATGGGAGCGGTTCGTCGTCAGCGGCAAGGCGCGCGCCCGTCTGCGCCGCTTTGTGCGCACGCAGCAGCGGGAAGAATATGTCACGCTCGGCCGCTCCATCCTTGAAAAGCTTTTCAAGCAAGAAGGGCTGGAATTCACCGAAAAACCGCTCGAAGCGGTGCTGAAACAGTTCCAGGCACAGGCGGTTGATGATCTGTACGCAAATATCGGCGCTTCGCTGCAAACCCCGCGCGATGTGTTTCATGCCGCGTTCCCCGAACGCAAATTGCGCGTGCCGGAAAAAACGCCCGAACAGGCGGTCGCAACCGCGCAGGCGCGGCAACGTCCGCGCGAAGGCGATCAGCCGCTGACGCTGAAGGGGCTTATTCCCGGCATGGCGGTGCATTATGCGCGCTGTTGCCACCCGATACCGGGCGATCCGATCGTGGGCATCGTCACCACCGGCAAGGGCGTGACCGTCCATACGACCGATTGCGAAACGCTCGACAGCTTTGCGGCCGCGCCCGAACGCTGGATCGATGTGGCGTGGGACGATGGCCATAGCAAGGAAGCCAAGCTTGTCGGCCGGCTCGTGCTGGTGATCACAAATTTGCCCAACAGCTTCGGTACGGTCACGACCATCATTGGCAAATCGCAGGGCAACATCACCAACCTGAAGATCACCAACCGTTCGCCCGATTTCTTCGATCTTCTGGTGGATGTCGAGGTGAAGGACGTCAAGCATCTCAATGCCGTCATCGCCGCGCTGCGCGCCAACACCGCGGTTACGTCGGTCGAACGCGCCAAGGCGCGCTAGCCCATGGGCGGCACGATTGACGATTTTGCGCGGGCCAAGCTGGCGTCTATTGCGCATCACGGGCTTTTGCGTACCATCAAGGATACGGATTGCGCCGAAGGCATGGCCGTCACACGCGGCGGCGAACGGCTGATCAGTTTTTGCAGCAACGATTATCTTGGGCTCGCGCAGAACGCCGAAGTGCGCGCCGCGGCCAAGGCGGCGGTCGATCGCTATGGCGCGGGTGCCGGCGCCTCCCGGCTCGTGACAGGCAATCACCCGCTTTATGATGTGCTTGAAGAAAAACTCGCGCGGCTGAAAGGCGCGGAAGCCGCCTGTGTGTTCGGTTCGGGCTATCTCGCCAACATAGGCATCATTCCCTGTTTTGCCGCGGCGGGCGATATTATTCTTGCCGATGAACTGTACCATTCATGCATGGAGCGTGGCGCGCGGCTTTCCGGCGCGCAAACCGTTTTGTTTGCGCATAACGATACGCAGGATCTCGCGCGCAAACTGGCGGAACACCGCCCGGCGGTGCGGCACGCGCTGATCATTACCGAAGGCGTGTTCAGCATGGATGGCGATCTGGCGCCGCTGCCCGCCATCATGGAGCTGGCGGCGGCGCATGATGCGTGGTTGCTGACCGACGATGCTCATGGTTTCGGCGTGCTCGGCGGGGGCAGGGGTTCGGCGGCGCATTGGAATGTGAAACCGCATTTGCAAATGGGCACGTTGTCGAAGGCGGCCGGTTCTTATGGCGGCTATGTGTGTGGCGGCGGGGATGTTATCGCCTATATAAAGAACAAGGCGCGTTCGCTGATCTATTCGACTGCGTTGCCGCCCGCGACGCTCGGGGCCGCGATCAAGGCGCTTGAGCTGATCGAAGCGGACGCGATGCTGGCGCAGCGCGCGCTCGGTAACGCGAAGCTGTTTTGCAGCCTCGCTGGCCTACCCGTGCCGCAAAGCACAGTCGTGCCGGTTTTGTACGGCGCGGAGGAAGCGGCGCTGGCGGCTTCGCAACGGCTTGAAGCGCAAGGCTTTCTGGTCGCCGCCATTCGCCCGCCCACGGTGCCGCGCGGAACGGCGCGTCTGCGCCTGACCTTCTCGGCCACGCATGCGGAAGGCGATATTCGCCGTCTTGCGGCTGCGCTTGCGGCGGATGCCGGGCAATACCGCGCGGCCTAGGCCACAAAATCTTGATAAATAATGGCCTTTAAGCCCTAGAGTTAGGCAATCATCTCTGCTAATTTGCCAGCGGCTTTTTCATGTATGCGGGATATTCATGGCCCAACAGACCATTGCCTTCGCTGCCGACCATCGCGGCTTTGCCCTGAAGACCGAGCTTGTGGCCTACGCAGGCAAACAGGGTTATGGCGTGCTCGATCTCGGCACCGACAGCGAAGAACGCTGCGACAGTATCGATTACGCGCTGAAAATGGCGCAAACGATGGCGGCGGGCAAGGCGGCGCTCGGCATCCTGATATGCGGTACCGGCAACGGCATCGCGCAGGTCGCGAATCGCTACAAAAGCATCATTTGCGCGGTGTGCCACAATTCGACGCTCGCGAAGCTGGCGCGTCAGCATAACGATGCGAATGTGATGGCGCTTGGCGCGCACGTGATCGGGCGCGAAGTTGCGCTCGATTGCCTCGATGCTTTCGTCAAAACGGATTTCCTCGGCGGCCGCTATGGCGAGCGGCGCGAGAAACTTGCAAAACTCGGCGGATTATAAAAGGAAGGAAACAGAAAATCATGACTTCAGCAGCAAAGGCGCAGACAATGGGCGAAACGCAGTACGATACTTTCTTCAACGGCTCTGTCGCGCAAAGCGATCCGGAGCTTTATGCGTCCATCCAGGCGGAATTGAAGCGCGAACAAACGGAAATCGAACTGATTGCCTCGGAAAACATCGTTTCGCGCGCCGTGCTGGAAGCGCAAGGCTCGGTTCTGACCAATAAATATGCCGAAGGCTTGCCGGGCAAACGTTACTACGGGGGCTGCGAGGCCGTCGATATCGCCGAGAACCTTGCGATCGAGCGCGCCTGCAAACTGTTCGGCTGTTCTTTCGCCAATGTGCAATCCCATTCCGGTGCGCAGGCGAACCAGGCCGTGTTCCTCGCATTGCTGCAGCCGGGCGATACGTTTCTGGGTCTTGATCTTGCGTGCGGCGGGCATCTGACGCACGGCTCGCCCGTCAACGTTTCCGGCAAATGGTTCAAGGCCGTCGGGTACAAGGTTGATCCCGAAACGCATCTGATCGATATGGATGAAGTTCGCAAGCTTGCACTGGAACACAAGCCGAAAATGATCATCGCCGGGGGCTCTGCCTATCCGCGTGCGCCGGACTTTGCAGCCTTCCGCAAAATTGCCGATGAAGTTGGCGCTTACTTCATGGTCGATATGGCTCACTTTGCCGGTCTTGTGGCCGGTGGCGTGCATCCGAGCCCGGTGCCCCACGCGCATGTGACGACCACGACCACGCATAAAACGTTGCGCGGACCCCGCGGCGGCATGATCCTGACAAACGACCCGGCGCTCGCGAAGAAGCTGAATTCGGCTGTGTTTCCGGGCCTGCAAGGTGGCCCGCTTATGCACGTTATCGCCGCCAAGGCGGTAATGCTGGGCGAAGCGCTGCGCCCGGAATTCAAGGTGTATGCGAAAAACGTTATTGAAAACGCCAAGGTGCTTGCGGCTACGCTGGTCAAGCATGGCTTTGCCATTGTTTCCGGCGGCACCGATAGTCACCTTGTGCTTGTCGATCTGCGTCCGAAGGGCTTAACCGGAAAGGCAGCCGATCATTCCCTGCATAATGCCGGAATAACCTGTAACAAGAACGGCATTCCGTTCGATCCGCAGCCGCCGATGGTTACATCCGGTATTCGTGTAGGCAGCCCGGCCAGCACGACGCGCGGTTTTGGCGTGGCCGAATTCACGCAAATCGGCGATCTGATTGCCGAAGTGCTTGAAGGCCTTGCCGCCAACCCGGATGACAACAGCGCCGCCGAACAAAAGGTGCGTGCCAAGGTTGCCGGTTTGTGTAAGCGTTTTCCCATTTACCAAGGGTCATAAAGCGCCATGCACTGCCCCTTTTGTGGTCATAGCGATACGCAGGTGAAGGACAGCCGCCCGACGGATGATGGCGCGGCCATTCGCCGCCGCCGTTTTTGCGGCAATTGCGGGGCGCGCTTCACCACGTTCGAACGGGTGCAGTTGCGCGACCTTATTGTGCTCAAGACCGACGGGGAAAAGGAAGTTTTCGACCGCGAGAAGCTTGAGCGGTCGATGCGGATCGCGCTGCGCAAGCGCCCGGTTGACGAAGAGCGGCTCGATCGCGTGATCAACAGCATCGTGCGTCAGCTTGAATCGCTGGGCGATAACGAAGTGGCCACCAAGAAGATCGGCGAGCTGGTCATGGAAACGCTGCTCGCGCTCGATCACGTTGCCTATGTGCGCTATGCGTCCGTGTACAAGGATTTCCGTTCGCCCGGCGATTTCAACGAATTCGTCGATACGTTGAAGAAGGAAAGCGCCTGAACGAGGGCGGCCATGTTTACCGGTATCATACAGGATGTGGGTGAAGTGCTGGCGGTGCAGCAGGCGGGTGACCGCACGCTGACCATTGCCACCAAATTGCCGCTGGTTGATCTCGATCTCGGTGCTTCCGTCGCCTGTAACGGCATTTGCCTGACCGTCGTGGAAAAGCAGGCGGCGGCCTTTATGGTCCAGCTTTCAGCCGAAACGCTTGGTAAAACCACGGCGGGCGGGTGGCGGCAAGGCACGAAGGTTAATCTTGAGCGTTCCCTGCGCGCGGGGGACGAGCTTGGCGGTCACCTTGTACAAGGCCATGTGGACGGTACCGGCACAATCAAAAGCCGTACGCCGGAGGGGGATTCACTGCGTTTTGTAATTGCCGTTCCTTCCAGCCTTTCCAGATACATAGCGCCAAAAGGTGCAGTAACGCTTGATGGTGTATCGCTTACCATAAATGATGTGCTAGAAACGGGGCCGGAAGCCGCTTTTGGCGTCAACATCATACCCCATACACGGCAATGGACGAATTTCGGCACTCTGCAGCCCGGCAACGGCGTGAACATAGAAGTGGACATGATGGCCCGGTATCTGGGCCGTCTGCTGGACGCCCAGACGGCCGGGCAGCGCTGAGCGTTATGGGCGATATCGGCAAGGCTATTTCATCGCCCGAAGAGATCATCGAAGAGGCGCGTCAGGGCAGGATGTTTATCCTCGCCGACGACGAAGACCGCGAAAACGAAGGCGATCTTGTCATTCCCGCGCAATTCGCGACCCCTGAGGCGATCAATTTCATGGCGCGCCACGGGCGCGGGCTGATTTGCCTCGCGCTCGAAGGCAAGAAGGTCGAGCAGCTCGGCTTGCATATGATGAGCGCGCATAATCGCACGCGTCACCAGACCGCTTTTACGGTTTCGATCGAGGCGCGCGAAGGCATCACGACCGGCATATCGGCTGCCGACCGCGCCCACACAATTCAGACCGCGATCGCCGCAGGCGCAGGCGCACAGGATATTGTGACCCCCGGCCATATATTCCCCGTGATGGCGCGCGAAGGCGGCGTGCTTGTGCGCGCCGGCCATACCGAAGCGGCGGTGGATCTTGCGCGTGCGGCAGGGCTTAATGCTGCCGGCGTGATCTGCGAGATCATGAATGAAGACGGCACGATGGCGCGGCTGCCCGATCTTGTTAGCTTTGCGCAAAAACACGGCATGAAGGTCGGGACCATCGCCGATCTGATCGCCTATCGCCGCCGTACCGAAACGGTGGTGGAGCGTAAGCTGACATCCGCGCTGAATAGTGCCGATGGCGGCGAATTTACCATGCATGTCTATGTGAACAAGGTGGCTTATGCCGAACATGTCGCGCTGGTGAAGGGCGATTTGACGGCGGGCGATACACCGCCGCTTGTGCGCATGCATGCGCTAAGCGTGCTTGACGATGTGCTGGGCGACAAGGCGCAGGGCCGCAACGGCGAATTGCAGGCTGCGATGCGTATGGTGGCCGAAGCGGGCAGGGGCGTTGTCGTGCTGTTGCGCGAACCCATGCCAACGAGCCTTTCCACCCGCATAGAGCAGCGCAAGGAGGGTGATGCGGGCCTGCCGCGCGCGCTGCGCGATTACGGCGTGGGCGCACAGATATTGCTCGATCTCGGTGTGCGCGACATGATCCTGCTTTCCAACGCGCCCAAGAACGTGGTCGGGCTTGAAGCCTATGGGCTCAAGATCGTGGCCCAGCAACCTATCAGGCGGAGCAAATAACATGCTGACCGAAAAGAAACCGCCGCGCAGTTTCAATTTTGAACAAAAACCCCATGTGCTGATTGTCGAGGCGCGTTTCTACGACGATATCGCCAACATGTTGCTGCAGGGCGTGACAACCGTGCTGGAAACCAACGGTGCAACGTATGAAAAGATCACCGTGCCCGGCTCGCTCGAAATTCCGGCGGCTATCGTCTATGCGCTCAAGTCGCTTGATTTCGACGCCATGCGCCGCCGCTTCGATGGCTATGTTGCGCTCGGCTGCGTTCTGAAGGGCGGCACCATGCATGACCAGATTGTCGGCACCGAAAGCGCGCGTGGCCTTCAGGAGCTGGCGATGCGCTATGCGCTTGCCATCGGCAACGGCATTCTAACCTGCAACACGCGCGAACAGGCCGTTGAGCGCGCGGACCCCGCGGGCATGAATCGCGGCGCCGAGGCGGCCGAAGCCTGCCTTGCGATGATCGAGCTGAAGGGGCATTTCCGCCTGACCAACGCGAAGCGGCGCTGGGTGCCGGGCCGCGCATGACCGTGCAAACGCCAGCAACCAACCCTGCCGCACCGGGCGGCAAGGCAGGCGGACAAAGCGCAGCACGGCGTAGCGCCCGCATTGTGGCCGCGCAAACGCTTTACCGGCTCGAACTGGGTCCGGAAAAGATCGATGACGCGCTCAAGACCGTTCTGACCCGTACCGATGTGGCGGTTGATCCTGTCGAACCGCCGGAAGGTGAATTGGTGAAACCCGATAATGTGCTTGTCGCGGATATCGTGCGCGGCGCGGCGGCGGAGCGGGAAAAAATCGACGCGCTGATCGCGGGCGCGCTCGATGCCGGCTGGCCGTTGCAGCGGCTTGAAGCGATTTTGCGTGCCATTCTGCGCGCCGGGGTGTTCGAACTGCTGAACAACCCCAAAACCGCCCCCGGGTTGATCATCACCGATTATGTCGATGTCACCCACGCTTTTTGCGAAGGCAAGGAGCCGGGCATGGTGAATGCCGTGCTGGACAAGGTTGCCAGGGCGCTGAAATAGACCCCGTGGCAACACCCTGAATACTAAGCCGTTTGCCGTTAGCACTCCGTAAACCATAACCGCGTACCATATGGGGTTATGAAACGCTTTTCCGCCCTAGCTTTATGTATAGCGCTTGCCTTTGGCTGGCTGGTGCTGGGCACGCATGCGGCGCTGGCGGAAGACCATGCCGCCGAAAGTTCTGGCGACAACGGGCATGGCGAAAAAAAGAAAAGCGGCGGCGTCGGCGGGCTGCTTAATTCCGGGCCTACTTATATTAACGTCGGCCCGCTGCTCTTTCCTGTCATCACCGATGAAGGGCCGAAGCAGATCGTAAGCATGATTGTCGCGATACAGGTGAAGGATCTTGCCACTTCCGACAAGGTGCGTGAAAAGCTGCCGCGCCTGATCGATGCCTTTACGCGTTCGATCTACGGCCATCTCGATGCCAGCAAGCTGCACGGCGAGATGGTCGATCTCGATTTCGTCAAGGACCGTATCATCAAGGCGGCCGAAGAGATCATGGGCCGCGGCATCATCGACGATGTGCTGATCCAGGCCGTGGCGCAACGGCCGGTTTAACCATATTTCTTCATAAAACTTATGCCGGGCGCTGCCCGGCATATGAACTTATGGTAAATATCCGAATACCGGGAAGCTTGTAGTGGCGCGGCGTTACATGATAGTGTCCGCGCGTTTTTCGGATAAAAAATTTGGCTGACGGAATGTCTGTAAGATTTAAATTACATGTAGCACGTAAAGAAATTGGATGGATGTTCCGCGAAGCCGCCAAAGCCGCTGTTCGCTGGGTTACTGCGCAGACAGTGATGACCTTCAAGGAAACCCCCGTCATCGGAAGGCTTCGGCTTGGCGAACCGGGCGAGGATGATCGCCGGTTATTCGGCAACCTGTATTTCACCGAACGGCCGGGCGACGAGGCTGCGCGGGTTGCGCCTGCGGTAGCCAGTGAAACGGGCCTGCGGAATGCTGCGTGGAACTTGGTAACCGACCGTCTTGTCCATGTGACGGGTTTTTCTATCGGCGCTTTTCTTGCCTGGTCGTCTATGCCGCTGCTCGGGTGGGCGTTGGCAACCATTGCAGCGGTGCAGGCCATGCGTCTGCTTTGGACGGCGGGGAACCTTGCTTTTGGCACAGTGAACCGCGATCTGCGCGCGGTTCATCGCGCCGAAATCGAGGATTCCGCAAGATGGGCGCTTAAAAACCCCAAAGGTCCGCTGCTTTTTGAAAGATATGGTCAGAAACTTGGCACAACATCGGGTTTTGCTATTGGTGCCGGTGTCACCGCCTTGGCCGGGGTCAAGCTTGGCGTTGGGCATGGCCTGTTCCAGGTTGCAGCCGGGCTTGTGACCGGCAACGGGCTACTGGCCACAGGTATTGCTGCATCCCCGCTCTTTATGCCGGCGCTGCTTGGTGCGGCGGGCATTATGCTGGCTGGTGCAGCGGTGTATGGCTACACGCATTCATTCCTGAGCGAGAAGGGCGGTTTTTCGCAAGCGCACGGGCTTGCCGTGCTTGGTAGCGTAGCGCTTGCGATTGCCGGTTTTGCCTTGCTGCCAATGCTGCCTGTGGCGCCGGTCGCATGGATGATGACGGCTGCGGCAACCTTTGCTGGTGCGTATGGCGGAGCCCTGACCGTCGGGCTGTTAGGCAAAGCAGTTGGCAGGCATGTCGAATGGCGTGTGAGATCGACGCCTTCCCACAATATCAGCCCGGTTCCTTTTACTATTTGATTTGGCTGTCAGAAACCCAAGTTTAGCCCGAAAAACGGTAGTGGGTCCGTTTGGAAATTATGTTACGGGAGGCCCGTCATAATCCACAGGCGGCTTAACTTTTGGCCACCACAGGGCCACTTCCTCACAGGAATTACCGATGTCTTTAAGACGCCGACTGCTGCCCTTAACCGGGTAAGCCTCGCCTCCAAAGACATCAATGGCAATGCACAGCTTGGGGTCAGGTTGCCCCAAATGCTTGAGGTGCTTTTCGATGAATTGAAGCGCCAACAAAGCTGCAACTTCGGCTTTGTTCTTTTTGCTCTTGGGTGAGGAGTCCGACTTGTTGAACATAAAAATCACTCCGCCGACTCTTTTGGTTCCCGAACTGTCGGTACGAGAAGCAATTAAGTCCAAAGCGATGGATAGTTTGACGCCTTCGATTTCGAGTTGCAGCACGCGACCGGGTGCAGACCGAAAAACCAGCTTGCTAACGCCAAGTTTATTGTATGCCCGTTGGAAAGCTACGATAGCTTCCTTTGACAGACGGCAATCATTCTTTATCCAGCTTGTTGCCCCTGCTGACTCCTCACGCCTGTCGAGGCCAATGATAGCCTCACTCAAAACGTGGTGGGAACGAGTGTCGTCCGATAAATGTTTTATTAAGGCTTCTCTGGCAGCGTCATATCGGGCGACCACTGCTGTCTTCGGAAACTTGGCGTCGCGAATAATTCCTTTCCGGCGTGTCGAGGTTGCCGTAAGATATTCCGCTACCTGATTTGCCGAGAGGCGTGGGTTCGGATGATACTTATATTTCTTTGAAGAGGTTCCCATGGAAGATGTTTTCCTTTCCACTCAGCTAGATGACAAGCGCATGGTTTGTATCTCGCCTTTGTCGTCTCAGACCTATCGCGAGGTCTGCGGTCACGGACTCGGTGGTGACCACGGGTACTTCATTTATGAAGTAGATTTGCACAACCCACAAGCCGGAATAGACGTAATTGGCAAAGCGGCATCTGCCGAAGCTGCCATAAGATTGTATGACCTTATCGTTGCTCAAAATCATCAATAACCTTAACAACATCTTCCATTGACCACAGGGTTTTGCTGACCCCCGCCGCCATCGCTGGCGTGCAACGTAGCGTCTGGTGAATACGCACGAAGTTATAGTGCATGAAGTAAATCGCCATCGCGTAATAGTGGTTTTCCATTTTTTTGCTAAAGGCGTTTGTCAAGCGCGTGAAGCGGCGCAGGCCCATTCGCATACTTAGGTTGCTGCGCTCAACAAAGCTGGTGTTTATGTGGTTCTGATCGGGCTTGCCTCTTATTACCTCCTTGTGCGTACCAACACACTCTGATTTGCTATAACGCTGGTGGCCTTCACCGCTGTTACCGTAAATTTTCACAAGCTGCGCGAAATCCACTTCTTTGCCGAAAGCATTTTCCACAGCTTCGATATACGCCTTATGGCCGTCACTAGTGATCTGTGTGCGGCCAGCCAGACGTTCTTTCAAATCCTGCATAAAAATGTTTGCGCTATTGGCGCTGCGATCACCCATGAAAAAGGAAGGAACCAGCTTGGTTTCAGCGTCAATCGCAGTCCAAGTCCAAACATCGCCAGCCATGCCCTCTTTATCATCAGGAACGTTCTTAGCTTTCGCGTAAACAAAACTCCAAATTTCATCGACCTGAACTTTCTTACACGGCAGATTACGGAACGCTTGGTTTTGATATTCAGCGCACGCTTGGCCAGCATCAACGAGCAGACGCGCCACGGTGTTCTTGCCCACACCAAGCAAACGGCAGATTGAGCGAATGGACATACCTTCGACCATCATGCCGAGGATTTGAGCGCGTTTCTGTGGGGGCAGCTTGTTCATACGGACCATTATGCTTGAGCGTATAGGCATTGTCAATATTGCAGGCAACTTGCCACTTTTGCCATTGATTTTTGGAATGAAGCCGGAATAGAATGGCAACCGGCTCAGGCGCGATGCCTGAGTCGGAAGCCAATTTTACTTGGAGTTTCAGATGTTTAGAAGCTAAGCCCTAACCCGACCCGCCCTGAGGCTTTTGGAAGGGCGCTTGAGCGGTAATCGGTATGGGCCAATGGGGAGCCGAAAGGCTCCTTCCCTAGCAGGGATATAGAATCATAAAACCGAGGTTTTTGCAATGAAAAACGAGCAATCGCATGTTGGCGATCAGGTGATTTCTTTGGCCGATTTAAAGGCCAAACGAAAAGAACTTGAAGACGCCATTTTTGAAATTGATGAGGCTATAGATGCCTTTGAAAACATCTTAGAATGCGGCTATTTCGCTGGTCGTAACAGCTTGATTTTGTCTGCTGGTTTGGCACCTAAAAATGCAAACCAAACGTCCAATATTGTGCCTACGAATATACAAAATGACTATGAAAACCTTAGCATATACGAAGCTGCCGTTAAGGTTTTATCTAAGGAAAATCAGCCACTTACCACAAACGAACTTGTAGATAAAATAGTGGCTGGCGGTAAAAAGGTTGAGGGCAAGGATACCCGCGTCATCGTAGCCACAACCTTGTACAAGTCGGTTCGTAAGAAGAAGAACTGCAAGATTGCCTTGGCTGGAAAGGGGCTTTGGACGATAGCCCCCTAAGTCTTATGCCAACGCTTCCGGGCTGCTGCCGAAGCTATTTCATGCTTCCTTTGAGCCGTTAACTTAATATCTCTGGCTCTACCGCCCTTCTTTCCGCCCAGCTTGCCTAGGGCAACGGCGGCTGGGTTTTTACCGTCCTCAACGCTATCGGACTGTTGTCCGGTGGCTATGTCACCGATCAACTTGGCGAGAGCTATGGGGTCTCTGGGGCGCTTGATGCGTGTTTTGGCCATGCTGTATTATGGCAGGGATTTGTGCGGCGTCTAGCGGCTCGGCCCGTCAAACGGACCCACTACCCGAAAAACCAGCCCCTTGCATGCCTTGGCATATTTAGGCATTCTCGCTGCCGACCTCGCGCGGGCCTGTCAATCATGCCTGCCGGATGAATAATATCAAGGAGTAAGCAATGGATTTAGCGTTCCAGATCGTTTTCGGCTGCGGTGTGCTGGCACTGCTCTATGGCCTTGTCACCGCCAAGCAGATTCTTTCTGCCGATGCGGGCACCGCGCGGATGCAGGAAATCGCCGCCGCCATTCAGGAAGGCGCGAAGGCCTACCTGAACCGTCAGTACACAACCATCGCCATTGTCGGTGTGGCCGTGTGTATCGTGCTCGGCTATTTCCTCGGCAAGCATGTGGCGATCGGCTTCATCATCGGTTCCGTGCTTTCGGGTATAGCCGGTTATGTGGGCATGAACGTTTCTGTGCGCGCCAACGTGCGCACGGCCGCCGCGGCGCAAAAGGGCCTTCAGGCCGCGCTCGGTATTTCGTTTAAGGCAGGCGCGATCACCGGCCTTCTGGTTGTCGGCCTCGGTATTCTTGGCGTCGCCGGTTATTATTTTGCGCTCAAGAACTGCACCTGGCTCGGCGCGACCGAACTGCGGCAGGTCATTGAAGCGCTGGTTGCGCTCAGCTTCGGCGCATCGCTGATCTCGATCTTCGCGCGCCTCGGCGGCGGCATCTTCACCAAGGGCGCCGATGTGGGCGCCGATCTTGTGGGTAAGGTCGAAGCCGGTATCCCGGAAGATGACCCCCGCAACCCCGCCGTGATTGCCGATAACGTGGGCGATAACGTGGGCGATTGCGCCGGCATGGCCGCCGACCTGTTCGAAACCTATGCGGTGACGATGGTCGCAACCATGCTGCTGGCCGCTACCTTCTTCAGCGGCGCCGCGCAGGACCAGCTTATGATGTACCCGCTGCTGATCGGCGCGGTCTGCATCTTTGCTTCCGTGGTTGGTACCTTCTTCGTGCGCCTCGGCGCTTCGAAGAACATTATGGGTGCACTGTATAAGGGGCTTATTGTCACCGGCATCGCATCGGGCGCGCTTATCTATGGCGTGACCGACAAGCTGCTGGGCATGGATGCGGTATTCAAGACCGCTTCCGGCCTTTCCATCACCAGCCAGAACCTGATCGAATGTTCGCTCATCGGGCTGGTCGTGACGGCGCTGATGGTGTGGATCACCGAATACTACACCTCGACAGCTTTCCGCCCCGTAAAGAGCGTGGCGGCAGCTTCGGCCAACGGCCACGGCACCAACATCATCCAGGGCCTTGCGGTCTCGATGGAATCGACCACCCTTCCGGTCATCGTGATTTCCATCGGCATCATCGCCGCGTTTTCGTCGGCTGGCCTGTTCGGGATCGGCATCGCCGCGACCACCATGCTGGCGCTTGCCGGTATGATCGTCGCGCTCGACGCCTACGGCCCGGTCACGGATAACGCCGGCGGTATCGCCGAAATGTCGAACATGCCGAAGGACATCCGCGTCACGACCGACGCGCTCGATGCCGTTGGCAACACCACCAAGGCCGTGACGAAGGGCTACGCCATCGCCTCGGCCGGCCTCGCGGCGCTTGTGCTGTTCGCGGCCTATATCGAGGATCTGAAGCATTATTTCCCCGATGTGAAGGTGTCGTTCGATCTGCAGAACCCGTATGTGGTCGTTGGTCTTTTTATCGGCGGTGCTCTGCCTTACCTGTTCGGTGCGATGGGCATGACGGCCGTGGGCCGCGCTGCCGGCACGGTGGTGCAGGAAGTCCGTCGCCAGTTCAAGGAGATCAAGGGCATCATGGAAGGCAAGGCCAAGCCGGAATACGGCGTGGCGGTCGATATGCTGACCCGTGCGGCGATCAAGGAAATGATCGTTCCTTCGCTTTTGCCCGTGGCTGCGCCCATCGTGGTGTATTTTGCGGTCAACGCGGTCGCGGGGCAGGCGCAAGCCTTCACCGCGCTTGGCGCCATGCTGCTGGGCACGATCGTGACCGGCCTGTTCGTTGCTATCTCGATGACCTCGGGCGGCGGCGCGTGGGATAATGCCAAAAAGTACATCGAAGAAGGCAACCATGGCGGCAAGGGCTCGGAAGCCCACAAGGCCGCCGTGACCGGCGATACCGTTGGTGACCCCTACAAGGACACCGCCGGCCCCGCCGTGAACCCGATGATCAAGATCATCAACATCGTCGCCATCCTGCTGCTGGCTGTGCTGGCATCATAAAGTACGGTTAACGGCAATGAATAAAACCCCCGCCGGGCAACCGGCGGGGGTTTTTCTTTTGCCCCGGTTTGTCATATAAGCATGGCATGAACGCACCCGAAGCCCCCACCGCCGCCGTCCTTATTATCGGCAACGAAATCCTGTCCGGCAGGACGCAGGATCTGAACCTCAATTACATCGCCAGGGGGCTGACCAAATGCGGCATACGCTTGCTGGAAACGCGGGTGGTGCCCGATGTGACCGAAGCGATCGTGGAGGCTGTGAACACGCTGCGCGCGAACCATACTTATTTGTTTACAACCGGCGGCATCGGCGCGACGCATGATGATATCACCATGGCTTCGGTTTCCGCCGCCTTCGGCGTGAAACTTACCGAGCAACCGGAAGCGCGCAAGCGTATCGAAAAGCATTATGCCGAACGCATTACCCCCGCGCGGCTGCGCATGGCGCTGATGCCTGAAGGCGCGGAGCTGATCGACAACCCCATCAGCGGCGCCCCGAGCTGCAGGGTGGGCAATGTTTTTGTGCTGGCGGGTATTCCCGGCATTATGCAATCGATGTTCGATAGCATCGTCGTTGGCTTGCGGCATGGCCCCGCGATTAAATCCATGACCATTCATTCGCTCGTGGCCGAAAGCACGATTGCCGATGAAATGACCGAGATTGTGCTGCGCCACCCTGCGGTGGAAATCGGTTCCTATCCATGGTTCAAGGGCGGCAGCTTCGGCACCGCGCTTGTGGCGCGCGGAACGGATGAAGGCGCGATTAAACTGGCGGCGGAAGAATTGCTGGCGCTGGTGCGCAAGCAGGATACCGAAGCTACTCTTGCGGCGGGCTGAAGCTGTCGTCGTTGTTGTAGCGAAGTTCCTGTTCCAGCGCATCTTCGATATTACGGCCGGCCCTGTCATCGCCCTCGCTTTCCTGCGCGGGCGGGGAAATGGCACCGTGGCGGCTTTCCGCCGCCGTATCGAACGGGCCGAACGCCTTATAAATCCAGCCCAGCAGCGCGAACACCGCAAGCCATATAGCTATGTTGCGCAGCATGCGGCCCTGGTTCATGGCCACCACGCCGGGCAGAATAAACAGCGCCATAGCAACCGCTGCAAGCATGCTGAGCCAAAGACCGGCCTTTTCCATCATTATCCCCAGGAAGGTTGCATCAGAGGCTTTGTATTTACCCTACATGGCCAAAATAAGACAATAATATTGTGCCATGTAACCAACCGGCGTTCCGGCGCGTATAACTGAATACAGGGCAAGGGAAAAACCGCATGGAAACATTATATCTGGCTCAGCTCGCGTTGCTCGAAGGGATCGGGCTTGTTATCTCGCCCTGTATTCTGCCGGTGTTGCCTATCGTGCTGGCTTCCTCGCTCGATGGCGGGAAGGCGCGACCGCTCGGCATCATTGCTGGCTTTATTCTATCCTTTACGTTGTTCGCGCTGCTGGCGCGGCAATTGTTCGCGTTCTTTGAGATTGATGGCGCGGTGGTGCGTGATGTCGCGCTCGCGCTGCTTGTCGGGTTTGGGCTGATGCTGTTTTCGGAAAAACTTTCCGGGAAACTTATGGCGGCCACGCAAGGGCTCGCGAATTTCGGGCAAAATTTCGGGTCGCGCTGGCAAGGCGGCAACGGCTTCTGGAGCGGTGTCGGCATTGGCAGCCTGATCGGCCTTGTCTGGACGCCTTGTGCGGGGCCGATCTTGGCCGTTGCGGTCGTGCAGATTATTCAGGCGCAAACCGATCTGGCGGCCGTTCTGACCATTGCCATGTTCGCGCTCGGCGCGGGCATACCGATGCTGCTCATAGCCTTGATGGGGAGAAAAGCGATGAACCACATGAACTTCTTCAAAAAACACGCCGCCGCACTGCGGCGCGGCCTCGGCGTTATTATCATCGCCATGGCGGCGCTGATCTGGTCGGGTGCCGATGTCGCGCTGCTGGCCGCCACCGGCAACGGCGAAGCGCCGCAAACGGAAAGCACGCCAACCTTGCAGCATGCGCTGCCGCGCAGCTATCCCGCGCCTGAAATCGGCGGGATCGAAAGCTGGGTTAATTCAGACCCGCTGCGGCTGGCCGATTTGCGCGGCAAGGTCGTGCTGATCGATTTCTGGACCTATTCCTGCATCAATTGCATTCGCACGATGCCCCACATCACCAAATGGCATGAGAAATACCATGACAAGGGCCTCGTGATCATCGGCGTGCATACGCCGGAATTTGCGTTCGAAAAGAAGCTGGATAACGTCAGGAACGCAACCGAGAAATACGGAATTCAATATCCTGTCGCGCTCGATAACAATTTTGTGACCTGGCGCAATTTCAGCAACCGCTACTGGCCCGCACACTATCTGATCGATCAGGATGGCAGGGTGGTTTACCAGCATTTCGGCGAAGGCCAGTATGACGTGACCGAAAACAACATCCGCGCGCTGCTTGGCCTTGGGGCCGAGCGGGCGGAGGCGCCCGTGGGCGGCAATGACGGCGCGCGCGGGTCGTTCCTGCAATCACCGGAAACCTATCTTGGTCACCTGCGGACCGAGCATTTTGCAAGCCCGGAGGGTGTGAAGCGCGATGCTGCATCGCAGTACGGTTTTCCGTCTTTTCTTGGTCTGAATGGCTGGGCGCTTGAAGGCGCGTGGCGATTTACGCCGGAACATATCGTTGCGGAAAAGGAAGGATCAGCGCTCAGGTTTAATTTTTATGCCCGCAAGGTATTCCTTGTGATGGGAAATACGGACGGCAAGCCGGTCAATGTGCGCGTTCTGCTGAACGGCAAGCCTGTTGGCGATGCGGCAGGAAAAGATGCGCCGGGCGGCATTGTGGCGGTGGATAACGAATCTTTGTATGAGCTTGTTGATCTCGGTAAGGCAGGCAACGGTCTGCTCGAATTACAGGCGGATGCGCCGGGTCTGCAGGCCTATGCCTTCACCTTCGGTGGCTGAACAGGCTGGCAGTAGGGGATACTTCTTGCGGGCGCGCGCGTTTTGTGTATGAAATAATGCATGCAAACAAGTCCTTCGGAACAAAACCTTAACCTCGGCGTCATTGGCAACTCGGCCATCGCCGCCCTGATCGATCAAAAGGCCAACATCGTCTGGGGCTGTTTCCCCCGTTTCGATTCCGATCCGGCCTTTTGCTCGTTGATCATGGGGTCGGATGCCCATAAATACGGATTTTTCTCCATTGAACTTGTCGATCAGGTTCGTTCCGAGCAACAGTATCTGCGTAACACCGCCATTCTTGAAACCGTGCTGTATGACAAGCATGGCGGCGCCGTGAAGATCACGGATTTCGCGCCGCGCTATCGCCATTATGGGCGCATCTTTCATCCAAGCATGCTGGTGCGGCGCCTGGAATGTATCAGCGGCATGCCGCGGATAACCGTACGGCTAAGGCCCGCCGTCAACAAAGGCGCCGGGGCCGCTGACAGGGTTCTTGGCAGCAATCACATTCGCTTTGCTACAGGCGAACAGACCTTGCGCCTGACCGCGGGCGGCTACGCAAACCTGATCCATCAGGAAACGCCGTTTGTGTTGCAGGGAGAACTGACGCTCATCCTGGGACCGGATGAACCGTTACAGGATTCGCCGGCACGCGTTAGCAAAAAATTCCTTGATGAAACCCTTTATTATTGGCGCGATTGGGTCCGCAACCTTGCTCTGCCGTTTGAATGGCAGGATGTGGTGGTGCGCGCCGCCATTACGCTTAAACTATGCAGCTATGAAGAAACCGGCGGTGTGGTGGCGGCGCTTACCACGTCGATTCCGGAATATGCGGGCACCTCGCGCAACTGGGATTACCGGTTCTGCTGGTTGCGTGATGCCTTTTTCGTTGTGCAGACGTTGAACCGGCTTAGCGCGATCAAGACCATGGAAAGCTATATCGGCTATGTGAAAAATATTGTGGTGATGGCGCAAGGCCAGTTGCTGCAACCGCTCTACGGCCTTTGCTATGAGAACGATGTGCCGGAAAATATTATCGGGCATCTGCGCGGCTACCGGGATAACGGTCCGGTACGCTTCGGTAACCAAGCTTTCCACCAGACGCAGAACGATTCATACGGCAGCATCATCCTTGCGCTGGTGCAAAGCTTTTTCGACGAAAGGCTTGATCACGCGGACGATCACCAGCTCTTTACCTTGCTTGAAGGGCTTGGCGATCATGCTGCGGCGCTGTGGGACAAGCCGGATGCCGGGTTGTGGGAGTACCGCAACAGCGCGGCCGTTCACACCTATTCGGCGGCGATGTGCTGGGCGGCATGTGACCGTCTTGGCAAGATTGCGCAGCAGTTGAACAGGCCTGAAGATGCGAAGAAATGGGTGGCTATTGCGGTGCCAATTCAGGAACAGATCCTCGAGCGTGCTTGGAACCCGGTGCGCCAGACTTTCACATCGACTTTCGGCGGTGATGACCTGGACGCCAGCCTTCTGTTGTTGCCGGAAATCGGCCTGTTGCCCTGGTATGACGAACGTTTCCTGAAAACCCTATCCGTTGTTGAGCAACAGCTAAGGCACGGGCATGTTCTGTTCCGTTATAGACATGCCGACGATTTTGGCACGCCAGAAACATCTTTCACGATATGCAGCTTGTGGTATGCGCAGGCGTTGCATAATGTGGGCCGCGCCGAAGAAGCGCGCGATGTCTTTACCCACATACTGGAGCGCCGTAACCATCTCGGGTTGTTGTCCGAAGGTTGCCACCCGGATACCGGGGAATTATGGGGCAATTTCCCCCAGACCTATTCCATGGTGGGCTTGATCCAGACCGCGCTCAGGCTCTCGCGGTCATGGGAAGCGGTTCTTTAATACAAAATTCTAGCGCGTTTTCCAGTTACCTGCCGCATCCTGGTAGCGCGCTCCCGCGGGCAGATTGTTGATGATCTGCTCCGCCGCCAGCTTGGCGACAATATTGGCCGGCTGGCCATTTTCCCGCGATATCCGGGCATATTCCTGCTGGCGCTTGGTGTTGACTTCTGCCACCAGCGCATTCACCTCGGGCGAAGGCTGCAACGCAGTCACATAGCCGTCCAGCTTTTCGCCAACCAGCCCGGCGCCGCGCGCCTGCTGCAGATCAAGCGCAAAGGCGGGAAGCGCCGCGAGCGTCAAAGCGAGTGTAAGGGCGGCAAATAAGCGGGGTTTCATCATGGCCTCCGTTAGAAGATATCTTTGTTCTTGCTGATAGCCTGCTTCACGTCCTTTTCAATCTCGATTTTGACGCGCTGTTCGATGTTCACGTTCAGGTTGATTTCGATCGGTTTGTCGGGCGCCTGCACCTGTACGGTCGGTGTGCAGGCGGCAAGCACAATAAAGGCCAAGACGGGCAGGAGAGAGAGGCTAAGGGTTCGCATTTTCTTCCTGTCGCAAGAGTTTTTCGGGGTCCGTGAGTAGCAGGATATTTTGCTGCACGAAGTCTAGCACATCGCCGGTCAAATGCACGTTCAATTTTACCGGACGGCCTTGCTGCACATCCGGGTTGTTGCCTTCCAGCGCCATGCGAACGGATATGCGGTTATCGCGGCCGCTGCTGGTCTCGAACGACAAAAGCGTGTAGTGCAGATTTTGTAAAATATCGCGCACCAGCGCGACCTGCTGATTATCGCCGGGGATGGCGTCCGGCGCCATTGCGATCGTGCCCGGCCCCTCCGCCTCCAGTTTGCCTTTTTCAACCGTCACGTTCCCATCGGGATGGATCGTAACCGGGATCGTGCCGGAAACGGCGCCGGTTGCGGTGGCTTTCTCGCCCGTCAAGGTTTGCATAAACATTCCGATCGGCACCTGATGAACATCCAGCTTGATCTTAATCGCCCGCGTTATCCCGAGTGGTACGACAACATTTTGCACCGACAATTCCCCACCTTGCCACGGCATCTTGGCGCGGGTGAGGACGAATTGTGACTTTTCCTTGTTATTCAGCGCGTAATCGAGCGTGAAGGCGGCGGCATGGCTGCCGTCCGCGCTGCCAAACGCGCCGCTCAGCACAACCTGCTCTTCCTTGGCTGTGATCGTGCCGCTGCCGTTCAAGGGCGGCATCTGCAGATCGGCGCTATCAATCGCCACATCCTGTATCTTCCATGTTCCGTTCCATTGCCCGGCCTGTTCATCCAGCGCGGTTTCAATGCCGGCATCACCCGAAGATACGCTTATGCCCGGCATGCCGAAATGCAGACCGTTCGCGCGGTAAGTCAGGGAAGGCGCGGGCGCTTTTTGCCATGCGATGTTAAGCGGAACATCCATCTGCCACGGCCTGCCCGCGATATGGATCGTGCTGTCCGCTAACGCCGCACGATCAAGCGGTATGGCGGCAAGCGCATCCGCGGTTACCGGGATCGTGGTTTTGGCCCCATCGCTTGCCGGCTGTTTTTCCAGCCATTCCTGCAGCCCGGGAACCACCCAACTATCGCTTTTCTGTTCGACCGCAAACGAAAGGTTTGCAAGGTTCAGGCTGCCAAGGCGCCCCGCCACAAGGTCGGGCAGCGCAAAACCTATCGTCACGTTACCAAGCGTCAGCGGCGGATTTCCGCCGAGTGAAATATTCTCAAGCTTGATGCCGCGAAGGCCAAGCCCGGCCACCGTCAGCTCCGCATTCGTAAAGCCCTGTGCCGCAAGCATGCCTTTCAGGCGTGTTTCGATCAGCGTTTTCCAGGGTGCCAGGGCGGCAGCGGCCACAATTACCGCAAGCAGGGTAAGCAAAACGGCCAGAAACTTGGTTTTGTTCGGGTGCATAGCCAGTGGAGCGGCCTTCCGGGCTGGTTTAAAAGATCTGCTACCTTACTCCCAATAACCGGGCATTTTGGCAAGAATAAGATTTGCGGCGTTTCTTATGCCGCGTGCTGCGTCGCAGCCTTGAAGGCGCGGACCTCGTCGTAGCGGGGGATGAAGGCATAAAGACGCAACATGGCCCATAGCGGCACGGGTGCGCCGAACTTCTGCCGCAGGAACCCAAGTGCCTTGCGCAGCCGCAAGGTCATCTTGCGTCTGTGCGCTTCCGCAATCAGGATGTTCCAGTCGATGGAAGCTCGGTCATGCTGCAATATATGCCAGGCATCCGCGACCCATCGCATGGGGTGCAGCGGGTTCCAGCGATAGCCATGCAGGCACACATGCAACAAGTGATCGGTTGCACTCAGCGTGCCGATCTCGATGCCTTCTATCGCGATGCTTTGCGCCCGCGCCCATTGCGTGTCGTCATTCTGCACCGGGCGGTCCTCGATCAGGCGCCAATGAAGGTCCACGCATAGCTCGGCCGGGTTTTCGAAGGTCGCACCGTGCATGTTTTCGATGAAATTGTCCGGCAGCGGCAGGCTGGGCCTCCATCCAAGGCGCAGCATGGCTTTGATTGCATCGCCTACCTGTTCGGGGCGCACGAGCAGGTCGCAATCGCTCATATGGCGAACGAACGGATCGGGGTAATACAGCCGGGAAAGCGCCAACCCTTTAAGCAACAGCGGACGAACCCCGGCGGCGGCATAAGCTTCGCAAAGTTGCGCGACTGCGCGGGAAAGCATCTGATTGCAATACCAGCTGCGCCGCGCCACCCCTTTCAGCAAAGGCATTTCCTTCCCGTCATAGCCTGCCTGATGCAAATTCCGGTACAAAAGCGGCATCTGGCGGAAAAGCGCTTCATCAATGACATCGAGCGTGCGCCCGTTTTGCCACTCCTGCCACGCCGCTACGGCTTGCGGCGCGGGGAACAGGCAGGCCTTCAGGAACGTGATTTGTTCAGGGTTTGGCGTGCATCCGCCGCTTATTGGCGCGATCTTCAGCATGCTTTTGTAGCGGCGCGGCGGCGATCAAGCGCCGTCTTGAGGACGCCAAGATATTCCTGCCTGCGGTTTTTCATGGTCAGCGACATATTCTCGCCGTGCAATCTGCGGCGGGCTATGATTTCCGGCACGCCGACATGGATGATGCCGGCTTCCTGCGCGCGCGCGAACCAGTCGATGAATTCGCCAAGTTTGAACCCGTTATGGAATAAACCCGCTCTTTTGAAAACATTGCGGTGCGCCAGCATAACGCTGCCGCTCACGCCGCTCAGCACCTTACCGTGCCCCGCCAGCGTGGCTTTGCGTTCGGGTGCAAGTTCAGGGCTGTGGAACTGTTCGATCAGGCCGAAGGCAATTTCCGCGCCCGGTGCGGTGCGCAATGCCTCAACCTGCTTTTCCAGCTTGTGCGGCAGCCATACGTCATCCGAATCGAGAAAAGATATCCATTCATGCTGCGCGAGACTGATGCCCGTGTTGCGCGCCGCACCAAGCCCTTCGTTTACCGGTTTATGATGGGCCTTCACATCGCTGTAGCGGGCAAGAATCTCGCGCGTGTTATCGGTCGAACAATCGTTGACAACAATAATCTCGTGCGGCTGCAATGTTTGCGCATGCACGCTTTCGATCGCTTCGCCAAGATAGCGAGCCTGATTGTAGCTCGGGATAACGACGCTTATGGAAGGCTGGCTGGGCATGCGCTACACCGCCTTCTTCGGCGCCTTGAAGGCGGGCAGGTTGCCGGCTGCGCCCGCCTTGGCGCGGCGGCGGTCAAGCGATTGCTTCAGCGTTTCCAGCATGCCCATGGCCTTAACCTCGCAGTGCCGGGTCATGTTGCCTTCATGGCGGCGGTAGATCAGCGTGGTTTCGTCGGCCATATGTACTTTCATGCCGTGTTCGCGGGCGCGCAGCCACCAATCTTGGTCTTCGCTGAAACGTTTGGTGGCATCGAAGCAACCGATCCGGTCGAAGACCTCGCGCCGCGCAATAAGCGCGCCGAGATTGACATGGTTGATGGTGTTGTCTTCCGGCAATTTATAATTGGGGTCGCGCGCGCCATCAAGCCAGACATATTTGATCTTGCCGGTTGCGATATCGATCGAAGGGTCGGCCTGCATCGCGGCGACTTGCGCCGCCAGCTTGCCTTCGGGCCAGAGATCATCGGCATCGAGAAAGGCGATCAGCTCGCCCTGCGCGCGGTCCAGCCCGGCGTTGCGCGCGGCGGCGGGGCCGCCGTTGATGTTCAGCCAGTACAGGGTTACGTCCGGCGCGATCAGATCCGGGCAAGCGGCGTGCTCTTCGTCCGATGCGTCATCGACCACAATAATCTCGAGCGGTTCATAAGCCTGCGCGCGTATGCTGGCCAGCGCTTCGCCGATATGGCGCGAAGCGTTGTAGTAGGGCACGATGACGCTGACATAGGGGCGCTGCTTCATGGTTGTCCGCTTTCCAGGAAACGGGTAATCACGGCTGGAATTTGCGCCAGATCGGTGCCGAGGTCCAGCCAGTAGCAAGGAATGCCTTGTACCAAATTGCTGATCTTCTCGAACGTCAGTTTGCTATGTCCTTCAAGGTGCAGCACCGTGGTGGGCGCTAGCGCAAACAATGCCTGCCCGGCGCCTGCAGGGTGAAGCGTGGTGGCTGCGCCGCCGGTGACGCGCGGCAGCAAGATGGCATTGATGGGGCACCCGCCGCTGGTCTGGGCGGGGAAATGGTCGTGCACGTATATCAGCGCCTTTTCGGCATCCAGCTTGCCCGGGTTACTGACCTTGGCCGCAAGGTGGGGAAACCGCGCCACATTTTCCGGCACAAGCTTTGCGGTGCTGTACGGGCCATATGCGCATGCAGGTTCGCCGGGTTGGGTCAGCACATAATCGTCGGAAACAAAACGGAGCGCACCGCCAAGGCAAGCGAGCGTGGTGGTTGATTTACCGCTGCCGCTTTTGCCCGCCAGAAGCGCGCCGCCCTTGCCCGGCAGCTCGAGCGCGCCCGCATGTACAAGTTGCAGCGCGCTGCGTTCGGTCCACCAATGGATGATGCCGCGCATCGGGAAGCTGTATTCCCAATAGGGGATCGCGGCCGGGCTGGCGGCCCAGTAAATCCCGGTTCGTGCGGCGGCGTCATACAGGTTCAGCACACCCGTGCCGGGCTGGCATACGGTATGATAATTTCTGTCGTTGAACCCTTCAATATACCCCTTTGCGAGGCAGGCTTCCGCAGGCCATGGCGGCGCGGGCAGGGCGGTGCCGGTGCTGGCGCTATCCCAGCAAAGCACGGTCAGGTCTGGCGACGTAGCGGGTTGCGCGGTTTCAATATGCGCCATCGCGCGCGGCAGCGTTTTTTTCAGCCCGTCGCCCGCAAAATGCAGACACATGGTTTGCAGGCCGAGGCGGAAATAGCGCCGCGTTTCCCCGGCCTGCTTGCATGCTTGCCCGAAGGCTTCGCGCGCTTGCACAAAATATTCGCCCCCGCAAAACGGGGCAGGGACATCGCCGCATGCCTTCATGGCAACCGGCATGGCTAGCCTTGCGCGGCGGGCTTTGTGTAGGGCCAACCCTGCTCGCTGGTTTCATGCACCGGATCGAGCAAAAGCAGCTCCTGCATATCGGTGAAAACGGAAAGTTGTGGCGGGGCGAAGGGCTGTGCGGGCGCGGCGCATGCGGGCGTGCCTTTTACTTCTTGCGCGGCAACTTCGCTTACCAGCCCTTCTGCCAGAATATTCCGGAAGAAAGCCCGCAACGCATCTTCAGTCACGCTTGCGTTGTTGCCATAGGCTTCCGCCAGCTTGCCCGTGATGGTTTGTGTATCGGCGCCATGTTGCAGCAACGACCATGCCAGCGCGCCGCATTCGTTCATTGTGTAATAGTTGCCGTTATCGAGATTGATCATGACCAGCTCGCCATCAATCGTATCGTGGACAATGCGTGCTTCGTTAATAATCAGAAACATGGAAAATGGGTTCCGTCGGTTTTGCTGCCAGTGATTTGCATATGCACGTAATATAATGCCAAACAGCTAAAACACAACCATTATATTTCAATGGGTTAGCTGGATGGTTGTAGCTCAATGCGGTTGACGGCAACGCCAAGCTGCCGCGTATCGGCGTTGAGCCCGATATCGCAAGGCCGTCTCGTGCACGGGGTATGTATGGTGATGGTGAGGTTGTCGCCCCGTGTTTCCACGCCGCAATCGGCAACTAGCCATGCGGTGCCCGGGCCGCCGGGTTCAATCCGGTGCGTGACCGGTTTACCGTTGCAGCTAAGGCGGATGCTGCTCATGTCATCCTCGTGCAGCGTGCCGGTCACGAATATCCGTATATTTGCGCCGTTCGTTACTGTTACGGGCAGTACGATGCTTGGCGTACGGCTTGGTCCGCTCCAGCGGTAAGTGCCGTAAAGCGGGTGCGGTTCGATCTGGCCCCATTCAAGCACGCAAACTTGCTCTTCCATTGTAAAGCTGCGCGGCGCCGTTAACGGTTCGCTCGCCGGCATAGTGCCAAGCCCTTTGCCCTGCCTTTCCGTTTTCGCGGTCTGGCCCGGTAAAAGCGCCCAGCCATCGGGCATGGCAAGCATGCCGGCCGGCTGGCTGCGCAACGCACCAAAATCCTCTTCAAGCTGTATGCTCCATGCGGCATCGCCGCGTTGCATCTTTTCCGCGAAAGCGCTTTGTTCCTCGGCGCCTGGTTTCAGATAGATGTTGCGTCGCCACGCGGCGGGGAAGTTGAAGGCGGTCAACGCATCTGTGGCCGTGAAATTGCATTTTGCAAGATGCGCGCGGTGGATGAAATCCCCCTCGCACGGCAAGCGGCATACCCGCGCTTCGGCCCACAGGCTGATTTTCTCGACCAGGTCTTTTTTGTGGAACAACGAACAGGCGGGGAACAGCAAATCGGGGCTGTAGCGGCTGTGCGGCAGAATGCCGCTTGCATACATAACGCCTGATCCAGGCGGGCCAAAGCTTATGGCGCGGCTGACTGTAATGTCCGCGCCGCTGCTTTCCGCCGTGCGCAGGCATGTCTCAAGATGGTCGGCGCGCCACAGATCATGTTGATCAAGATAGGCGATGTATGCGCCGCGCGCCAGTGCCAGCGCGGCATTGCGCGGCGCCGAAGGTCCGCCGGAATTCTTCGGCAAATTGTGCCAGTGAATGCGCGGGTCGTTGAACCCGGTCGCAACCGCTTCGCTTTCGTCGGTGCAGTCATCGCCTACCACAAACAGCTCGAAATCGCCGCAGGTCTGGCGCAGCGCGCAATCAAGCGCCTGCGCGAGCGCGGCGCTGCGGTTATAGGCGGGGATGATGATGGTAATGCGTGGGTCGGGCATGGCTGTAAAATTTGGCTGGGGGACTAGGATTCGAACCTAGACAACGTGAGTCAGAGTCACGGGTCCTACCGTTAGACGATCCCCCAGCAGGTTTTTGCCGTGCCTGTCGGCCATAATGGGCCCGGGCGGCAAGGGCATCATTTCTAGCCCAAGCGGCCGCTTTTGCCAACCATGCCAATTATTTGAAAACACTTGTAAAAATGCTTTTGCCGGGGGCCGCGTCTATGTTAACCAGAGAGCGTGGAAGGATAAGCCATGCCCGCGCCCGTGCTCGCCGCCATTGATCTTGGCACCAACAATTGCCGCCTTTTGGTGGCGGAGCCCGCGCAGGGCCAGCCGCAGGGTTTCCGCGTGGTCGATGCCTTTTCGCGCATCGTGCGGCTGGGCGAAGGGTTCGGCAAGACTGGCAGCATATCCCCCGAAGCGGTGCAGCGCGGGATCGAGGCGCTCAAGGTCTGCCGCGAGAAAATTGAACGCAACCGCGTCACGCATATACGCGCGGTCGCGACCGAAGCTTGCCGCCGCGCCGATAACGGCACGGATTTCATGCATGCGGTGCGCACGCAGGCCGGCATCCCGCTCGAAATCATCACGACAGCCGAAGAAGCGCGCCTCGCCATGCTTGGCTGTACGCCCCTGCTTACAACGGCGCAGCCACATGGGCTTATCTTTGATATCGGCGGCGGTTCGACCGAAATCATCTGGCTGCGTATGGAGCCCGATGGCCGCCCGGCGCTGATCAATCACATATCGGTGCCCTATGGCGTCGTGAACCTGACCGAGCAATTCGGGCAAGACCGCGTGAGCGACGAGGATTACCGCGCCATGACCAACCTGGTGCGCGGCATTTTGCGCGAATTCGATAACGAGCACGGCATCAACACCATGATCCGCGACCGCAAGGTGCAGCTGGCGGGCTGTTCGGGCACCATCACCACGCTGGCGGCGGCGCATCGCAACATGGTGCGCTATCAACGTTCTTTGATCGACGGCAGCACGATGCTGGCTTCGGACGCGCGCGCGATGATCGACAAGTTGCGCGTGCTTGATCTGGCGGGCCGTGCCGGCATTCCGAGCATCGGGCAGGAGCGGTCGGATCTGATGGTCGCGGGCTGCGCCATTTTGCAGGCAATCTTCGATGTCTGGCCGATCCCCGAATTCCGGGTGGGGGACCGCGGCCTGCGCGAAGGCATGCTGACCGATCTTTTGCAACAGATTGGCCGGCCATGACATCGAAGAAATCCGGCGGCAAGAAACCGCGCAAAACCGCGATGCCGCATTTGCGGCAGGAAGCGACGCGGCTGAAAAACGCCCGCAGCCACAAGCCTTCCTCGCAGCGCTGGTTACAGCGGCAGCTGAATGACCCGTATGTCACGGCGGCGAAGCGCGAAGGGTATCGTTCGCGCGCGGCGTGGAAGATATTGCAGCTTGATGAAAAGCACAGGCTTTTGCGGCCGGGCATGCGCGTGGTCGATCTTGGTGCCGCGCCGGGCGGATGGTCGCAGGTGGTGTCGGCGAAAATCGGCGCGCGCGGCCGTCTGGTTGCGCTCGATATCCTGCCGATGGATCCGTTGCCGGATGTCATTTTGTTCGAAGCGGATTTTATGGCGGAAGATTCGCCGCAACGGCTCATGGATGCGCTTGAAGGTCCGGCCGATCTGGTGCTGAGCGATATGGCGGCGGGGACTACGGGCCACAGCGGCACGGACCACATCCGCATCATGTTGCTGGCCGAAGCGGCCTATGAATTCGCGCGCGATGTGCTTGCGCCCGGCGGTACGTTTGTGTGCAAATTGTTTTTGGGCGGAGCGGAAAAGGAATTGCAGCAGCAGTTGCGGCGGGATTTCCGCACGGTCAAATACGTCAAACCCCCGTCAAGCCGCAAGGAATCGGCTGAAACCTATTTGGTCGCGCAGGGCTACAGGAAAAGGTAAGGCGCTTACGCCTTTTCGACGCGCAGCACGGCGCCGTCGCTGCCGACGATCTTCACCTTGCTGCCTATGGGCAGATCAGGCCCGCTGACAATCCAGCTGCTATCGCCCACCGTCGCGCGGCCCCTGCCGCCCTCGATCGCGGTTTCCAGCGTCACCGTCTGCCCTACATAGCGCATGGTGCGCTGGTTCAACGCCGGGTCGGTCGTGCCGCTATCGCTGCGCTTGATGAATTTGCGGGAAAGCACAACGGCAAGCACGGCAAGAACGCTGAAAGCAAGCAGCTGCCATTGCAGGCTCAGTTCGGGCAGCGCCAAAAGCACAACCCCGGTAATTGCGGAAGCAATGCCGATCCAAAGCAGAAAAGCCCCGGGCGCCAGCATTTCCATGGCCATCAGCACGGCCGCAACCCCGAACCAGTGCCAGAACACAATTTCTTCAAACATGGGCGAGCCCTATCTTGACGGGGGGACGGACGAACGCTTGGCCGCGCTCGCGGTTGCGTTCTGGCTTATCGCATCCTTGGCCAGCTCGGCAATGCCGCCAAGCGCGCCGATGACGCTTGAAGATTCCAGCGGCATGAAAACCAGCTTTTGGTTCGGCGATGCCGCGAAGCTTTTCAACGCGCCCATATATTGCTGCGCGACGAAATAGTTGATCGCGTTCACGTCGCCGCTGGCGATGGCCTGCGAAACCACCTGCGTTGCCTTGGCTTCCGCCTCGGCGCTGCGCTCGCGCCCCTCGGCATCGCGGTATGCGGCTTCGCGGCGGCCTTCGGCTTCAAGGATCGCGGCTTGCTTCTGGCCCTCGGCTTTCTTGATCGCGGCTTCGCGGATACCTTCCGCCTCGGTCACCACGGCGCGGCGTTCGCGCTCTGCCGTCATCACGCGGGCCATGCTGTGCAGCATGTCATCCGGGGGCTGGATATCCCTGATCTCGATACGGGTGATCTTGACGCCCCAGGGGGTGGTCGCTTCGTCCACCACATGCAAAAGCTGGACGTTGATCTTGTTGCGCTGGGAGAGCAGTTCGTCGAGATCCATACTCCCGATGACGGTGCGCAGGTTGGTCATGGTCAGGTTCAGGATGGCGATCTCAAGCGTTGTGACCTCATAGGCTGCCTTGGCTGCATCCAGAATCTGGAAGAACACGACTCCGTCGATCGTCACCATCGCGTTGTCGCGTGTAATCGCTTCCTGTGAAGGAACGTCAAGCACCTGTTCCATCATGTTGATTTTCTTGCCCACAATATCGATAATTGGCACGATGAAGTGCAAACCCGGCGTCAGGCTGGTTGTAAAGCGTCCGAAACGTTCGATTGTGTACTGATAGCCCTGCGGCACGGTCTTGACCGTCAAAGCAACAAGAAGAACGGCGAAAATCAGCAGTGTAATCACAAAAATCATGAAGGCCATGGCGGGCTCCCGGTCATATTGACAATGCCGGCAAGCTAACATCGGCGCGCCCCGCAGGCAACTTTGTTGCAAATATGCAAAAACCCAGCTCCGGAGCGATTTGGTTGCGGTTTATAGGAAAAACACTATTGGAAAATCTTGATTAATTCTTAACATCTCTTACCTAGGCTGACAGTATCACTGTCATTGCCTTTCTGCAGCTTCTCAAGGCGCGCCCATGGTCTTTGCGAACTTCAAAATACCGTTTAACAAAACGCCGCTGATCGGGCACGAGCTCGATTACATTCGCGAAGCGATCGAAAACAAGCATGTCGCCGGCAATGGCCCGTTCACGGAAAAATGTGAAGAGCTGCTGAAACAGGAAACCGGCGCGGGACATGTTCTGCTCACAACGTCCTGCACCCATGCGCTGGAACTTTCCGGCCTGTTGCTCAATATAGGCCCGGGGGACGAAGTGATCGTTCCTTCCTTCACTTTCGTTTCCACGGCAAACGCCTTCGCCATACGCGGTGCCAACATTGTGTTCGCGGATATCCGGCCCGATACGCTTAATCTCGATGAAAGCAAGCTGGAAAGTCTGATCCGGCCAAGCACCAAGGCGATCGTGGTGGTGCATTATGCCGGCATTGGCGCGGAAATGGGAGCGATCTGCGAAATTGCCGCGCGCCACAACATTCCTGTGGTCGAAGATAACGCCCACGGCCTGTTCGCCCGCTACAAGGGCAAGACGCTCGGCACCTTTGGCGTGATGGCGACGCAAAGCTTCCATGAAACCAAGAACATCAGCTGCGGCGAAGGCGGCGCACTGCTGATCAACGATATGAGCCTGGTGCCGCGGGCCGAAGTGATCCGCACCAAGGGTACGAACCGTGACCGCTTCCTGCGCGGCGAGGTTGATAAATACACATGGGTCGATATCGGTTCGAACTACACGATGGCCGATCTGCTTGCGGCCTTTCTGTGGGCGCAGCTTGAATCGCGCAAGGCGATACAAGCCAAGCGGCGCGATATCTGGAACGCATATAACAACGGGCTGCTGGAATGGGCGAGCGAGCAGGATATCAAGCTTCCCACCGTCCCGCCCGAATGCGAGCCGAGCTACCATCTTTTCTATATGCTGATGCCGTCACTGGAAGCCCGCAGCGCATTTATCGAAATGATGAAGAAGGAAAGCATCCATCCGGTCTTTCATTACCACGCGCTCAATACGTCGGAATATGGCAAACGTTTCGCCAATATATCGGCGCCGTGCCCGGTGACCGAGGATATCGTCGATAGGCTTGTGCGTCTGCCGATGTATCATGGCCTGAGCGAAGAGGGCATTGATGCCGTGATCGGCCTTGCCAAGAAATTCAGCGTCAAAACCGCCGGTTGACCGGTTCAGGCCGTCAGCCACTTGATCCGGGTTTCCGAAAAGCCGGTTGGCATCGCCGCATGCAGCTTTGGCATCAGCGCCGCGAGCTTTTCATCAAGTTTCCAGGGCGGGTTGATGATGTGCAGCCCGCTGCCGTTCAACCGGTCTCCGCGTTCTTCGCGCCCGTAAATATATTCCACGATCAACTGTTTGGGGATGGCGGTTTGTGCCATATGTTCCTGAAACCGCCAGATGGCGGCGCGGTCCTTGATCGGGTACCAAATCATATAGATGCCGGACGGAAAGCGTGTCATGGCCTTGCCGACCATGGCGGCGACCTTGCCGAATTCATCCGGCTGTTCGTAGGGCGGGTCGATCAGCACAAGGCCGCGCTTTTCGGGCGGCGGCAACAGCGCGCCCATCGCTTCATAGCCGTCGCGTGCGTGCACATGTGCCTGCTTGTTATGCCGGAACAAGGTTTTCAGCGCGCTGCAATCTTCTTCGTGCAATTCGCAGGCGGCAAGCCTGTCTTGCGGGCGCAGCATCTCCGCCGCGACAAGCGGCGAACCCGGATATATATTGACAATATAACCGCCGTTCAGCTTCTGGATGATCTTGTAGTAATCCTCAAGTTCGGGGATGGGGTCGGCCTTGATCAGGGTGCGGATGCCGCCATCGGCCTCGCCGGTTTTCTGGGCGCGTTCGTCGGTCAGGTTATAACGCCCGGTTCCCGCATGGGTATCAAGCACGGCGAAGGGCGTGTCCTTTTGCGCCATGTGCCCGAGCAGCATGGTAAGGACGGCGTGTTTGACAACATCGCAAATATTGCCAGCATGGTAGGCGTGACGGTAGTTCATGGGAACAGGTATGACTGAAGACAGCCCGGTGGGCAATGACTTTGCCTCGCAGATGATCGAAGGCTATGGCTGCACCGCGCGGGATGAATTTTTTGCAGCCGTCGCCTGCTTCAAAAAGGCGCTCAAGCATGCCCCGTGCGAAGCGGAAGGCTGGGTTGCGCTTGGGCGGGTGTTGATCAAGCTTGGCCTGAAGGACGAAGCGCTGGAAGCGATGCAGCGTGCGCATGCGCTTGCACCAGCGCGCAGCGGCGTGGCGGGTGATCTCGCGCGCCTGTACCGTTGGCATGGCAAGGATGGGGAGGCGGAAGAAATGCTCCGCGCCTTCATCGAACGCGTGCCCGGCAATGTGCCGGGCATGTGCGAGCTATGTCATCTGCTGGCCGCGCAGGAACGCTGGCGGGAAGCGGCCGAGGTGGCGCAGGAAATTTTTCTGCTTGGCGCCAGCCCGGGTGTCGATTTTTCCATCAAGTTCAGCATGGCGCTGATATGGCTGCAGCGCCATACCGAAGCCGTCGCTTTGCTTGAAAATCTGGCATGGCATAACGCCGATCATGCCGATACGTGGCTTCATCTCGGGCGCGCTTACGCGACCATCGGCGCGATCGAGAAGGCCAGAAAAGCCTTCGATCATTACATGGCGCTGAAACCGGACGACAATATGCGCGGCATGGTCGAACTGGCGGAATATACGGGGCCGAGCGGGCTCGGGAGCGAATATGTGCGGGGCCTGTTCAACATGATCGCGGAACATTTCGATGACAAGCTCATCAGCGTGCTTGGGTACAAGGCGCCAACGGTGATGCGGGAAGCGCTGGGGCCGTTTCTTGAAGCGGGCAGGCGCTATGACGTTCTCGATCTCGGTTGCGGCACGGGGCTGCCGGGGCTTGTGTTCAAGTCATGCGCGAAAAGCCTGGTGGGGATCGACCTTTCGCCAGCCATGCTCAATCAGGCGCGCCAGCGCCGCCTTTATGACAAGCTTTACACCGGCGACATTGTCGATGTGATGAAGGAAAACGGCCTTGAGACCGATATCGCGGTCGTGGTCGATGTGCTGCCTTATATCGGGCCGCTCGAACGTTTGTTCGAAGCCGTGCATGGCGCGCTGCGCCCCGGCGGCCTGTTTGCGCTGACCACCGAAATGCTGAGCGAAAATGCCGGGGTGGATTACGCGCTCAATCTTGTGAAGCGTTTCGCGCACAAGCAAAGCTATCTGCGCAGGCTGGCGACCCGGCACGGCTACGAAGTTCTGGTATGTGAAGATTTTACGTTGCGGCTTGAATCCGGCCTGCCGGTTGTCGGCACGATGTTTGTGGCAAGGAAGTGATTACTTCAGCTTGCCTTCCTTGAACATCACGTGCTTGCGCAGCTTCGGGTCGTACTTGCGAAGCTCAAGCTTCTTCTGGTTGCGCGGGTTCTTCTTCGTCACGTAAATCGTGCCGGTGCCTTCCGTGCTTTCCATCTTAACGGCGGTCTTTACCTTGGCCATGACTGATCCTTGTTTATCTCTGTAATGCCTGCAAATTCAGGGCTGCAAGATCGTGGAAACGCCTTCGCTTGTCAACCATGCCGAAATCGTGCGCGCGGTCGCCCATAACTATCTGTAAGCCCTAGGCTTTCCGGGTTTGCCGGTAGGCATCGAGCGCGCGCAAGCGCGCCGCCGCGTGGTTAACGATCGGTTCGGGGTAGTTTTTGCCAAGTATAACCCCGGCTTTGCCAAGCGTTTCGGGTGGAGCAAGCCACGGGGCATGGATATGGGCATCCGGCAGCTTCGCCAGTTCCGGCACAAAGCGGCGCACGTAATCGCCCCGCGGGTCGAATTTCTTGCCCTGCAACACGGGGTTGAAGATACGGAAGTAGGGTGCGGCATCGGCGCCGCAACCCGCAATCCATTGCCAGCCCGCTGTGTTGTTCGCAAGATCGGCATCGACCAGCGTATCCCAAAACCACCGCGCGCCTTCTTGCCACGGGATTAGAAGATCTTTCACGAGGAACGAAGCGACGATCATCCGCACGCGGTTATGCATCCAGCCCGTCTGCCACAATTGCCGCATGCCCGCATCCACGATAGGGAACCCGGTCCGGCCGCGTTGCCATGCACGCAACGTCACTTCATCCGTATCCCATGGAAAATGCGCGAAGCTCGGTTGCAGCGGTTTTTCGGCAGTGGCGGGAAAATGGTAAAGCAGGTGATAGCTGAATTCCCGCCAAATGAGCTGCCGTAGAAACGCCTCCGCCCCGGCTGCGTGTGTCTTGCCTTCCGCAATTGCGGATTCCGCCAGTTCCCATATCTGCTGCGGGCTTATTTCCCCAAAATGGAGGTGAGGAGAAAGGCGCGATGTGCCCGGTTTATCCGGCCGGTCGCGGTCGGCCTTGTAACCGCCCGAAGCGTCTTCGGTGAAATCGCGTGCAACCTCGTATGCGTTTGCTTCGCCCGGCTCCCAGCTTTTGCGCAAACCGCTTGCCCAATCCGGCGTGTTCGGCAGCAATCGCCACGCGTGCAAATCGTCGCCCGGCACAGGTGTGGCCGGCGCCGCCATAAGCGCCGGGGCTTCCAGCGTGCGCGGCGGGTTCGGCGCCGCCATGCAGGCCTTGTGAAAGGGCGTGAAAACCCTGTATGGCCCGCCGCCTACTGTTTCAATATCCCACGGCTCATGCAAAAGCGCGGCATTGTGGCTGGTGACCGTTATGCCGTTTTTATGCAGCGCGTTTTTGATCTGCGTATCGCGCTCGGTCGCGTGCGGTTCGTAGCAACGATTCCATGTCACGGACTTGGCGCCGGTTTCCTTCGCCAGCGCGTGCAGGGCTTCAAGCGCCATCCCGCGACGAAATACAAGCGTGATGCCGCGTTTTGCATATGTTTGCCGCAAATGGTCGAGGGAATGGTGAAGCCACCAGCGCGAAGCGCCGCCAAGCGGCCACCGGCCGGCATCATCGTCGCACAATATATAAACCGGAATGACGGGGCCGCGTTCCGCCGCCCAGCAAAGCGCCGGGTTATCGCGCAGGCGCAGATCTTGCCTGTGCCAATATATTATGGGTGTAGAGGTTACCGTCATCGGGCATCCTGCCGCTGGTTTTCATCCAGTGATACTGTTATAACGGTCCGGTCGCAATCGGGCTGTTACAGGGGTGTCATGAAAAAGATCGTGATCCGTATTTTCGCCGCTATCGGCCTGTTGGCGACGGGGCTTGTCATCACCGCCGGTTTTATTGCCGCCAATCTGCGGCATGCGCCCGCGCCGGAGCCGGAAAAGATCGTCCTCGCGCTCGATTTCAACAAGCCGTTGGTGGAACAGGAAAGTTCCGGCCCGCTTGATTTTGCGGTACGCGAACAGGAAACCGTTTTGCAGGATGTCGTGCGCGCACTCGATCGCGCGCGCAAGGATCCGCGCGTGCTTGGTGTCGTGGCGCGTTTTGGCGCCAATTTGCCGCCGATGGCGCAGGCGCAGGAAATCATGGCCGCGCTCAGGCGTTTCCGTGAAAGCGGAAAATTTTCGTACGCCTTCGCCCCCAGCTTCGGGGAATTCAGCTCCGGCAGCCGCGCCTATTACCTTGCGTCCGCGTTCGAACAAATTTGGCTGCAGCCTGTCGGCATTGTCGGGTTGACGGGGCTGCGCGCCGAAGTGCCGTTCGCGAAAACCGCCCTGGCCGATATCGGCGTGCGCGCAAACTTTATGCAGCGCGAAGAATACAAGAATGCGATGGAAAGCCTGACCCGGGATGATTTCAGCGAACCCGCGCGCGCGATGATGCAGGCGCTGATGCAGGATGTTGCGCAGCAAATGGCCGAAGGCGTCGCGGCGGGCCGCGGGCTGGGGCTGAAGGATGCGCAATGGCTGATCGAAAACGGCCCTTATACGGCTGAAGCGGCGCTGCAACTGAAGCTGGTCGATAAAATCGGCTATACCGATGAGCTGGATGCGTTGATCGACAGCGAATATGGCGATGACGCCGCGTTCGTATCGCCCGCCCAGTATATCGGCTTCGCCCATCAAAGCGAGGAACCGAAAGCCAAGGTCGCGCTCGTGCATGCTGACGGCATGATCGTGCAGGGCGGCGGCCCGGCCGGGCGCTTCGGCGGCGGCATCGCGGGGTCCGAGGAGATTGCGCGCGCCATCGCGCTGGCGGGGGAAGATGAAAACGTGCAAGCGATTATTTTCCGCATCGACAGCCCAGGCGGTTCGCCCATCGCGGCCGAAACCATTCGCCGTGCGGTGGTGCGGGCAAAGGAAAAGGGCAAGGTCGTGGTTGTATCAATGGCAAACGTCGCCGGTTCCGGCGGCTACTGGATCGCTATGAACGCCGATTATATCGTCGCGCAGCCGGGAACGCTCACGGGTTCGATCGGCGTTGTCGGCGGTAAATATGTAACCGAAGATATGTGGAAGAAACTTGGCATCAACTGGGGCATTTTGCAGCAGGGTGAACATGGCGGCATGTGGTCGTTCCTCAGCGATTACACCCCGGCCGAGCAGGAACGCGCCAACATGCTGATCGACGATATCTACAAAAATTTCGTCGATCACGTGGCGGAAGCGCGCAAGATACCGCCTGAACGCATGTCCGATGTCGCCAAGGGCCGCGTGTTCACGGGCGCGCAAGCGCTGAAGAACGGACTGGTGGATGAATTGGGCGGTTTCGATACCGCCATGCAGTATGTGCGCGCAAAGCTTGCGCTGGCTGCCGATGCGCCGGTGCTGGTGCAACCGTTCCCCAAGCCGCTTAGCCCTGCCGAGCGCATTATGAAAATCATCGAACAGATCAACAAGCAGGTCGGCGCCGTTGGCGCGATGTCTGACGTGGCGGTGCGGCTGGACCGCGCGATGCAGGTATTTACGGGCGTGTTCAGCCCCGGTCTCGCGGCTCGTATGCCCGCGTCTGTCGAGGTTTATTGATATTGCATGTGGCGGAAAACCAAAGCCTTTGTTGAGAAACATTTCGGGATAGCCATGCTCTCCTCTCTCGGGGCCGGGCTTCTGTTTCCGCAATTCGGCGCCATGCCCGATTGGTTTATTACCCTTGCGATAGCGATCACGATATTCTGCGCAAGCTCCAAGGTGGCGGTGCAGGATTTCAACCTCGCCAATCTCAGGCAGGGAACGGTCTTTTATGTCATCCGGTTTCTTCTGCTGCCGGTTATGATTTACTTTGCTTTTATGGCCTTCTGGCCCGATCTCGGGCAGGTTATTCTATTGTTTACGCTAGCGCCTGCCGGCGTGACGATACCGGCATGGGCCGGTATGCTTGGCGGCCATGCCGGGCTGGCGATGGGGCTTGTGCTTCTTTCCAGCATATTTGCGCCTGTGGCAATACCCGGAATATTTGAGCTCGTTGTCGGCCAGCATGTGGCGATCGACACGGTCGGCATGTTCGTCAATCTCTTGATCATGGTTGTGCTGCCGCTCGGCCTGTATATGGCGCTTTTTCGTCGCTGGCCGCAGGGACATGCTTTTATCAAGGACCATACGAGTTTTGTAACCGTGATACTCATGTTCCTTGTGGTGGCAATTGTTATTGCCCGCAAGAACGAGTATTTAATGGCCGACCCGGCCATGGTTGTTGGCTATGTATTGCTGCTTGGCGTCTTGCAGGCGTTTTTTTATGCAATCGGATGGTATTTTGCTTTTGCAAAAATGCCTGATGTCAAGATTACATATGCGCTGGCCTCTGGCGCGCCGAATATCGCGTTGGCCATTGCATTGGCATTTATGTTTCTGCCGGGCGAGGCCGGAGTGATTATGGTGATAGGCGAAATTCCGTGGATTCTCGGCATGGTTATCTTCAAGCGTATTCTGTCTTGGCGCGGGCTCAGTCCTGCTCGAAATGCCTGATGCTGGCGCGCCAGTAATCCCATCCCGTGATCACGGTCAGCACGCCGGCGGCCCATAGCAGCAGTATGCCGATCGCGTGCGCGGGAATAAAATCCGGCGCGTGGTTTCCGATGATCAGGAACGCGAGCGCAAAAAACTGGATCGTGGTTTTCCATTTTGCGAGCTGGCTTACCGGCACGCCCACGCGCACTTCGGCCAGAAATTCGCGCAAGCCCGAAACCGCGACCTCGCGCAGCAAAATGATCACGGCGGGCAGAATGGAAAGCCCGGCGATGCTGCCTATATTCACAAGCAGCAAAATCACGGCCGCCACCAGCAATTTGTCGGCAATGGGATCGAGGAAAGCGCCGATGCGCGAAACCTGCCCATAACGGCGCGCCACCCAGCCATCAAGCATGTCGGTCAGCGCGGCGGCGACGAACAGCACGAGCGCGGCCCAGGCTGCCCATGCCTGCGCGGCAAAGGCGAGCAGGATCACGATCAGCGGAATGACAAGAATGCGGCCCAGCGTCAGCTGGTTGGGGAGGCTGCGGAACATGCCGCCAGTCTAGCGCGCATTGTGGAAATAGTCATAAATTTTCTTGGCCATGGAAGCGCTGATCCCGGCCACCTGTTGCAGATCGTCAATCCCTGCCTGCGCCACCGCGCGGCCCGAGCCAAAATGGTGCAACAGCGAACGTTTGCGCGCCGCGCCAATGCCGGGAATCTCGTCGATCCCGGTCTGGCTTATCTGCTTGGCGCGCTTGCCGCGATGCGCGCCGATCACGAAGCGGTGCGCCTCGTCGCGCAGCCGCTGTAGGTAATAAAGCACCGGGTCGCGGGGCTCAAGCGAGAAGGGCGCGCGCCCGGTCATAAAGAATCGCTCGCGCCCGGCGTTACGGTCGGGGCCCTTGGCTATGGCAACCAACGGTATTTCGCCAAGGCCAAGTTCGGCCATCACGGCGCGCACGCGGTTCAGCTGCCCCATGCCACCGTCGATAAGCACGAGATCGGGCCATGTGCCGCTTTTGTGTTCCGGGTCTTCTTCGGTCAAACGGCGGAAGCGGCGGGTAAATACTTCCTCCATCATCGCGTAATCGTCATGCGCAGCGCCCGGCGGCAAATCGCGGATGTTGAACTTGCGGTAGCCCTTTTTGATAAAGCCTTCCGGTCCGGCCACAATCATGGCGCCCACGGCGTTGGTGCCCTGAATATGCGAATTGTCGTAAACCTCGATCCGCTGCGGCGGTTCGGGCAGCCCGAAATTTTCGGCCACCCCGTGCAAAAGCCTGTTCTGGCTGGCTTTGTCGGCCATGCGCCGCGCCAGCGCTTCCCTGGCGTTTAAAAGCGCATGTGCGATAAGCCGCTTCTTTTCGCCCTTGTGCGGCACGCTGATCGTTACCTTGTGCCCCGCATGGCTGGTAAGCGCAGTCGCGAGCAGCTTTGCGCCATCCGGCGTGTGGCTAAGCAACAAATGCGGCGGCGCAGGCTTGTCGGTATAGAACTGCGCAAGAAAGGCGGCCAAAACCTCCCCCGCCGGCTGTTCCTTGTCGTGTGCGGGGAAGTGGGTATGCGTGCCGAAGTTGCGATCGTTGCGGAAAAAGAAAATCTGGATCGCGGTTTGTCCCGCTTGCTGATGTGCGGCGATGATATCGGCGTCGCCCGTGCCCGCCACGTTCACATCCTGCCGCGATTGAATGATGGTCAGAACCTTGATGCGGTCGCGCAGGCTGGCGGCAGTTTCGTAATCCCGCGCATCGCTGGCTTCCTGCATGCGTTCCGCCAGCGCTTGCTGGATCGTGCTGCTCTTGCCGCCCAGAAAATCCCGCGCTTCCCGCACCTGCTGGCCGTAAGCGGCTTCGCTTACCTTGTTCACGCACGGCGCGGTGCAGCGCTTGATATGATATTGCAGGCACGGGCGATTGCGAGCGGCGAAAATATTGTCGGTGCAGTTGCGCAAAAGAAAGCCGCGCTGCAGCGCGATCATGGTTTCGTTGACCGCGAGCGCGGAGGCGAAGGGCCCGAAATACCAGCCCTTGCGCGTGCGCGGGCCGCGATGCTTGTAAAGGCCCGGAAATTTGTGCCCGCGCGGGATCACGATATAGGGGAAACTTTTGTCGTCGCGCAACAGGATGTTAAAATGCGGCTGGTATTCGCGCACGAGGTTGGCTTCAAGCAAAAGCGCTTCCGCTTCGGTGCGGGTGACGACGAATTCCATCCCCCGCGTTTGCGCTACCATGCGTTGTAGCCGGGTGGGCAGCCGCCCGCGCTGGGTATAGGCGGCTACGCGGTGGCTCAGTTTCTTGGCCTTGCCGACATAAAGCACCTTGCCGTCCGCGTTCATCATGCGGTACACGCCTGGGCTGGCGGGCAGCGTTTTCAAATGCGCGCGAATGATCACCGCGCCGGCTTCAAAGCTTTTATGGCTGCGTGTCGGGTTGCCCATGCAACCCATTATATTGTTTGCGGTTTATAAAACTAGGGCCGGCGATGCCTTGTCATAACCACGCCGGCGCCCGCCGTGCCCGCCAACACGGCCGGCTTCTCGAGCCGAACCTCGGCCCTATCGACCCGCGGATCGGCTAGGCAGCGGGAAAGGATCATCTCAGCCACCGTTTCAAGCAAGGGGATGTGCGGTGCGGCCGCCAGTTCGTTGAATATATAGCCGTGCAGGCCGGCATAATTGATGCTGTGCCTGATATCGGCTGCACTGCGCTCGGCAAAGTGGTGGTTTAGCCGCATATGCATCTCGATATTGATGCGCACGGTTTGAGGCCGCTGCATTTCTCTATCATAGACGCCGACGCGCAGCGGCACTTCGATATCGCGCAGGAAGATGCAAATCGTATCCTCTTTTACGCCCGTATCTTCGCGGGGCAGGGGGATAATCTCGGCGCTATGTTTGCTGTTGGTCATGATGCCTTCTTTGCCCGTTTTGGCCCGTCCACAAGCGCGGACAGAACTCCGTGCCAGGTCCGTACTTCCTGTTCCGTCATTTGTGCACGTTGCAAGGTGTTGCGCAAGTTGCGCTGCATAATGGGGCGCAGCTCGGCGGTTGTGAAAAAGCCGGCGGTTTCAAGCTCGGTCTCAAGCCGGCCAAAAAGGTTGGTTAGCTCTTCCTTGGTGGCGGGGTGGCTTTCGGTATCGTGCAAATACACATCCGCCGTGCTGTCACCCGCCTGATACCATTCATATCCCGCAAGCAACACGCCCTGCGCGAGGTTGAGCGATGAAAAGGCCGGGTTGAGCGGTATGGTGATGGCATCGTTGGCCAGCGTCAGATCGTCGTTCGTCAGCCCCGTGCGTTCGGGCCCGAATAAAATGCCTATGCGTTGCCCGGTGCCGGTGCGCGCCCGCATATCGGCAGCGGCGGCGCGGCCGGTAAACCAGTTTTTGACCACGGCACGGTCGTTGCGCGCGGTGGTGGCATAGATGTGTTGCAGATCGGCGGTTGCCGCTTCAAGCGTGGGAAAAACCTTGGCATCGTCCAGCACCGCGTCGGCGCCCGATGAAGCGGCGTGCAACCGCTCATCGAGCCAGCTTTCCAAAGGCCACGGATCGCGCGGCTCCACGATGCGCATTTCGGAAAGCCCGCAATTCATCATGGCGCGGGCGCTCATGCCGATATTCTCGACCATCTGCGGACGCACGAGGATGATGGCGGGGGTGGTCATACCATCCATGCCTAGCCGCGTCGCCATGTGGTCTTGCCTGCGTTATCTTCGAGAATAATGCCGTCATTAGCCATTAAAACACGAATTGTATCTGATGTGCCAAAATCCTTGGCTGCTCGTGCGGCATTGCGTTTTTCGATCAGCTTCTCAATCTCGTCGTCGCTCAGACTGCCCCGGCCCGCGGGCGTCCAGCGGAACCATGCTTCCGGGTCCTGTTGCAAAAGCCCGAGCGTAGCGCCGCTTGCCAGCAACCTGCCCTTTATCTGCGCCTGTTCGGCCGGGATGGCTTCGCGGTTCAACGCGCCGACAAGCTCGTGCATATGTGCGATCGCGAGCGGGGTATTGAGGTCATCGAGCAGTGCGGCTTCAACGGCCTCCGCAGGCGCGCCGGTTTTGTCGGCCTGGATAACGGTTTCGTTGCGCAGCGCGCCATACCATTTATCAAGTGTCGCTTTGGCATTCTGCAGCCCTTCCTCGCTAAAATCCAGCGGCTGGCGGTAATGCGCGGAAAGCAGCGCGAAGCGAATAACTTCGCCCGGGTATCGTGCAAGCAAATCGCGCACGGTAAAGAAATTGCCCAATGACTTCGACATCTTGTCGCTGTTGATCGTCAGAAAGCCGTTGTGAACCCAGTATTTCGCGAACACCTTGTTGCCGCTGGCGCAGCAGCTTTGCGCAATTTCATTTTCATGGTGCGGGAAAATCAAATCGAGCCCGCCGCCATGGATATCAAAGCTTTCGCCCAAATGAGCGCCGGCCATGGCCGAACATTCTATATGCCAGCCGGGGCGGCCGCGGCCCCACGGACTTTCCCATCCGGGCACGTCCGCCGCGCTCGGCTTCCACAAAACGAAATCGGCCGGGTCTTTCTTGTAGGGCGCGACATCGACACGCGCGCCCGCGATCAGCTCGTCGCGCGAACGGCGGGAAAGTTCGCCGTAATTCTTCATCGAAGGCACGTTGAACATCACGTGCCCTTCGGCGGCATAGGCGTGGCCCTTATCCATCAGCGCCTTGATCATCGCGATCATTTCCGCGATATGTGCGGTCGCGCGCGGCTCGATATCGGGCGAAAGCGCGTTCAGCGCCGCCATGTCGTCGTGGTATGCCTTGGTCGTGCGCGCCGTGATGCTTTCGATCGGCTCACCGCTTTCCTTGTGCTTGGCGATGATCTTGTCATCCACGTCGGTGATGTTGCGCACATAGGTCACGCGCGGGTAATGGCGCTTCAAAAGCCGGTAGAGCGTATCGAATACGACCACGGGCCGTGCATTGCCGAGATGCGCGAGATCGTACACGGTCGGTCCGCACACATACATTTTCACATGGCCGGGATCGATCGGCTCGAACGGCTCTTGCGTGCGGGAAAGGGTGTTATAAACCGAAAGTTTCATCCCTGTTTCCCCGCCAGCCGCGCGCGTGCGCGCTCGGCGCCGATAAGGGGCAAGAAGTTTTTCAGCTCCGGCCCCTGTTCGTGGCCCGTGAGCGCGAGCCGAAGCGGCATGAAAAGCTGCTTGCCACTTTTGCCGGTCTTGGCCTTCACGGCTTCGGTCCATGTTTGCCAGGTCGATTGATCCCACGGCTCGGCGGGCAGCACATCAAGCGCGGCGGCGGCAAGCTCGCTGTCGGTGATCGTTGGCTTCATCGCGCCGTGCACGACATCCCACCACATCTTCAGGTCATCCAGCTTGGTCAAATTGGTGCGCACCGCGTTCCAGAACGGCTCGTCAACCTGTTCCAGTTCCATCACCTTCAGCCGCGGCGCGATCATGCCATAGGGCGTGATATGCAGAATTTTGGCATTCAGCATGCCAAGCTCTTCCACGTCGAACTTGGGCGTGGCGCGCGAAATTTTCTTTAAATCGAAACCGTCGATCAGCTCATCGAGCGATACGTGCGGCGTAATGGGGTCGGACGTGCCCAGCCGCGCCAGCAGTGCGTTGATTGCCATCGCTTCTATCTTCATTTCGTCGCGCAGCCCGGCGACGCTCAGGGTCCCGAGCCGTTTGCTCATTTCCTTGCCGTCGGCGCTGACCAAGAGGGGGAAGTGCGCGAACACGGGCGGCGCAACGCGCGTCACCGCTTGCCATATTCTGATCTGCACGGCGGTATTGGTGACATGATCTTCGCCGCGAATAATATGGGTGGTGCCGAAATCGGCGTCATCGACTACCGAGCAGAAAGTGTAAAGCGGCACGCCGTCTTCGCGGACGATAACGGGGTCGGAAACCGCGCCGGCGGGGAAGGTTTTGGTGCCCTGGATTACATCGTCCCACGTCACATCTTCGTCGTCGAGCCGGAAACGCCAGTGCGGCTTGCGCCCGTCACGGGCAAACTTTTCACGATCCGCATCCGTCAGCTTCAGCGCCGCGCGGTCATAAATAGGCGGCAGCCCGCGCGCGAGTTGCGTCTTGCGCTTGAGGCTCAGCTCCTCCGGCGTTTCATAGCAATCATAGGCGCGCCCGCTGGCCTTCAATTCGTTCAGCACATCCTCATAGCGGCCATAGCGGTCCGACTGACGGGAGAATTCGTCCCACCCGAGGCCAAGCCATTTCAGATCGCGCTCGATCGCTTCGGCGAAAGCGGGGGTCGAACGCTCCTGATCGGTATCGTCAAGGCGCAACGCAAAGCTTCCGCCCTGCGCGCGCGCGAACAGCCAGTTGAACAGCACGGCGCGGATATTGCCGATATGCAAAAGCCCCGTGGGGGAAGGTGCGATGCGAACCTTTACAGACATGGCCTTGTTTTAGCAGGATTTTTTTGTGATGTGAAAGTAAATCTTGGGTTTCATTGCAGCATACCCAACCTGTATATTGCCGCTGAATTTACAGGGGTTTTTGAGGGTATTTCTGTGGCGAAGATTTTATATTGCACAAAACACGAGATGGACGTCCGGCTGATGCAGGCGGTTTTCCCCGAGCATGAGGTTATGGGGGTCAGCAACGCCAGTCAGGCTATCCAAGTCGTAAGAAACCACAACAACAGGGCGTGCGGCGTACCCGTGATCCTTGCTGATTGGGCTGTGCGGCCGCAGGCTCATTCATCGGATCCGGCTTCATATAACATTAACCCGCCGCCGAATCTGGCCGAGGAAATCGGCTTTGCCTTGCGCCGCGAGCCGAACAATATTATACGTCCGCGTCTTGTCGCGATCGGCGATCCGGATATTGTGGCGCATCACAGTGATAACCCGGCATTATACAACCATGTCGTGGAATTCAGGGGCCTTTCCATGGAAGCCAAGCGCGAACTTCTTGCTGGACAGATTGAATCTTTAGCCAAGGTCGTTACTCTCTTCGCACCCCAGCAAAATCCGAAACAAGGCTGATTATTTCCAAGCTTGATTTTTCGTATGGGGGCATTTTTGTCGCAAGTCTTGATTTCAATGCGCAATCTTATATCCGCGCAACCTTACAAAACGGCTTTGATGGCTGCGGGGATATCTGAAAAGGATATCATTGTCGCGGTAAAGCCTGAAGGTGCGATTGCCGCGATCGAGGCGCATAATACGGCTGCCTACGGGATCGGTCTGGTGCTGGCGGATTGGGGGCTGGAAAGAACTTCGGCGGGTTTTTTTGCCCCGAACCACGCAAAGGCGATTAAGGATTTTTGCGAAGGGCCCGGGGCAGCGGCTATCGCACGGCCAAAAATTGTGGGTCTTTTCGAAGATGGCGAGCGGCCGAATCTTCGGCAGGTTCGGGCTGCCTGCGACGATCTTATCGATGCGCTTCCCCTGAAACGTTCCCCTGCGGGTTTTATCGAAGCTGCGCGCGTAGCTTTCATAAGTATGCTGCCCGAGGGGCACAATGTGATGAGGCTGAACGCGCCCATGCTGAATATTCCGGCGCGTCCCGGTACGCAGCAGATGAGCGCCGCCACACCGGCAACGGTACTGGCCTTCAAGCCAAAGGGTAAAACGCCCGGCACGCCCGAAGGCGGCCCGGGTTCGTAAGCCCGCATAAAAACCCCTGCATCGCGGCCCGCAATTCGCTACACTGGCGTTGCAATCAATTGATGTGGAAGCGATGAAGGTTTTTCCGGCAATGGCCGATGTCGTGCGGCCTACGCACCGCCCCGAAGCGGGCAAGAAATTCGCCCTGCAATCGGATTATACGCCCGCCGGTGACCAGCCGGAGGCGATCGCCGAATTGTGCAAAGGTATTGAAGCGGGGGAGCGCGACCAGGTTTTGCTCGGCGTTACGGGTTCGGGCAAAACCTTTACGGTCGCGCATGTGATCCAAAGGCTGCAGCGCCCCTCCATCATCCTCGCGCCAAACAAAACTCTGGCGGCGCAGCTGTACGGCGAAATGAAGGGGTTTTTCCCGGATAACGCGGTCGAATATTTCGTCAGCTACTACGATTATTACCAGCCCGAAGCTTACGTGCCGCGCACCGATACCTATATCGAAAAAGAAGCAATGGTGAATGAGCAGATCGACCGCATGCGCCATAGCGCGACGCGGGCGCTGCTTGAGCGGGACGATGTGATTATCGTCGCGTCCGTATCCTGCATCTATGGCATCGGTTCGGTCGAAACCTATTCCGAAATGGTGCTTGATGTGAAGGTCGGGCAAACGCTTTCGCGCCAAGCGTTGCTCGCGCGGCTGGTCGAGCTGCAATACCGCCGCAACGATATCGGCTTCGGCCGCGGCGATTTCCGCGTGCGCGGCGATGTGGTCGAAATTTTCCCGGCGCATCTTGAAGATTGCGCGTGGCGCATCAATATGTTCGGCGACGATATCGAGGAGATTGCGGAGATAGACCCGCTCACGGGCGCCAAGGGCCGCAAGCTGAAGGGCGTGCGCATCTATGCCAACAGCCACTACGTCACGCCCAAGCCGACATTGCAGCAGGCGGTGACGCTGATCAAGGCCGAGTTGAAGGAGCGGCTGCAGTACCTGATCGAAACCGGGAAATTGCTGGAAGAGCAGCGTCTGCGCGAGCGCACGCAGTTCGATGTGGAAATGATGCTTGCGACCGGTAGCTGCGCGGGCATCGAAAATTACAGCCGCTTTCTTACAGGCCGCAAGCCGGGCGAGGCGCCGCCGACCCTGTTCGAATATCTGCCGGAAAACACGCTGCTGTTCGTCGATGAATGTCATGCCATGGTGCCGCAGCTTAACGCCATGTATCGCGGCGACTTTGCGCGCAAGACCACGCTTTCGGAATACGGCTTCCGCCTGCCTTCCTGCGCCGATAACCGCCCGCTGAAGTTCGAAGAATGGGATGCGATGCGCCCGCAAACCGTTTTTGTTTCGGCCACGCCCGGCCCGTGGGAACTTGAACGCACGCAAGGCGTGTTTACCGAACAGGTTGTCCGCCCGACCGGGCTAACCGACCCGCCGGTGATTTTGCGCCCGACCGAACATCAGGTCGATGATCTGCTCGCGGAAGTGCGCGAAGTGGTGGGCAAGGGCATGCGCGTGCTTGTCACCACGCTGACGAAAAAAATGGCCGAGGCGTTGACCGAATATATGGGCGAGGCGGGCATCAAGGTCCGTTATATCCATTCGGATGTCGAAACGTTGGAGCGTATCGAAATTATCCGCGATCTGCGGCTAGGCGTATATGACGTGCTGATCGGCATCAACCTGCTGCGCGAAGGGCTTGATATCCCCGAATGCGGGCTTGTTGCCATCCTCGATGCCGACAAGGAAGGCTATCTGCGTTCGCGCACCGCGTTGGTGCAAACGATCGGACGTGCCGCGCGCAATATTGAAGGCAAGGCAATTTTGTATGCCGACAGGGAAACCGAAAGCATCAAATACGCGCTTTCTGAAACTTCGCGCCGCCGCGCGAAGCAGGAAGAATTCAACCGCGAACACGGCATCACGCCCGCAAGCGTGAAGAAATCCATTTCCGATATTTTGCAATCGGTGTACGAGCGCGATCACCTTACGATCGAAACCGGCAGCGATGCGCCGCATCTGATCGGCAAGAATTTGCGCGCGCATATCCGCGATCTGGAAAAGCGCATGAAGCAGGCGGCGGGCGATCTGGAGTTCGAGGAAGCGGGCCGGCTGCGCGACGAAGTCCGGCGGCTGGAGGCGATGGAACTTGAAATGGGCGGCGCTGCTGCGCCAGCAAAAGCGGCTTCCGCAACTGTGGCCTCGACAAAGCGCGCGGCAGGGAATAAATCTATGGCCAAAAGCAAACCCCGCAAACGTTGATGGTTGTATAAATGGCGCTTGATATTCCCGGCCTCATAAAGGTGTTCGAACCCGATTTCGGCAAGCCGCGCATTCCGCTGGTGATCGATGTGCCGCATAGCGGGCGCACCTACCCGGCAGATTTCGCCTATAGCTGTCCGTTCCCGATGCTGCGCCAGACCGAAGATGCATATGTGGACGAACTGGTGGTCGGCGCCGTGGATATGGGTGCGACCGTGATCGTGGCGCAATTCCCCCGCGCTTATATCGATGTCAATCGCGCCGAAGACGATATCGATCCGATGGTGATCGATGGCCAGTGGTCGAAGCCGCTGCGCCCGACCGAACGTACTTTGCACGGTCTCGGGCTCGTGCGCCGTATGTGCAAGGCAGGCGTGCCAATGTATCAGAAGCCGCTGCCGATGGCCGAGGTTGAAACCCGTTTGAACCAGTTTTACCGGCCCTATCACCGTGTGCTCGAACGCACGCTGCGCAATCTGTCGAAGCAGGCGGGGCATGTGTGGCTGATCAACGCGCATTCCATGCCTTCAAGCTGGCCAACGGCCGAAGGCGGCGCGCAGCGCCGGCCCGATTTTGTGGTGGGCGACCGCGACGGCCAAAGCTGTGACCCGGCTTTCACGCGTTCCTGTGCGCATGTGCTGCGCGATCTGGGCTATAGCGTGGATGTCAACGATCCGTATAAGGGCGTCGAGATTTTGCGCCGCCATGGCAGGCCGCATGAAGGGTTCCATGCGCTACAGCTTGAAATTAGCCGCGCGCTGTATCTGGATGAAGACAAGGTCGCGCGCACCGCGAACTTCCCCAAGCTGCAAAACCGCATGCGCGAATTTTTCACGAAATTGATCGGCGAGCTTTTGCGCGAACCGATGCCGGAACGCCTGGCGGCGGAATAGCGCCGGTTACTTTCCGCCCTTTTTCGGCGCACCGGGGCGGCCGACATTCCCGAACAAATCCTGTATAAGCGTGGTTTCGCGGCCGAAGGTCGGCGTCGCGCGCTGAACCGGGCTGATATCCTTGGCGCCGGATGTATCGATCTTCTCGATATCCTTCACGATACCGGCATCGTCGAAGGTCACGAGCACGACCTGTTGCTCCGTCACTTCGGGGTCGAAGAAGGCGTATTGCTCGGTGCGGCGACCGATATAATACCAGGTGTTTTCATCAAGCGCGGCGATGTGCGAAGGCGAACCAAGCTTCACCGCCACTTCCTCGCGCGTGCTTACGCCGGCCTTGATCTCGGCCAGCCGGTCGGCGTCCACCATGTTGCCGCGATTCGCGACCACGGGCGTGCAGGCGGCGGCCAGAAGCGTGCAGCCAACCATACCGGCCATCAGGGCGGCGCGAAAACTGTATGAAGATTTCGTCATGCGCTATAGGCTACCAAGCTCTTGGCTAATTGCAATATGGCAGGATCCCATGACCCTGATCGCCCGGATACTGGGCATCGTCAAACCCGCCCCCCGGGTACCGGACATTCAGTTACTGCACGCCGCTATCGTTACGCAAGTGCGTAATCCGGTCTTCTACCGTGATTATGGCGTGCCCGATACGCTCGACGGCCGGTTCGATCTGCTTGTGCTGCATGTCGTGCTGGTGGTTTTGCGGCTGCAGGATAGCGGCGAGGCCGCGGCGGCGCAGGCTCTGGTGGATTATCTGGCGGCCGATCTTGATCGCAATTTGCGCGAAATGGGTACGGGCGATATGGGCGTGGGCAAGCGCATGCGCGCGATGGGGGAGGCGTTCACGGGCCGCGCCCGCGCTTACCGTGCCGCACTGGCGGGCGGTGAAGCGGCGTTGCTGCCTGCGCTTGATCGCAACCTTTTCGGCACGGTCGATACCGATATGAAGGCGCTTGCATTGATGGCGGGCTATGTGCAACGACAATGGCAGCATCTTTGCGGCATGCCCGCGGCCGGCATTATCGCGGGCGAACAGGCCTTACAGGCGCCGTGACGGAACAAATTTGAAAGGACCGGTTTGATGGATAGCTCAACCCCTGATGGCGAATTTCCGCGCACCGTGCAAATCGACAAAATCCCGTCCGAAGGCATGGAGCTGGATATCGAAGCCGAAGCAAAGGAATGCAAGGCGCTGGCCAAGCGGCTTGGCATCATCGGGCTGGGCGCTTTGCGCGCTTCGCTGCGGCTGCGCCATACCCACGGCAACACGATGATCGAGGTTGATGGCAGCTTCGATGCGGTTGTGACGCAGGAATGTGTGGTGACGCTTGAGCCGGTCGAAAGCGCCATCACGGCTTCGCCGGTCGCCGGCCTGTTCGCGCCCGCGCATCTTGTGCCCCCCGGTTCCGGCCCGGCTGAAATTGACAGCGTGGCGGAAGAGCCCGAACCCATCGGCCCCGAAGGGCTGATCGATGTGGGCGAGCTGGTGGTCCAACACCTTGCGCTCGCGCTTGATCCCTATCCCCGCAAGCCGGGCGTGGCGTTCGAAGGCATGACCACGGACAAGCCGGAAAGAACCTCGCCCTTCGCGAAGCTGGCAGAACTCTCCAGCAAAAACAAAAGCTAGTGGCGATTTATAGTTAACAACTTTGCCAAATTGCTTTCACGCTATTTCTGGTACCTTGTTATTTGAATTAAGTAGTTATATAAAAGGCGATCATTTTTAAAAGCCATAGGAGCCAGCCATGCAAGCCAGCCAGTCCGTTATGGGTTTTCGTCAATCGGTCACACAAGCCGGTCGATCTGCGTTGAATCAATGGGCAAGCCTTGATCGTGGAACCAAAGCGTTACTTGGACTCGTGACACTGGCGGCTATTGCTGCATGTGCTGTGTGGGTAGGTACAGGTGCTGGCGCGGCAGCCCTTCCCATATTGAGGACGCAAGCGGGTGCGGGCATGCTTACCTGCGCCGCAGGCTACGTATTTATGCTTATGGTGCCGGGCGGCAAGGGGCTTGGCGGCATGCTCATTGGTGTTGGCGCGGCTATGATTGCCACCGATCCAGTCATGGGGTTTCTTAAATTTCCGGTTTTGACGCCCGGCGGCTAAAGCGAACCCGTTGATTTTTCTACCTCTTTGTTTTCACTCGGAAATCCCGGCCGGGAAGGCTTGTGCATTGTTTTACCTTGCTTAATCGGCCGTTCTTGCCTAAAAAGCCCCATCATTTTGTTAGACAGGTAAGACAATGGCTGTACCCAAACGCAAAACCTCAAAGTCCAAGCGCGACATGCGCCGTTCGCACCACTCCGTGAAAGCGACCGCCAACAACGAATGCCCGAACTGTGGCGAACCCAAGCGTCCGCACCATGTTTGTGCATCCTGCGGCCACTATCATGGCCGTGAAGTTACGCGCGCCCGCACCGCGGCTTAAGATCGTTTCATAACCTAGTTCGTCAGGGGTAAGAGATGCAGGCTCCCATCGTCATCGCTCTCGATGCGATGGGCGGCGATCACGCGCCCGAATGCGTGATCGGCGGCGCAGAGCTTGCGCGCGAACGTCACCCCGGCGTCCAGTATATTCTGTTCGGTGATAGCGCGCAGGTCGAACCGCTGCTCGCGAAGCACCCGGAACTCGCGAAAATCTGCACCATCCGCCATACCACCGAAGTCATCAGCAGCGATATCAGGCCTTCGGTCGCGCTGCGGCAGGGCCGTGATACCAGCATGCGGCTCGCCATCAACGCGGTGGCGCAGGGCGAAGCTTCGTGCGTTGTTTCAGCGGGCAACACCGGTGCGCTGATGGCGGTGGCCAAGTTCGTGCTTAAAACGCTGCCCGGCATCGATCGTCCGGCGATCGCGTCTTTCATTCCCACCTGCAAGGGCGAATGCGTGCTGCTCGATCTCGGCGCCAACATCGAATGCGACGCCGAAAATCTGGTGCAATTTGCGCTGATGGGCGCAATCTTCGCGCGCACCATTCTTGGTATCGAGCGGCCCAGCATCGGCTTGCTGAATATCGGGGCCGAGGAAATCAAGGGCCATGACGAGATTAAAAGCGCGGCGCAGCTTTTGCGCGGACGCACGCTGCCCGGCACGTTCCACGGTTTTGTCGAAGGCGATGATATCCCCACCGGCACGGTCGATGTGGTGGTCACCGATGGTTTTACCGGCAATGTCGCGCTCAAAACCGTCGAAGGCACCGCCAAGCTGATGGCGCATTTCATCCGCGAAACCTTTGCATCGTCCATTCTGGCCAAGCTTGGCTACCTGCTGGCGCGCGGCGCGATGGGGCGCATGAAGATGCGGATGGATCCGCGCCGCTATAACGGCGCGATGTTCCTGGGGCTTCAGGGCGTGTGCGTCAAAAGCCATGGCGGCACGGATGCCGAAGGCTTCGCCAATGCCATTTCGGTCGCTGCCGATCTCGCGCAACAGAAGTTCAACGACAAAATCAAGACCGAATGCGCCCGGCATTACGGCGTTGCCGAATTTGCGCCCGACGCGAACGGTAACGGCGATATTGCCGGCGGCGCGGCGAGCGTCTGATGCCGCGTCGGTCGCTCGTCGCCGGGTGCGGCCACTATCTGCCTGCACAAACCGTCACCAATGCCGATCTGGCCGGCCGCGTCGATACCACCGACGAATGGATCCGCCAGCGCACCGGCATCCACGCCCGCCATATCGCGGCGGAAGGGGAAAAAACTTCCGATCTCGCGCTCAGGGCCGCGCGCAAGGCTTTGGAAAATGCGGGCATCGATGGCGCTGCGCTCGGTGCCGTGATCGTCGCGACCACCACGCCCGACAACACCTTCCCCGCCACCGCCACGCGCGTGCAGGCGGGGCTTGGCATGAAGGGCGGCTTTGCGTTCGATGTGCAGGCGGTTTGTTCGGGCTTCGTTTATGCGCTGGCGGTGGCCGATAATTTTATTCGCGCGGGGCAGGTTGAAACCGCGCTGGTGATCGGGGCCGAAACCTTTTCGCGTTTGCTGGATTGGGAAGATCGCGGCACCTGCGTTCTGTTCGGCGATGGCGCCGGGGCCATGATTTTGAAGGCGGGCGAGGGCAAGGGCGATAAAACCGATCGCGGCGTGCTTTCCACCCACCTGCACAGCGACGGTGCGCATTACGATCTTTTGTATGCCGATGGCGGACCGGGCTCGAACGGCAAGGTCGGCAAAACCCGCATGAAGGGGCAGGAAGTGTTTCGCCATGCCGTGACCTGCCTTGCCGATGTGGTGGATGAGGCGCTGGCGGCGAACGGTATGCAGCCCGATGAAATCGACTGGCTTGTACCCCACCAGGCCAACAAACGAATCATCGAAGGTACGGGCAAGAAACTTAAACTGCCGTCTGAACGAGTGGTGCTAACTATTGCCGAACACGCCAATACTTCAGCCGCTTCAATACCGCTTGCGCTTGCGGTGGCCGCGAATGATGGGCGCATCAAGCAGGGACAGGTGGTTTTGCTCGATGCCATGGGCGCTGGCCTTAGCTGGGGCGCGGCGGTTATCCGCTGGTAGAACGCTGCTCGGGCACCCGACTCAGGCCATATTTAAGAACCGTCCATAAGGTCATGGTTTCATTAACCAAATTCGCGCTTTCTCTTTGACGCGCCCGGTTATTCGTATTAGGCTTTAACCATCAGGTGAGTCACGGGCCGCAATCCTGCGGCTTTACGAGGAGCGTATGATGACCGAAAACACCGTCACCCGCGCACAGCTGGCCGAAGCCGTCTATCAGGAAGTCGGTCTGTCGCGCAATGAATCGGCTGATCTGGTCGATATCATCCTCGAAGAAGTCAGCCAGGCTCTGATCCGCGGCGAAATGGTGAAGCTGTCATCCTTCGGCAGCTTCCAGGTTCGCAGCAAGGGCCAGCGTGTTGGCCGTAACCCCAAGACCGGCGAAGAAGTTCCGATTCTTCCCCGCCGCGTCCTTGTGTTCCGCGCCAGCCACGTGCTCAAGGATAAAATCAACCGCTCGCTTACCGGTAAAGGCCTTGGCGGCGAGCAGGGCGGAGGCGCAACATGAGCAGCGGCAATCTTTTCGGCGAACCCATTGTCGGGCAGCGCCCGGCAACCTCGCAATCCTCATCCCAATCTTCTTCCCAGCCCTCCCGCCAGGCGCCTGTGCCGCCGCAACCGGCGGCTTCCACCGGCGTTCCGCCCCAGCAGGGCCAGTCGGCCAATGCCGCCAGCAAGGCACCCAGTGCTTTCCGCACAATCAGCGAAGTGGCGGGTGAACTTGAAGTGCCGCAGCATGTGCTGCGTTTCTGGGAAAGCAAGTTTCCGCAAGTCCGCCCGCTGAAGCGCGGCGGCGGCCGCCGCTATTACCGGCCGGAAGATATATCGCTGCTCAGGCAGATCCAGAATTTGCTCTACAGCCAGGGCTATACCATCCGCGGCGTGCAAAAGGTGCTGCGTGAGAACCGGGTGCCGATCCAGCGCATCTCGCAGCAGCAACAGATCGTCAGCATCTCCGCCGCCAATGCGGCTGCCGAGGTGGAAGATGATGTGACGCCCGTCACCCCGCTGCAGGCGCCGCCGCGCGAACGTTTGCCGGTCGAGGTCCGCAAGGAAATCGAAGCGCTGCGCGACGAGCTGAAATCGCTCCGCGCCATGCTCAAGGCCGCCGGCGTCTGATCCCTTCCAGCCAATAAAATCAGCGCCGAAGGGCGCTTGCGCGCTTTTGTTGCCGATTTGGTTTCGTGTGGCTATAGTCCGCGCTCCCCACGGTCGGGACGTAGCGCAGCCTGGTAGCGCATCAGTCTGGGGGACTGGGGGTCGCAGGTTCAAATCCTGTCGTCCCGACCAATTGTTTCGGTAAACCATGACCGGCATTCTCTTCACTTACATCACTTGCAAGGATGCCGCCGAGGCGGAGAAAATTGCCGCCGCGCTCGTGGGCGAAAAGCTTGCGGCCTGCGTCAACATCCTGCCGCCCATCACGTCCATCTATGAATGGCAGGGCAAGGTGGAGAAGGGGGCCGAGGTTGCGATGGTCGCGAAAACCCGCGCCGGATTGTTCGAAAAAGTGGCGGCGCGCGTGCGGGCGCTGCATTCCTATGAAACGCCCTGCATCGTCGCGCTTCCCGTCGCGGCGGGCGATGCCGCCTTCCTCGATTGGGTCAGGCGCGCAACGTCCTGAGCAGTGCGGGCAACTGCTTGATGCTGAGCGCGTTGAGCGGCAGTTCAAGCAGCACATGCAAAAGACTGATCGCGAGCAGCACGGCGAAACCGAGCGCGTAATCATAGAAATAAAGCGCGGTCGCGCCGAAGCTGAACGCGGCGATCGTGGCCAGCCGCTTTTTCGGCACGTCGGCCCAATGGATGATATCGGCTTTGATGAACCAGTTCAGGTAATGATAGGTGTAAACGAACGAAAGCAGCCCGCCGAAACGCGGATCGATGCTCCAGCCTTCCTGCCCAAGCACGCGACCGAGCACGGGTATGATGGCCCCGAAATTGCGCTGGCTGAATTCCGCCAGCGGCGCGATCACGGTGCGGTCGCCCGGCGGCAGCGCGATGATGCACATCAGGCACAGAACGTATAGAAGCACGATCGCGCCTTGCGCCCGGCTGCGCGCGCGCAGCGCGCCCGAAACCATGAATACGAACGTGAACAGACAGACATGGATGATCGTGGGCAGCAGCACGGCGAACAGGCCTGTCACGTCCGGGTGCAGCCAGATGAGCGCGAGCCCGCCGAACATCGCCCCGGCCAAAAGGTTGGTGCCGTGCTGGCTGAAGTGCGATGTTTGCCACACGCCGATGATGACGGCGATGAAGACGGCCGAGGCCGCCAGCGGCAGCGCGCCCATCATCAGCGCCAGCATGGTCAGCAGCGCGAGGCCGTAGGCCCAGCCTTTGTCGCGCATGAAATAGGCGCGGTCGTGCAGCCATGAAATTTCGGTCATATAATGGGCGGGGCCGAGAATGGCATAGGAAAGCACCAGCAGCTCGAACGGCAGCAGGTAGCTGAGCGCCAGCGCGCCAAGGATAAGACCGATATGCAGGCCGTGCTTAAGCATCATGAAGCCAGCCTAGGCCGGAATTATTAAAAAATACCGGAGTTTTATTGGCATCCGGATAAAATGGGGTATTTTGATACCCCATTGCGGAAAATGCCTGCCGTGCTTGAATTAAGTTGACATGCGGGGGCGCTTGTTCGTACAACCCACCGGCATTGAAGGAGCAAAAAATGACAACCAAGACCACGTCCGCGGCCGCCAAACCCGCCGCGAAGAAAAAACCCTCGCTCGCGAAGGCGATGAAGGAAACGGCATCGAATGAAACGGCCGAAGGCGCGCCCAAGGCCGCCGAAACCCGCGTGCAGCTTCCCAAGAAGCTCGTGACCAGCACGACCATGCTGAAGTCGCAGGCGATCAAGAAGCGCTGGGTGCTGATCGATGCCGAAGGCGTCATCCTCGGCCGCCTCGCGTCGCAGATCGCGCTGATCCTGCGCGGCAAGACCAAGCCTGCTTTCACCCCGTCTGTCGATTGCGGCGATAACGTCGTTGTCATCAACGCGGAAAAAATCCGCCTGACCGGCAACAAGATGGCCAAGCCCTATTACTACTACACGGGTTTCGTCGGCGGCATCAAAACCCGCACCCGCGGCAAGATGCTGGAAGGCAAGCATCCGGAACGCGTGATCACGCTCGCGGTGCAGCGTATGCTTCCGCGCGGCCCGCTTGGCCGCAAGCAAATGACCAACCTGCGCGTTTACAAGGGCACGGACCATCCGCACGCCGCCCAGCAACCGGTGACGTTCGATTTCGCCGCCCAGAACCCGAAGAACAAGAGATAATCATGACCGAGAAGAAATCAGACAAAACCACCAAGTCGCCCGCCAAAAAGCCGGCGGTTGTGAAGGTCACCAAGCCGTCGCGTGCCGCCCCGAAGGCAGCGCCCAAGGCCGCGGGCCTCGAGGAGCTGAAGACGGTCGTGAAGCAGGCCGAAGCCGCGAAGCCGATGCCGGCCGCGAAGCCGGAACCGCAGCCGATCGAGCATGTGAAGAAGGTTGATGAACAGGGCCGCTCCTATGCCACCGGCAAGCGCAAGAACGCCATCGCGCGCGTCTGGATCAAGCCCGGCAAGGGCGTGATCCGCGTGAACGGCAAGGATGTGGCGATTTACTTCGCCCGCCCGGTGCTGCAAATGATGGTCCGCCAGCCGCTCGCGCTGGTCGATCGCGCGACCCAGTTCGATGCGGAATGCACCGTTGTCGGCGGCGGCCTTTCGGGCCAGGCCGGCGCGGTCAAGCACGGCATCTCCAAGGCGCTGACCTACTTCGAGCCCGAACTTCGCCCGGCGCTGAAGAAGGCCAAGTTCCTGCGCCGCGATAGCCGCGTGGTCGAACGCAAGAAGTACGGCCACCCCAAGGCGCGCCGCAGCTTCCAGTTCAGCAAGCGCTGATATCCCGGGCATTCCCGGCAATCAAGGCGCCCGGGCTGGGCGCCTTTTTTGTTTGTGCGCCTGCGGGTTCGCGCTAACATTACGGACGGAGCAAAACCATGACCGACAAAAAGAAAATCGCGATATTGGGCGCCAGCGGCTATACGGGCGCGGAGCTGATGCGCCTGCTCGCGCTGCATCCGCATGTTGCCATCACCGCGCTGGCGGCGGAACGCAGCGCGGGACAGCCGGTTTGGGCTGTCTATCCGCATCTTGCGGGCGTCGCGCTGCCCGATATGGTGAAGATCGATGCGATCGATTTCAGCAAGATTGATCTTGTGTTCTGCTGTCTGCCGCATGCCACGACGCAAAAGGTCATTGCCGCTTTGCCCGCTAACCTGAAGGTGATCGATCTTTCCGCCGATTTCCGCCTGAAGGATACCGCCGCCTATGCCCAGTGGTATGGCCATGAACATCACGCGCCGGATCTGCAGAAAACCGCCGTGTATGGTTTGACGGAAATCAACCGCGATGCCGTTCGGGCTGCGCGGCTGGTCGCGAACCCTGGCTGTTACCCCACGGCGGCGCAATTGCCGCTGATCCCGCTTTTGCGGAAAAAGCAGATCGAGCCCGGCGATATTATTGTCGATGCAAAATCCGGCGTTTCCGGCGCAGGCCGCGATGCAAAGCCGGATTATCAGTATTGCGAAGTGACCGACGGCATGCGCGCCTATGGCGTTGCATCCCACCGCCATACGCCGGAAATCGAGCAAGGCCTGTCCGAAGCCTTCGGCAAGCCGGTCACCATTAACTTCACGCCTCACCTCGTGCCCATGAGCCGGGGCATTCTTGCCAGCATTTATGTCAAGCATGCGGATGGCACGAGCGCGAACGGGTTGCGCGACACGCTGAATGCGGCCTATGCGAAAGAACCCTTCGTGCATGTGCTTCCTGCGGGCGCGAGCGCGTCCACGCGCAATCTGCGCGGCTCAAACCATTGCGTTATCGGCGTGTTCGCCGATCGCGTGCCCGGCCGGGCGATCATTATTTCGGTGATCGATAATCTGGTGAAGGGCGCGTCGGGGCAGGCGGTGCAGAACATGAATGCCATGTTCGGCTGGCCCGAAACCACGGCGCTGGAACAGCCGCCGCTGTTCCCATGAGCGCGAAACCCGGCCCCATCATTCTTCCCTATCGCGGCATGCTGCCGAAAATCGATCCGCGCGCCTTCATCGCGCCGGGGGCTGTCGTGATCGGGGATGTCGAAATCGCGGCCGAAGCCTCGGTCTGGTTCGGTTGCGTGCTGCGCGGCGACGTGAACGTGATCCGCGTAGGCCCGCGCAGCAATCTGCAGGACGGGACCATCGTCCATGTCGCGTCCGAAGGGCAGGGCACTTTCATCGGCGCGAATTGCACGATAGGCCATTGCGCCTTGCTGCATGCCTGTACGCTTGAAGATGACAGCTTTGTCGGCATGCGCGCCAGCGCCTTCGATGGCGCGAAGGTAAGCAGCGGCGCGATGCTTGGGTCTGGTGCGATGCTGACGCGCGGTAAAATCGTGCCGCCGGGGCAGATATGGGCGGGCAGCCCGGCCAAGCATTTGCGCGATATTACGCCGAACGACCAAAAAGAATTTACGGTGCGTGCTGCGCAATATGTCGCGTTGGCGCAGGAATATTTGGCCGCGTAGGCCCCCTGAAGCGCCCGCGTTTTCACATAACTTCCCGGCATAATCCATACTCATGGTTAACAAGGCGGCCGGCCTTGCAATTCGACGTGGCGCTCATGTTGGCTGCATTGTTTTAAAAAGATAGAATTTTTAGCGGCTGAAGAGTGGGTATAGAAGAGCGGGTATAATGGAAGGCCATATATTAGCGAATTATAAAAATGCAGCAAATGAAGTTGTCGCCAGCGTGAAGGGCGATATGTCGTTTGTTGTTTATCACAAAGAATACAAGGCAGGTAACCTGACGTTGAAGGATGTATGCACGATTACCCTGGCCTACAATCTCGGCACTTACGGGGTTGATCTGTACTACGTAAGAAATGAGAGAGGAACTCACATTGGATCTTGGGATCTCAATCCCAGATCGACAAAAAGTACGGTCGTTTTTCCGGCAAGCATTATAAGAAATGCATTGAACTAGCGTGTGCGTTCCTAAATCGCCCGCACCTTCACGTAACTTCCGGGCGCGTCTTCGATAATTTCCGTGTTTTCACCGGGCTGGCGCGCGGGTGCTTCCCCGCCGCGATACTGTTCCATCCATGCGTTCCATTCCGGCCACCATGAACCGGGGCGGTGTTCCGTGCCTTCAAGCCATTTTTCCGGGTCGGGCGGCAAATTGTCGTTGACCATGTAATCGTACTTCTTCGCTTCGGGCGGGTTGATGACGCCGGCGATATGGCCCGAACCGGAAAGCACGAACCGCACCGGCCCCTTGTAAAGCTGGGTGGCGCTATATACGGTGCGCCACGGGGTGATGTGGTCGTCGCGGGTGCCGAGGATAAAGCTGGGCGTATCGATCATGCGCATATCAAGCGGTACGCCTTTGAAGCTGATCCCGTCCGGCTCGATCATTTTGTTCTCAAGATACATCTTGCGCAGATAGAAGCTGTGCATGGCCGCCGCCATGCGGGTCGAATCGGAATTCCAGTAAAGCAGGTCGAACGGGAACGGTTCCTTGCCAAGCAGGTAGTTGTTGACTACGAAATTCCAGATCAGGTCGTTGGCGCGCAGCATGTTGAAGGTGGTGGCCATGGCGTGCGCGTCCATATAACCCTTTTTGGCCATGCCCGCTTCCATCACTTCGACTTGCTCTTCGTCGATAAAGACGCCGATATCGCCCGGGTTGCTGAAATCGACCAGCGCAACGAAATAGGTCGCGGATTTTACGCGCGGCAGCTGCGGTTGCGGCGCGCGGGCAAGGTAGGCCAGCGTGCCCGCCAGCAGCGTGCCGCCAAGGCAATAGCCGATCACGTTGATATCTGCCTCGCCGGTCGCGCGCTTGGCTTGTGCCATGGCCGCGAGCGCGCCTTCCGTCATGTAATCATCGAAATTCTTGTCGCGGTGGCGTTCGTCCGGGTTGACCCATGAAATCATGAAAACGGTATGGCCCTGTTCGACGCAATAGCGCACGAGCGAATTGCCCGGCCGCAGATCGAGCACGTAATATTTGTTGATCCATGGCGGGATGATCAGAAGCGGCGTTTTGCGCACGGTTTCGGTGACGGGCGCATACTGAATAAGCTGGATCAAATCGTTCTGGTAAATCACCTTGCCCGGCGTGGTCGCCACATTGTCGCCGAGGCGGAAGGCGCCCATGTCCGTCATGCTGATGCGCAGCTCGCCTTGGCCGCGCTCGAGGTCCTGCACAAGGTTCTGCAGGCCTTTCACAAGGTTCTCGCCGCCGGTTTCCGCGGTGCGGCGCAACACTTCGGGGTTGGTCATCAGGTAGTTGCTTGGCGAAATCGCATCCACGAATTGCTTGGTGTAGAAATCGATCTTCTGCTTGGTTTTCGGGTCCATGCCCTGCACGTCATGCACCGTGCTTTGGGTCCATTTCGATGCGAGCAGGTAAGATTGCTTGAGGTAATCGAAAAGCGTGTTTTCGTTCCACGCCGGATCATGGAAGCGCCGGTCGTGCGCCGGAGTGTTGATCACCTGCTCATAGGTCTTGCCCAGCATGCGGCGGGATGTGTTCTCGACCAGCTTGGCGTAATCCTGCCAGAAATTTATCTGTGCCTCGGCCATCTTCTTGGGCTGCGAAAACATGTTGGTCATCATCTCGAGCCACATGGTGCCGTAATAACTTGGATCGACGGTGTCCAGCTCGGGCGGTTTGAGCTTCACGCGATCCATGAAATCCTTGATGATCGGCTGGCTGCGCTCGGCCAGGTGCAAAAGCGCCTGCGTGATCGCGACGGGGTCCGGAACTTTTACGTCGTCCGCTCGCGCTTTCATTTTTGCGCCATCCTGTGCGTGCGGCGGCGCGCTTTGCGCCTTCACGCGTACGCGCGGCTTGGCGGCGGGGTCCGGCTGTTCGGTGTGCTGTTCCGGTTGCTGCGGCGCGGCATGTGCCGCCTGTGGCGGTTCCGGCTCCGGCGGTTTGTCCTTACCCGCCTGCCGTGTGACATAGGCCCGGATCGCCTCAAGATGGGCGGCGGTCTTGTCGTCCGGTGGTGGTGAAGATGCTTTTGCCATGCCTGCTTGTACCGGCCAGATTCTGCGGCTAGCTTGCGGGATGAAGTGATCCCAGGGGCCAGCCGCCCCTTGCTATAGCCCAGGAAACGTCCCCATGAAACTACGGCAAAAACACCTTGTTCTGCAAGTAATTATGGTGCTTTATGCCTGTATTGGTTTAACGGCATGTGCGGATGTCGAAGCGAGCTGGCTGACCGGTGAGCCGGACGAGGATGTGACCGGCGATGCGGCCAGCTATCCGGGCATCGAACGCATCGGCCAGCAGGGCGAAGAATGGCCCCATCTGGGCATGGTGCCGGAGCGGCCCGGCAATATCCCGCCCCCCGGCTCGTTTGATGATGAAAAGCAGGCGCTTGAGGCGAATTACGACAATGCCAAGGAAATCCAGCAGCGTTACATTGATCTGCAGCAGCGCATGCAAAAGCAAAACACGGGCGCCGGCGTAGAATGAGCGTGAAACCCCTCCGTATAGGCGTTGCCGGTCTCGGCACCGTAGGGTCGGGCGTTCTGCGCTTGCTTGCGCAAAACGCGAACCTGATCGAAACGCGTTGCGGCCGGGCTCTCAAGGTCGTCGCCGTTTCGGCGCGCGACAAAAGCAAGAAGCGCAAGGTCGATACCGGCGATGCCGTTTGGGTCGATGACCCCGTCAGTCTGGCCGGGCACCCGGATATCGATGTGGTGGCCGAATTGATGGGCGGGGCCGAAGGCGCCGCGCGCAAGCTGGCTGAAGCGGCGCTTGGCGCGGGCAGGCCGGTTGTGACCGCCAACAAGGCGTTGATTGCCGCACACGGCATGGCGCTTGCAGGCATAGCCGAACGCGCCAAGACGGTTTTCGCGTATGAAGCGGCGGTGGCGGGCGGCATTCCCATCATCAAGACGGTGCGCGAAGCGCTGGCGGCCAACCGGGTCACGGAAATTCACGGCATCCTCAACGGCACCTGCAATTATATCCTGACGCAAATGCGGCTGCGCCGCGTATCCTTTGAACAGGTTCTGGAAGAAGCGCAGGCGCGCGGCTATGCGGAAGCCGATCCGGCCGCCGATGTCGATGGCCACGATAGCGCGCATAAGCTTGGCATTCTTTCCTGCATCGCCTTCGGTACGGAATTGCGGATGGCGCATATCGTCACCGAAGGTATCCGCCATGTGACGCTTGCCGATATCGGCTATGCCGACGAACTTGGCTACCGCATCAAGCTGCTTGGCGTCGCGCGTATGACGGGGGACGGCATCGAACAGCGCGTCGGGCCCTGCATGGTGCCGCTGGGCAAGCCGCTTGCGGGCATCGAAGATGTCCTGAACGGTATCCAGCTGCATGGCGATTATGCGGGCAAAATGATGCTTGTGGGCGCGGGCGCGGGCGCGGAAGCAACGGCCTCGGCCGTGGTTGCCGATCTGATCGATTTAGCCGCCGCGCGCACGGCGCTGCCGCTTGGGCGGCCCGTCGGCACGCTCGAAAAGCCGCAGCCGATGGGGGCGGAAAAATCGCGCGGCTGCTTTTACATCCGTCTTACCGTTAAGGATAAACCGGGCGTGGTGGCCGATATTGCCGCCATTTTGCGCGATCATGCGGTTTCCATGGAATCCATGGTGCAGCACGGCAGCCCTTCGGGCGATGCGGTGCCGATTGCGATCGCGACCCACGAAACCACGCTGGCGGAAATGCAAACCGCCATGGCGGGCATTGCGGCGCTTCCTATTGTGCTTGAACCGCCCTGCGTCATGCGTATAGAACAAGGCTAACAAAACCCGGAGAAGACAATGCCAGACAAAACCATGGACCGTAACCTCGCGCTGGAAATGGCGCGCGTCACCGAAGCGGCAGCGCTTTCCGCCTCGCTGCTTGTCGGCAGGGGCGATGAGAAGCAGGCTGATCAGGCGGCCGTCAACGCCATGCGCCAGTCGCTCGGCGGTCTGGATATCGACGGCACGGTTGTAATCGGCGAGGGCGAACGCGATGAAGCGCCGATGCTGTACATCGGCGAAAAAGTCGGCACCACCAAGGGACCGAAGGTCGATATCGCGCTCGACCCCCTTGAAGGCACCACCATTACCGCCAAGGGCGGCAGCAATGCGCTGGCCGTGATCGCGATGGCGCAGGCGGGCGGCTTCCTCAACGCGCCCGATACCTACATGGAAAAAATCGCCGTCGGCGGCGGGTTGCCCCACGATGTGGTCGATCTCGATTACGCGGTTTCGGTGAACCTTAAAAACCTCGCCAAGGCCAAGAAGGCCGAGATATCCGATCTGCTGGTCTGTATTCTCGACCGTCCGCGCCATGAAGAGCTGATCGCCAAGGTGCGCGAAACCGGCGCGCGCATTATGTTGATCGCGGACGGCGACGTTTCCGGCGTGATGGCGACGTCGCAGCCCGAAACCGGCGTCGATATGTATATCGGCACCGGTGGCGCGCCCGAAGGCGTGCTCGCGGCCGCGGCGCTGCAATGTATCGATGGCCAGATGCAGGGCAGGCTGGTTTTCCGCAATGACGACGAGGTTGCGCGCGCCAAGCGCCTCGGCATTACGGATCTGAAGCGCAAATATACGATGGACGATCTCGCGCACGGCGATGTGATGTTTGCCGCCACGGGCGTGACCAACGGCGCTATGCTGCGCGGCGTGCGGCGCTTTGCCGGCGGCGCGCAAACCCACACGGTGGTGATGCGCGCCAAAACCGGCACCGTACGCTTCATCGAAGCGCATCATAACTTCCGCCGCAAACCGATGCTGTTCTGATGGCGGTGCGGGCAGCGGCGCAACAAAGTGAAGGGGTCGCCATGCCTGAAGCCGTTCTCGGCGTCACGGAATCCGTCACCGGCAAGGTATGGCTGCCGCGCGTGCATGATGATCGCGTCGCGCAAACCTTGCAGCAGCGGTTTGAGCTGCCCGATCTGATCGCGCGTTGTCTTTCCGCCCGTGGTATCGGCGCGGACGAAGCCGAAGATTATCTCAACCCCACCTTGCGCGCACTGATGCCCGATCCGTCCCGTTTCCGGGATATGGACAAGGCCGCCGCGCGGTTCGCGCAGGCCGTTATGCAAGGCGAAGCGGCGGCGGTGTTCGGCGATTACGATGTCGATGGCGGCACATCCTCCGCGCTTCTGCTGCGCTTCACGCGCGCACTTGGCGTTACGTTGCGCCTGTATATCCCCGATCGTTCTACCGAAGGCTATGGGCCCAACGTTGCGGCCATGCGGAAGCTGGCAGCGGAAGGCTTCAAGCTTGCCGTTTGCGTCGATTGCGGTACCACTGCGCATGAACCGCTCGCGGCGGCGCGGGATGCCGGGCTTGATGTAATTGTGATCGATCATCATACGGCCGAACCCGCGCTGCCGCCCTGCGTTGCGCTCGTGAACCCCAACAGGCTGGACGAAGACAACCCCTATGGCAACCTTGCCGCCGTGGGCGTGACGTTCCTTTTTGTCGTCGCCGTTAACCGTGCGCTGCGGCAGGCGGGCTGGTTTACGGCTGAACGGACGGAACCGGATCTGATGCAATGGCTCGATCTCGTTGCGCTCGGCACCGTGTGCGATGTCGTGCCGCTCACCGGGCTCAATCGTGCCTATGTGGCGCAGGGGCTGCGTGTGATGGCGCGCGGGGAAAATGCGGGCCTGCGCGCGATGCGGCAGTCGGCGCGTATGAACAGGCCGCCCGATACGTTTTCCGCCGGTTTCGTGTTCGGACCGCGCGTCAATGCGGGCGGACGTGTCGGGCAATCCGATCTCGGCGCGCGGCTGCTGGCGACCGACGATGTGGCGGAAGCGAACGCGCTTGCGTTACGGCTCGATCAATTCAATACCGAACGCAAGCGCCTGGAACAGGAAGTGCTGGGTGCGGCCGAACACAGTTTGCAGCACGATGCGGATGCGCCGCTGGTGTTCGCGGCCGGGGAAGGGTGGCACCCGGGCGTGATCGGCATCGTTGCCGCGCGCCTGAAGGAACGTTATCACCGCCCGACCATCGTCGTGGCGCTTGACGGCGATACCGGCAAGGCTTCGGGCCGCTCGGTACGCGGGCTCGATCTCGGTTCCGTGGTTATCGCCGCGCGGCAGGAAGGGCTTTTGCTTAACGGCGGCGGGCACGCGATGGCGGCGGGCTTTACTGTTTCACGTGAAACATTGGAAAAGCTGAAGCAATTTCTGACCGATAGGGTTAAAAAGCTGATCGAGGCGTCACCACTGGTGCCGTCGCTGACAATCGACGGGCTGCTGGCCGGGCCGGGCGCGAGCGCCGGGTTCGCGCAGCGCCTCGGCGTGCTCGAGCCCTTCGGCACCGGCAACCCGGAGCCGCGCTTTGCCGTGCCCGATTGCAAAATCGTGAAGGCCGACGTGGTTGGGGAAAACCATGTGCGCTGCATCATCATGGCCGGGCCCGCGCGGCTGGGCGGGATCGCGTTCCGCGCGCTCGATAACCCGCTCGGCAAGGCCTTGCTGGAATCACGCGGCCGCATGATGCACCTTGCCGGTACGCTGAAGCTGGATGAATGGCAGGGCGTGGAGCGCGTACAGCTGCAGATTGCCGATGCGGCGTTTGCCTGATTTCTTAGACGTCCAGCTCGCGCACGAACTGGGCGTTATCCTGAATAAACTGGAAGCGTAATTCCGCCTTGCGGCCCATCAGGCTTTCGACAAGCTTGTCGGTTGCCTTGCCTTCCTTCGTGCCTTCGGGCGTGCCGGTTTGCGGTACGACGACACGCAGCAGGTTGCGCTTCGACGGGTCCATCGTGGTTTCGCGCAACTGCGCGGGCAGCATTTCACCAAGCCCCTTGAAGCGGCTGGTTTCCACCTTGCGCCCGCCGAATTCGGATTTAACCAGCTCGTCGCGGTGCGCATCGTCGCGCGCATAAAAGGTCTTGCCGCCGTGGCTGAGGCGATAGAGCGGCGGCTGCGCCAGATAGAGCTTGCCCGCCTGAATCAGGCCGGGAATTTCCTTGTAAAAGAACGTCATGAGCAGGGAAGCGATATGCGCGCCGTCCACATCCGCGTCCGTCATGATGATGATGCGTTCATAGCGCAATTTGTCGGGCATGAAGGCAGGGCCGGTGCCGCAACCGAGTGCGAGCAACAGATCGCTGATTTCCTGATTGGCGCGCATTTTGTCGGCGGTGGCGCTGGCGACGTTCAGGATTTTACCGCGCAGCGGCAAAATCGCCTGCGTTTCACGGTTGCGCGCCTGTTTGGCCGAACCGCCGGCGGAATCACCTTCGACCAGGAAAAGTTCGGTGCCTTCCGGCGTGCTGCGCGAACAATCGGCAAGCTTGCCGGGCAGCCGCAGTTTGCGGGTCGCGGTCTTGCGCGCGAAATCTTTTTGTTGCGCCGTGCGCGCGCGATCTTCGGCGCGCGCGATCAGCGTTTCGAGCAATTGCGCGCCCGCTGCCTTATCGGCGGAAAGCCAGTGATCGAAATGATCCTTTACAACCTGTTCGACCAGGCGCGTGGCTTCGGCGGTCGCCAGCTTTTCCTTGGTCTGGCCCTGAAATTGCGGGTCGCGGATGAAAAGGGAAAGCATGATGGCGGCATCGGAAAACGCTTCGTCGCCCGTGACGGCGCTTGCACGCTTGTTGCCGACCATATCCCCATAGGCGCGCAGGCCCTTGAGCAGCGCGCTGCGCAGCCCCGCTTCGTGCGTGCCGCCTTGCGGCGTCGGGATGGTGTTGCAGTATGAATTGCAAAAGCCTTCGCCATCTTCGGGCCAAGCGATCGCCCATTCGAGCTTGCCGGCCTTGCCCGGCAACTCGGCGCCTTCGGCGAACATTTTGGCGGTCAGCATATCGCGCCCTTCCAGCGCACCGGCCAGAAAATCACCGAGGCCGCCGGGGAAATGCAAAACCGCTTCCGCAGGGGTTTCGTCATCTTTTTTCAGCAAGCCCGGTTCGCATGACCAGCGGATTTCAACGCCGCTGAAAAGATAAGCCTTTGAGCGCGCCAAACGATAAAGCGTTTCCGGGCTGAAATGCGCCTTGCTGCTGAAGATGTTCACATCGGGCCGGAACGTGACGCTGGTGCCGCGCCAGTTGGCCTTGCCGGCGGCTTTTAGTTTGGTCGTTGGCGTGCCGCGGCTGTAGCTTTGCACATAAAGCTGTTTGTCGCGTGCGACCTCGACCGTCAATTCCTCGGCCAGCGCGTTGACGACGGAAATGCCAACGCCGTGCAGCCCGCCGGACGTTTCATAGACCTTTCCGGAAAACTTGCCGCCGGAATGCAGGGTTGTAAGAATGACCTCGAGCGCGCTTTTGCCCGGATACTTCGGATGCTTATCGACGGGAATACCGCGTCCGTTATCGCGGACCGTGACGGTATCGTCTTTCCCGAGATGCAGCTCGATCTTGCTGGCGTGGCCGGCGACCGCTTCGTCCATCGCGTTATCGAGTACTTCGGCGACGAGGTGGTGCATCGCGCGTTCGTCGGTGCCGCCGATATACATGCCGGGACGGCGGCGCACGGGCTCAAGCCCTTCCAGCACCTCGATATCGCGGGCGCTGTATTCCTTCTTGTCTTTCTTGCGGGCGGCGAACAGATCGGCCATGCGGGCTCACTCCTTACGGAGCGGGCTTATAGCATGATTCATATGCGGTTTGAAAAGATGGGTAGTTTGCAAAGCCAGCAGGAGCGCCGCGGGCTGTTGCGCTTGGTGGACATCAGCCGGGCATCCCACTTGGCACGGTCAGTATCGGACACCACGGGTTTGGGGCATATTTCGGCACGATATTCAGCATCCGTGGCGTAGGCTTTGCGCAGTTCCTGTCCGTACTGCTCGCGAATTTTGGTATCCAGAACATGGGAAAAATAGAAAAATTCATCCTTCATGGCCTGTGGGATCGGGGCCAGGTCGATGATCTGGCGGTTGAGCATGATTTTTTGTACCCGTTCACGGATATCGGCCGGGTCCATGCTGTCGAAAATCTGCCTGTCCGCCAGAATGTCCCTCAGATCGGAGTCGACGAGGTTGGCCATTTTATCGGCCCATTTGATGGCCGCAAAAATCCACGTATCCTTTTTGTGCGGATTCAGATTGGCCATCTGTTCAATTTTGTATTGCAGATGCGCTATGTTATTGAGGTCTGCCGGATTATCCAGATTTTCCAGAAGAATTGGGAGCTTTCTTTCATATTCGACAATATCTGACGGTGTTAAATTCGGTAAAAGCGTTTCCACGAAAATATTGGTGGTTCTTTTATAATCGGCCAAAAGTTGCAAGGTTTCTTTTTGCGTATCATTGGGCGTGCCCCTTTCCAGAAGCCTTTTCGAATCTTCCGCTGCATCATGCGCGAGTGCGGCAAAAACCATCATACGCCGTTCTATCGGGCTGATATTCTCAGGGTAATTGCTGTTCCATACACGGTTGGCGACAACGATCATGTGCGTGACGACATGTTCGCTGGGCCTGAACTTTCTGCGCTTGTCGCCGAAGCCGACAATCAACAGATTGAGCAGGATTTTGTTTTCAGGGTACTGCAACCAGCTTTGATCGCCATCGAGATTGGCATCATCGATGGCTTTGCTGATGCGGCAACCGGTCACCCAGTTGCTATAAATTTTGAAAAGACTTTTGATGCCAATACGCATTTTTCTTATGAATCAATAAAATGTTTTGCGCGCGGAAACTCTCATATAGCCGGGGTGAAAGCAATGTTTCCGGCAAAAAACTTCCAGATTTTCCATGTATTTCTGTGGCTATGCTTAACCATGAATGCAGCTGGATGATCTGCGTTGCCGCTGCGTCGGAAAGTGTCACAAAAGACCCAATAATTTCAGTGGATAACTTCGAAACGGGACTGGAACGTCTTCCGCTCATCTGGTATTAACCTTGGCTTCGGGCACAACATCTTGGGCTCGAAATGAATAGAATCGCTACGATTCGGCATATCCGGTTATGACGGGCGCCGTTTTCGTACCTTTCACAGCCGGTTCCGGCAAGCCATCATGCCCCATATCCTTGGGGCCTATTTCTGGGGGAGCGTATTCGATGACATGGACCGAGCAAAAGATTCAGATGCTCAAAGACATGTGGGGCAACGGCTATAGCGCCAGCGAAATTGCCAAGCGCCTTGGTGGCCTGACGCGCAACGCCGTGATCGGCAAGGCGCACCGCCTAAAGCTTTCCGGCCGCCCTTCGCCCATCAAGCGTGACGACAAGGCCGTAAATGCCAAATCGCCCGCTGCCCGCACCATGCCGAAAAAGGTGATGCTGCGCGCGCTGCCGATGCCGCCCGCGCCGCCGAACAAGGCGAACCAGCCTTCCGCCATCAACCGGGTTTCGATCGATCAGGAAAAGCGCCCGGCGACATCCGTGACGCCGCTGAAATCCGGGGAGCGGCAGTGCCGCTGGCCGATCGGCGACCCGCGTTCGCCCGATTTTCGTTTTTGCGGCTGCGCCGCCTATGAAGGGTTGCCTTACTGCACGGACCATGCCCGTGCCGCCTACCAGAATTTCAGCCGTCTGCGCCGCCGTGACGGCGAAGAAACGGACGCATAGGCTTACTCCGCCCTCAAGGCACGTAAGGCGGCTTCGCGGCGCCGGGCTTAGAGCGCGGCCTTCAGGTTTGTGCTGATTTTCTCAAGGAAAGCCTTGGTGTTCATCCACTTTTGGCCGGGGCCGACCAGCAGCGCGAGATCCTTGGTCATGAAGCCGGCTTCAACGGTTTCGATGCAGACGCGTTCCAGCGTTTCCGCGAACTTTACCAAATCAGGCGTGTTATCGAACCGGCCGCGATAGATCAGGCCCTGTGTCCATGCGAAGATGGATGCGATCGGGTTGGTCGATGTTTCGTTGCCCTTCTGATGTTCGCGGAAATGGCGGGTGACGGTGCCGTGCGCCGCTTCGGTTTCCACATATTTGCCATCGGGCGAGAGCAGCACGGAGGTCATGAGGCCGAGCGAGCCGAAACCCTGCGCCACGGAATCCGATTGCACGTCGCCGTCGTAGTTCTTGCAGGCCCATAGATAGCCGCCATCGCCGCGCAGCGCCTGCGCCACCATATCGTCGATCAGGCGATGTTCATAGGCCAGCCCGGCGGCTTCGTATTTTGCCTTGAAGTCTTTTTCATAGACTTCCGCGAACAGATCCTTGAAGCGGCCGTCATAGGCCTTAAGGATGGTGTTTTTGGTGGAAAGATAGACAGACAGGCCGCGCATGAGCCCGTAGGTGAAGCAGGAACTGGCGAAGCCGCGGATTGACGCATCTTCGTTGTACATGCCGAGCGCGACGCCGCCGCCGGATTTGAATGTATGCACATCGTACGTCACGGCTTCACCGCCGCCATCGGGCGCGTAGGTCATGGTCAGCGTGCCGGGGCCGGGAACCTTGAAATCGGTGGCCTTGTATTGATCGCCGAAGGCGTGGCGGGCGATGACGATGGGCTTGGTCCAGCCCGGCACGTAATGCGGCACGTTCTTGGCGAGGATAGGTTCGCGGAACACGGTGCCGTTGAGGATGTTGCGGATCGTGCCGTTGGGCGATTTCCACATCTTTTTAAGGCCGAATTCCTTCACCCGCCCTTCGTCCGGCGTAATGGTGGCGCATTTGACGCCGACACCGTGCTGCTTGATGGCTTCCGCCGCTTCGATCGTGATTTTGTCGTCGGTTGCATCGCGCTTTTCGATGCCGAGATCGAAATACTTCAGGTCGATATCGAGGTAGGGGAGGATCAGCCAATCCTTGATCATCTGCCAGATGATGCGGGTCATTTCATCACCGTCGATCTCGACAAGCGGGTTCTTTACCTTGATCTTGGCCATGGGAGCATCCTTCCGGGGGTGGTGTTGGGCGGGCGCAGGACGGACTTAATGAGCTACAACCACTTCTTGTTCGGGTCAAGGAACGGGTCGCGATCGCGCCCCAGTTCCGTTAACAGTTCGCCCATGCTGCTGACCATGCAGTACAGCGTGCGGTGGCTGACGGGCGCGAAGTTGTGGGCGACGATATGATCGACCATCGCCTGCAGCGGTTTCCAGAAACCGTGCATGTTGTAGATGATGATATGCTTGTTGTGCATACCGAGCTGCTTCCACGTCATGATTTCGAACAGCTCATCGAGCGTGCCGAGCCCGCCTGGCAGGATCAGGAATGCATCGCTGCGGTCGAACATCGCTTGCTTGCGTGTGTGAAGCGTATCGACCACTTCAAGTTCGGTCAGGCCGGTGTGCTGCATTTCATGTTCGGCCACCGCTTGCGGGATGATGCCCATGACCTTTCCGCCGGCTTCGAGCACCGAATCCGCAAGGATGCCCATAAGCCCGGTGCGCGCGCCGCCATAGATAACGCGAATATTCTGTTCCGCGAGCAGCTTACCGACATCGGCCACGCCGAGCTTGTATTTTTCGGCGATGCGGTTGGCGGACCCGCAATAGACGCAAAGATTCAGAACGGACACAGCGCTGGCCTAATGGGATGGAAACGGGACGATCATAAAGGATATGTCAAAAAAAGTTAAAATATTCTATCGTCCGGCCAGATCTTTGGATACCGCATGAAAACACCTGAACCGAAATTCCTGCTTGCCGCCGCCGCTTTGGTTGCGCTTTTGGCCGCCCTGATCCTGTTTGCCCGGCCAGATGAGGGCGAGGATGGCCCCGCCGCCGCCAACGCCCTGACACGCATTGCGCTGACGGCTGAAGGGATGGCGCTTTCCGGCACATCTTCCCCCGGCACCGTGGTTACGTTGCAACGCGGCAAAGATGTTCTGGCTTCCGTCAACGTCATTTACAGCAGCCATTGGAGCTTGCATGTGGATGCGCCAAAGGAATGGCCGTTTTTGCTTTCGTTGCAATGGCGCGATGCGGGCGAAGCCGCGGCCGTGCCGTATGAGCAGCATTTGATTTGCCTGAAGACGGAGGCGGTGCCCACCTGTTTTATCCATGACCGTGGCCACGGGCTGCGCGGCGTGCGCGGCAACGCGAAGCAGGCCGAACGCCCGGTCATCGATTTCATTCATGTCGCGGGCGGTAAAGTGCGCGATGTTTTCGGACGCGCGCCGCTGGGACGCTGGGTGCAATTTTATGTGGAAGGGCAGCTTGCCGGTGCCGCCGCCGTGGACAGGGAAGGTTATTGGCATATCGCGCCCGCGCTGGATGCGTGGGAAAAGGGAAAGGAGGCGCGGATCGATCTTCTGGATGACGGGGCCAAGCTGGTGATGCGTGATCATTTCGGGTTGCGGCTCGCACCGCCGAAAGGCGTTAAGGTGATGATGCCGCCACGTATCACCGGCGGCATCACGGGTGACCGCGGAAATTATGCCGTGCATTTCACGGACGGGACGGCGGCGCATGTGCTGGAAGCGATGCAGGGCTTGAAATATTATGAGGGCGCGACGGAAAAATTGTTACCGGGGCAGATGCTGCCGGATGTCGGGACGCTCGGGGCTACAGGCGCTCACCGACCAGCCGCAAGAATGGCTGCGCCTGTTGATAGAATGTAAGGAACTGATAAAGGATCTCTTCGTTATCCGCCGGTTGCTGCGTGGTGACCTTGTATTCAACTTGCAGGAATTGTTGCGTATCGATCCAGAAACGGGCGCGCTCCAGCAGATTGGCGGCCAGAAAAATGGCTTGCAGCTCCATGCGCTTGCTTAGCGATTCAATCGTGAAGGGCAGGTAGCCGAGCGTGGCGGTAAAACACAGTGCCGTGTCTTCGCCCACAGCTTCGCGCGTGAAGTGGAAATAAACGCCTTCGATTTCGAACATGCCGTCGCGCAGCTGGATGCCCGGCGGGAAGGCTTCGATAAACTGGTCGATGGCTTTGAGATCGATCTGCTGCATGACTAAACGGATACGGAATGAGGTTGCCTACAGGTAACTATAAGATTTCTTGTTTAAATTAAGGTTATTTGCCGCTGGACATTTTAACCAATATTCTTATAAATCAAAGCATTGGAGCGCTTTCTTGATGAACAGCTTTTTTCCTATACCTCCGATCCATCGCGCGGGCTGGGTTTTTATCGCCGGATTCGCGGCGGCTACCGGCTTGATTTCATTTCTGGGCTGGCCGTTCTTCGTGTTCGGCAGCGTGTTCACGCTGTGGTGTGCATATTTCTTCCGCGACCCGGCGCGGCATACGCCTGTGCGCGCGGGGCTGCTTGTCAGCCCCGGCGATGGCCGCGTGGTGAAGATCGAACCCGCCAGGCCACCCGCTGCGCTTGGCATGGAGGGGGAGCGGGCGCGGATCAGCATTTTTCTGAGCGTTTTCGACGTCCATATCAACCGCATCCCCGCCGATGGCACGGTGGAGGCGGAGGATTATCATTTCGGCAAGTTCCTGCATGCCGCGCATGATAAAGCCAGCGAAGATAACGAACGCAACGCGCTGCGTATCACGCTTGCGGGCGACCATGCCGGGGCGGGCCGCGATATCGCGGTCGTGCAGATCGCCGGTTACATCGCGCGCCGCATCGTATGTGACGTGAAGGTGGGGCAGGCGGTGAAGGCGGGGGAGCGTTACGGCCTTATCCGTTTCGGCAGCCGGGTCGATTTATACCTGCCGCAAGGGATGGCGCCGCTGGTTGCGGTGGGGCAATATGTGTTGGGCGGCGAAACCGTATTGGCCGATTGCGCTGGCACGGAACCGGCCCGCATGGCAGAGGAACGCTGATGTCCGATTCATTTCAGAAACCGCCGCGCAAGCCGTTGCCGGAATTGCCGTTAACGCGGCTGATCCCGAACATTCTGACTTTGCTTTCGCTTTGCGCGGGGCTAAGCGCGATACGCTTTGCGTTGAACGAACGCTGGCAGGCGGCGATCATCGCCGTGGTTATCGCGGCTATTTTCGATGTGCTCGATGGCCGGGTCGCGCGCATGCTCAATACTTCAAGCAAGTTCGGCGCCGAGCTGGACAGCCTTTCCGATCTTGTAAGCTTTGGCATCGCGCCCGCGCTGATCATGTATTTATGGGCGCTGGAGCCAAGCGGCGGGCTCGGCTGGATCGCCGTGCTGATTTTCGTCGTTTGCGCCGCCATGCGGCTCGCGCGCTTCAACACCATGCTGGAAGACAAGGAAACCGAGGTGTGGAAGAAAGCCTATTTCGTGGGCGTGCCGACGCCGGCGGGCGCTTCGCTTGCGCTTTTGCCGCTGGCCTGGAGCTTCGTGCTGGGCGATGAATGGATGCATGCGCCCATCGTTATTGCGGCCTGGACCATACTGATCGGCGGGCTGATGGTAAGCCGCTTGCCGACCTATGCGCTGAAGGGCAGACGGGTGCCGCGCAGCTGGATCGTGCCCATTATGTTCGCCGCCGCGCTGGTGGCGGCCGCGCTTGTCAGCAACACGTGGGTGACGCTCGGGCTGCTCGGCATTGCCTATGCCGTAAGTTTGCCGGTAAGCTGGTGGCAATACCGCCAGACCGAAGACGCGCAGCAGGAAAAGCTATGACCAAGCCCATTCATGTGAAGGTGCCGAAACCGGGCGGGGCGATCACGATCGGCAACGATTTGCCGCTGACCGTCATCGCAGGCCCTTGCGCGCTTGAATCGCGCGCGCATGCATTGGAAATGAGCGCGGCGCTGGCCGAGCTTGCCGCCAAACTCGGTATCAACCTGATTTATAAAACTTCGTTCGACAAGGCCAACCGCACATCAAGCAACAGCGCGCGCGGCATCGGGCTTGAAGCCGCGCTGCCCATTCTGGCCGAGGTGCGGGAAAAAAGAGGCTTGCCGGTTTTGACCGACGTGCACGAAATTCCGCAATGCGCCGAAGCCGCCGAGGCGGTGGACGTTCTGCAAATTCCCGCCTTTCTTTGCCGGCAGACCGATTTGCTGATCGCGGCAGCGAATACGGGCAAGGTCGTGAACGTGAAGAAGGGACAGTTTCTGGCGCCGTGGGACATGAAGAACGTAGCCGCCAAGCTGGCATCCACCGGCAACGAAAACATTTTGCTGACCGAGCGTGGCGCGAGCTTTGGCTACAACACGCTTGTATCGGACATGCGTTCGCTGCCGATCATGGCAGAAACGGGCTATCCCATCGTGTTCGACGCTACCCATTCGGTGCAGCAGCCGGGCGGGCAGGGAACCACAAGCGGCGGGCAGCGCGAATTCGTGCCCGTGCTGGCGCGCGCGGCCGTGGCCGTTGGCGTCGCCGCGGTGTTCATCGAAACTCACGAAAACCCGGACAAGGCGCCGTCCGACGGCCCCAACATGGTGCCGTTGAAACAGTTGCCCGCTTTGCTCGAAACGCTGATGGCGTTTGATAGGGTTGCAAAAGCCAAACAATAAATCGGGTTGGTTGTTAAGCCACGCCGATCCTGAGAAGATCGTGGATGTGGATGATGCCGAGCGGCTTGCCGCCGTCATCCACCACGAAGACGTTGGTGCGCTTGTGTTCGTTCAAAACATTCAGCGCTTCCACGGCCAGCATGCGCGGGCCGATGGTCATGGGATCCCGCGTCATGATCGTTTCCGCCTTGCGCGCGAGCAGATCGGGGCTCATATGGCGTCGCAAATCGCCGTCGGTGATGATACCGGCCAGCTTGCCATCGTTGCCGACGACACCGACGCAGCCGAAACGCTTTTCCGTGATCGTGACCATAACCTCGGCCATCGTATCTTGCGGCTTCGCAAGCGGCAGCGCCGCGCCTTTGTGCATGATATCTTCCACGCGCTTCAGGCTGTCGCCCAGCTTGCCGCCGGGGTGGAAGTTGCGGTAATCGTCCGCCTTGAAACCCTTGCATTCCATCACCGCGACCGCCAGCGCATCGCCCAAGGCCAGCGACATGGTTGTGGATGTGGTGGGCGCAAGGCCCATGGGGCACACTTCGGGCACCGGCGGGAGGATCAGTGCGCAATCGGCTTGCTCGGCCAGCGTGCTGGCGCCGCCGCGTGTGATGCCGATCAGCGGAATGCCGAAGCGGCGGGTGTAGGCAATCAGATCGCTTAGTTCCGCCGTTTCGCCGGAATTGGAAAGCGCGAGCACGGCATCTTCCTTCACGATCATGCCCAGATCGCCATGGCTGGCTTCGCCCGGATGCACGAACAGCGCGGGCGTGCCTGTTGACGCGAGCGTGGCCGCGATCTTGCGCGCGATATGGCCGCTTTTTCCCATGCCGGAGACGACCACGCGGCCCTTCACGCCGAGCAGGATATCGACTGCGTTGCGGAAATTATCGCCAAGCGTTTCAGCCAGCGCGCGCAGCGCATCGGCTTCCGCTCCCAGTACGGTGCGGGCGGTTGCGAGCGTGTCTTTGGCCGCTTGCGGCGCTGTTTTCTGGGCCTTCATGGCTTGCCTTTTCCGGATGCAACGGACCTTGTATATTGCGGATATTATGGCATGAGGCCATGCCAATAACCAGTGCAGGAACATGCAGGAAGCCCCCGACAAAATAAAGGCGTTTCTCCGTAACCAGCAGTATTTCGGCAACCGCGACTGGACCGCCGGGCAGGTGGCGACCGAGATCGAAAGCGGGCTTGCGCTGCTGGGCGGCGTTACGCAACCCATCATCAGTTTCTTCGGATCCCATTCCGCGCTGCCGGAAAGCGCGGATTACAAAAGTTGCCACGCGCTTGCCGCCAAGGTGGCGGCTCGCGGTTGTGCCGTTTTGACGGGCGGCGGCACCGGGATCATGCATGCCGCCAACAAAGGTGCATTCGATGCAGGCGGCATTTCGCTCGGTCTGTGGGCCAGCCTCCTCGAGCAGGAGAAGGTGGAGGACAGGATTTACAGCCACAAGCTCGATCTCTCGTTCATTTTCGTGCGGCGCTTTTTGCTTGCGATCAAGAGCAGGGCCTTGGTGTTCTACCCCGGCGGCTATGGCACGCTGAGCGAGCTGTTCGAATATATCACGTTGATCCAGACCAATATCACGGACCGTGTGCCGGTTGTGTGCGTGGGCAGCGATTACTGGAACGGGCTGCGTAATTGGCTGTTCATTGCGGACCACAAGCGGGCCCATCTTTTGAACGAGGAAAAAGACCTCGATCTTTTAACCATCACCGATAACCCGGACGATGTGCTGGCGCTGCTTGGTGGCATAAATAGCTGAAAAACCATAAGGAAAACCCGCACCGCACACTTCCCACGCGTAGCGCGGATGTGCTATCCCTATGCCATATACCTAATCATTTCAGGGAGTCAGCCAATGCCGACAGCCACCGCCGCGAAACTCGATGCCGGCACAAGCAGCTATGCCAGCCAGCATATGGCGGACGCGACCAAGATTTGCGAGAGCATCGATACCGCCGCGATCGAAAAGATGGCCGATATTCTGGCTTCCGTCCGTTCGCGCGGCGGGCGGGTTTTCTTTCTCGGCGTCGGTGGCGGTGCGGGCAACAGTTCACACGCCGTGTGCGATTTTCGCAAGCTGTGCCACATGGAATGCTATGCCCCGAGCGACAATGTTTCCGAGCTGACCGCCCGCACCAACGATGAAGGCTGGCAAACCGTTTTCGTGGAATGGCTGAAAACCAGCAGGCTGAACGCGAAGGATGCGCTTTTTATCTTCTCGGTCGGCGGCGGCAGCCTTGAAAAGAATGTCAGCCCGAACCTCGTGACGGCGCTCCAGCTCGCGAAGGCGGTGGATGCCAGCATCGTCGGTGTTATCGGCCGCGACGGCGGCTTTACAGCGCAGGTGGCCGATGCCTGCGTCGTGGTGCCGACCGTGAATGGCGATACCATTACGCCGCATACGGAAGCGTTCCAGTGTGTGGTGTGGCATTTGCTGGTTTCGCACCCCAAGCTCAAGGCGCAGCAGACGAAGTGGGAATCTGTTGCCGCTGCCAGCTAGTGCCGCATGAGCGGGAGCACGGCCCGCGCCGTTTTCCTCGACCGCGATGGCGTGCTGAACGTGGCGCGGCTTGAAGGCGAAACGCCGGTACCGCCGCGCAGCCTTGCCGACCTTAAAATCATTGATGGCGTGCCCGAAGCGCTTGAGAAACTGCGCGCTGCGGGCTTCAAGCTTATCGTTACAACCAACCAGCCGGATGTCGCGCGCGGCATTTTGAAGAACGAGGTGCTTGAAAGCATCCATGCCGAAATGCGCCGTCTTTTATCGCTCGATGCCATTGAGGCCTGTATTCATGACGACGCCGACGGCTGTGCTTGCCGTAAGCCCAGGCCGGGCATGATTCGTAACGCCGCCGCCCGTTTTAACGTTAACCTTGCCGCCAGTTTTATGGTGGGCGACCGCTGGCGCGATATAGATGCAGGAATTGCAGCGGGTTGCAGGACGATCCTCGTGGGCCCCGGGTACAAAGAGGGCTTGCGATCCGAACCCGATTTCCGTTATTCTTCGCTCGCTGAAGCGGCGGAAGCGATTATTCACCTTCCTGTGTAATGAGCACGATAATCAACAGCTTAAGGAACGAACCATGGCCAAGCCCCATCTCGTTGTCGCCCACGACGCCACCGGCAAGCAGCAAGGCAAACCCGCAAGCGATGGCGGCATGCACCCGCGCCTCGCACGCCTGCAGACCAAGATTTTCGCAGACGGAGCCGACAAGGCGGGCATGCTGGACATGTACGCCAAGCCCTACATCAAGGGCTTTACCACCAACCCGACGCTGATGCGCAAGGCCGGCATTTCGAATTATGCCGCTTTCGCCAAGGAAATTCTGGAAGCGATCCCCGACCGTCCGATCTCGTTTGAGGTTTTCTCGGACGATTTTGGCGATATGGAACATCAGGCCCGCCTGATCGCAGGTTGGGGTGAAAACGTTTATGTGAAAATTCCGATCACCAATACCAAGGGCGAAACCGCGACCGCGCTTGTGCGCAAGCTTTCGCAAGAAGGCGTGAAGCTGAACATTACGGCGCTGACCACGCTTGAACAGGTGAAAAGCACGGTGAACGGCGTGCGCGGCGGGGCGGAATGCTATATTTCTGTTTTTGCCGGGCGTATCGCCGATACCGGTATTGACCCCGTTCCGCTGATGGCGGCGGCGGTGGAGATGCTGAAGGCCGCGCCGAAGGCCGAGCTGATTTGGGCCAGCCCGCGCGAGCTTTTGAACATCTTCCAGGCCGATGATATTGGATGCCAGGTGATTACGGTCACCAACGACATTCTGAAAAAGCTGGCTTTGATCGGCAAGGATCTCGATCAATACTCGCTCGAGACCGTCAAGATGTTCTATGACGATGCGACCGCGGCGGGCTTCAAGCTTGGCGTTGCCTGACGTGCTTTGCTCCGTATGGTTGCCGCACCCGTCATGACCGCTGACCAGCAGTATTATGCCTATTCCCACAATCTTCCGCTGGTTCCGCGCGTGGCGCATCGCGCCCGCACAAGCGTTTTCGATTATTTCATGAAAGTTATGCAGCCGGTGGCCGCTGATAAGGTTCTGGATCTCGGCGTTTCGCTTGAAAATTCCTCCGCCTTATCCAACATGTTCGAGCGGTTATATCCGCACCCCGCGCAGATGACCTGCGCCGGTATCGAGGAATGCCCGGGTTTCGAAGCGGCATTCCAGGGCACACGCTATGTGCGGATCGAGCCGCATGCGCGGTTGCCGTTTGCCGACAAGGCCTTCGATGTTGGCTACAGCAATGCGGTGCTTGAGCATGTAGGAACGCGCGAACAACAGCGTGATTTTTTGCGTGAGCTTTGCCGCGTTTCGAAACGCGTTTTTGTTGTCATTCCCAACCGGCTTTTCCCGGTCGAACATCATACGGCACTGCCTTTTGTGCATTACCTGCCGATGCCGGTGATGTGGCGGCTTTTGAAGGGCACGAAATGGGATTATTGGGCGAGCATGCAAAACCTGCACCTTATGTTTCCATGGCAGTTTGCAGCACTGATGCCCGAAGATCACCCGTTCAAGATGCGGGCCGTTGGCCTTGGGCTTGGCTGGCTTTCATCGAATTTGATTGCGCATAGCCGCTAGGACTGCTTCGGTGTCGGCCAGCCCTTGCGGGGAGCCGATTTCATAAAATCTGTTCTTGGTTTCAAACCCGGCCAGTTCGCCGCGCCGCGAAAGACCCGCCAGCACTTCGGATATATCAAACTTTTCACCTTCCTTGCGACCGTTGAACGCGCTTGCCTGCAACATGCTGACGCCCCAATCGATATAATCGATATCGGGGTCGGCGATCTTTTTATCGTATTGCACCAACTTGCCATCAAAGCGTGCGTTGCTGGTATCGCCCTTGCCGAAGTTGCGGTAAACCACCATCAGCGCTTCACGCCCGCTTTCCCGCCACGCAGTATCGAAGGCGCGGTAATCGTCATCGAGGTAGGCATCGCCATAAGTTATATAGAAGCGGTTACCCAGATGGGGTAGGGCGTTACGAATGGCGCCACCGGTGCCGAGCAGCACCGGCCCATCGAGCACGAATTCCACCTGCAGGCCGAATTTCTCGCCATTTCCAACAAAGCCCTGAATTTGTTCGGCCAGGAACCCGGCGCAGATAACCGCCTTGGGGATGCCCTGTGCGGCCAAAAGGCGAAGCTGGTGAGCGATAAAGGGCTCTCCCCCCACCTCCAGCATGGCCTTGGGCACGGTTTCCGTCAGCGGCCTCATGCGGGTCGCGAGCCCGCCCGCAAGGATCGCGACGGGGGGGAGGGAGGCTGTCATGAATGAACGATTTTGCAGCCTTCGAAATCGAAGCGCCAGCGCACCTCGCGCAGGCCCGCTTCCATCATGGCGTAGCGAAGGCGCACCTTGTCTTCGGTATAGAACAGCAGGAAGCCGCCGCCGCCTGCGCCGATCAGCTTGCCGCCAAGGGCGCCGTTTTCGCGCGCCATATTGTACCATTTGTCGATATCGGGGTTGGACATGCCGCCCGAGCGCTGCTTTTTCTGCTCCCATTGTTCGTGCATCAGCGCGGCGAAGGCGCGCAGATCGCCCAGCTCGAGCGCGGCCTTGCTGCGCAAACCAAGCTGCTTGACCTGGTGCAAATTCTCGATCATCGCGCGATCGGATTGCCTGGTTTTCTGGTCCTGGTCCTTCAGGACCGCGCCAGCGCTGCGGCTGTAGCCGGTGAAGAAAAGGATGAGGTTGTCTTCAAGATTGTGGCGCGTGTCCCTATCGATGTTCAGCGGGCTGACATCGACCTTGCCGCCCTTGTTGAATTTCATGCAGCTGATGCCGCCGAAGGCCGCGATATATTGATCCTGCTTGCCCACCGGCTCCTTCAGAAGATCGATCTCGATATGGCAGGCTTCTTCGGCCAGCTTTTCCGGCGTCACGGTCTGATGCTTGTGGGCGTGCAGCGCGCGCAGCAGCGCGACCGTGAAGCTGCCACTTGAACCGAGCCCCGTCCCGGCATGAATATCGGCCATGCTGGCGATCTCAAGCCCGCCGATTTCTATATCCAGAAGCTTCAGGGCTTCGCGCACGAGCGGGTGGCGGACGTTATCGGCCTTGTCCACACGCTCGATCTCCGAATATTTCAGGATAAAATCGGGCACGAAGGTTTCGTGGATGGTGATATAGACGTATTTATCGATCGCGGCCGAGATCAGAAAACCTTCGTGATCGTTGTAGTAGGAGGGGAGGTCGGTGCCGCCGCCGCCGAATGTGATGCGAAGGGGTGCGCGGGCAATGATCATCGGCCTGTCTTTCGGTAGATTTCATCAATCAGTGTTGCATTACATAGCGCGTCTTCGATATCGCCACAAGCGCGGCTGCCCTGCGCTATGGCGGCAAAAAAATCCTGCAATTCCAGTTCCCACGAACGGTCGGGGCCCGGATATTCCCATACGCTGGTTTCGGGCGGGCCGAATTGCGGCAGCATGCGGTGCAATGTGAGGCGCTCCGTGCCATAGCTGCCGCCGAGGCCGTCGATCGTCAGCTTGCCGTCACGGCCCATGATTTCGAAACAGAACAGGTTCTTCCATTCCGTCCATGATGCGTGTAGCCACGCCATTTGCTGCGCCTCGCCCTTCAGCGCGATAAAGCAATTGTCTTCCACATCCGCTTGCCAGAACATGGCGGGCGTTGCCGCGTAATCGAGCCGGAGCGGGCCCATCAGCCATTGCGCGAGATCGATAAGGTGGGAGCCTTGATCGATCAGCTCCCCGCCGCCCGAAACGGCCTTTTGGCAGCGCCATTCCTTTTCGTACCCAAGCCGCGCGCCATGACCATAGCGCCCGCGAATGAACATAATTGGCCCGACGGTGCCCGCGCGCAGGATGTTTTGTGCAGCCTGAAGCCCGGGATGGAAGCGGTGGTTGTAGCCCACCTTCACGACGCGCTTGTGTTCGCGCGCCGCAGCCGCGAGCGCGGCGATTTCATGCCCGCTTTTGCCGGCGGGCTTTTCCACCAGAACATGTTTGCCCGCCCTGACGGCTTCGAGCGAAAGCGGCGCGAGATCGCCGTGACGGGTCGCGACGATGACGGCATCAACGCCCTTGCCGAATGCTTCCTGCGCGTTTTTGGCAACCTTCGCGCCCGTTCTTGCCGCCAGCGCCTGCGCGGCGTCGCCGGAAATATCGTGTACGCAAGCGATTTCCGCGCCAAGCGTCTGCAACGCTTGCGCGCGCTTCTTGCCGATCAGGCCGCAGCCGATAATGCCGACCTTCATGGGTTAGCCCCAATCCTTGCCGCGGTCGGCGGGGACAATGCGGCGCAGCGTGTAGATATCGGTTTCCTCGAGATCCTTTTTATGGTCATCGAATTTGCGCCACGGGTCCCAGACCGCGCTGATCAGCTTGCCGGTGACGCCATCGCTTGCGGCGGAACCGAGAAAGACCGCGAGTTCCGCCCCTACATTCAGCGGCGTGCCGCCTTTTGCTTTGGTTTCGATCATTTTCTTATGGAACGCCTCGCCCACCGCTGCAGGCCCCGCCGCCAGCACTTCATCGAGCAAACGGGTTGCCAGCGCGCCGGGGGCGATGGCGTTGACATCGATCCCATCCGCCTTCACTTCAAGCGCGAGGCTTTCGGTGAAGCGGACCACGGCGGCCTTGGTGGCGGCATAGGATGTAATGCGGGGCAGGGGGTTGGTCGCGCCGCCGCCTGAAAGGTTCACGATCTTGCCGCGTTTGTTTGAACGCATATGCGGCAGCACCGCGCGGCAGGGATAGACCGTGCCGATCAGGTTGATGGAAACCGCATCGGCCCATGCTTGCCAATCCAGCTCTTCCAGCCGGCCCATGGGGCCATAAACGCCCGCGTTGTTTACAAGGATATCGATGCTGCCGAGTTGTGCCAGCGTATCGGCCACGAGCCGGTCAACCGCCTTGGTATCGGCCACGTCGGCGGCCATGGTAAGAACGCGCTGCGTGCCGCTGCAGAACGGTGCGAGCCGTTCATGCATCGCCGCAAGGTCTTGCGCGGTGCGCGCGCACAGCATGACGGAGGCGCCCGTGCGCACATAATGCCGCGCGATTTCGGCGCCAAGGCCCTGGCTGGCGCCCGTGATGATGGCGTTGCGGCCTGAAAGGGGTTTATCGCTCATGCTGCGGTTCCAACCATATAATAGGCGATACGGGGATCGGCCTTGCAAGTTTCGGCCAGCATGCCGTTCGCGTCAATCAGGCGTGGCTTTGCCATGCCTTGCGCCAGCATGTCGGGCGAAACCGCCCTGAATTCTGGCCATTCGGTCGCAAGGATAACGGCATCGCTGCCTTTCAGGGTTGCTTCAATGTCGCCGCCGAGTGTGATTGCGTGCGGCAGATCGGCCGGGGCCGCGCGCAGGCCGGGATCGAAGGCAATGACTTTCGCGCCCTTTTGTGCGATGGCAACGCCGATTTCGACCGCCTGCGAACGGCGCAGCGTATCGGTGCCGGGTTTATAGGTAAGGCCCAGCAGGGCAATTTTCAGGTTGTTCCAGTCAGGCCCGAAGATGCGGGCAAGCTGCCGCAGCGGCCATTGTTTGTGAGCGTGGTTGCTGTTGATGATGCTTTGTAGAAGCGGCGTGGAAAGATCGCGGCCCGCCGCGACGGCTTGGAGGAATTGCACATCGCGCGCAAGCGTGCCGCCCGCGAAGGCAGCGCCGGGCCGGATATAGGCCTTTTCGCCGATGCGCGGTTCGGAGCGCAAGCCACGTTCAACTTCCCGCGCGTCGGCGCCCACAAGTTCGCACAGATTGGCGATTTCGTTGGCGAAGGTGACGCTGGTGGCCAAAAAGGCATTGACGGCATGTTTCGTCATTTCCGCCGCCGGGACCGAAACCCAGATAAGGTTTTTGCAAAACTTTCCGAGCAACGGTTCAAGTTTTTGCCGCGCGCTTGCGCTGTCGGTGCCCACAACGATACGTTCGGGTTGCGTAAAAACGTTGATCGCCTTGCCGAGCCGTAGATTTTCCGGGCTACAGGCAAAATCGACAACCCTGCCTTTTGCTTGTGCTGCAAATTCAGCCGCCAGCTTGCGCACACTTCCCACAGGCATCTGCGACGACACAAGCACGGCCGCCCCGTTCTGCAGATGGGGGAAGATGGCGCGGACCGCGTTCGCGACGTAATCGACATCGGCCTTGTCGTTGCTATCGACCGGCGTATCGAACGCGACCCAGATGATATCGGCTTTGCTGACAGCCGCCGCAGTATCGGCCGTGAAGGAAAGCTTCCCGGCCTTCAGGCCTTTTTGCACCAGTTCCCGCAGGCCGGGTTCAAGCAGCGGGGGTTTGCCCTTCGCGAGATTGGCGATCACGGCTGTATCCGGGTCGAGGCCGACGGTTTCCACGCCCGCGCCGGCGCAGCAGGCGGCGGTAACGCTACCGAGATGCCAAAGACCGTAAACGCAAAGCTTCACGGGCGCTTCTCCAATACCCACGGGTTGGCGGCCATCCAGCGCAGAGTGTTGCGGACGCCGGATTGAATTGTGTGGCTCGCTTTCCAGCCGAGACTTTTGATGCGGCTGCAATCGAGGAAAATAAAAGGGTTGTCGCCGATCCAGCCGCGGTCCCCGCCGGTAAAGTTCAGCTTGGGGGCGATCTTCAGTTCATCCGCTATCCAGCCGATTGAATCCGTCACCTGGCAATATTCGTCGGTGCCGAGATTGTAGATGTTCACTTTACCCGGCGCCTTTTCCATGGCGGTAAGTATCGCGGAGATGCAATCATCGACATGCAGGTATGATTTGCGCTGCTTGCCGTTGCCGAGCACATCGAGGTGGCCGGGGTGTTCGCGCAGCTGCTTGTAAAAATCGAACACATGGCCGTGACTATAGCGCGGGCCGAGGATGGATACGAAGCGGAAGATGCAAGCCCGGAAGCCGAAGCCTTCGCAATAGGCTGCGATCATGCTTTCGCCCGCGACCTTCGATGCGCCGTAAAGCGAGGTTTGGACCGGGAAGGGGGCATCTTCGGGCGTGGGGATAACGGCCGCTTCGCCATAGACCGATCCGGTGGAGGAAAAGCCGATACGCTTGATATCGTTCGCGCGCATGGCTTCGAGCACGTTGAAGGTCGCTATGGTGTTTTGTTCGAGGTCTTTTTTTGGGTGTTCCGTGCCGAAGCGCACATCAGCATTGGCCGCGAGATGGAACACGGCTTCCGCCCCCGCCATGGCCTGCGTCAGTTTCGGCAAATCGAGTACGTCGCCTTCCACAAGCGTGAAATGCGGGTGCTTGCGCGCTTGGGCGATGAATTCTGGCATGCCGGTCGAAAGGTTATCGTAGCCGACAACCCTATGCCCATCGCGCAAAAGGCGATCGGCAAGGTTGCTGCCGATAAAGCCGGCGGCGCCGGTGATAAACATGGTACTCATGATGTTCCTATGTCTTTCCGGATCTTGGGGCTGACGCCGAACAGGAAAAGCCCGCCCGGCAGGGCGCAGAAGATCAATAATATCCCGTAGGCAAAGGAAGCGGCAAGGACCGCCTCGCTGGTTGCCGTGGGGGCCAGCACCGCAAGCAGCATAAGCATCACGGTTTCGCGCCCGCCCCAGCCGTAATAGAAAATCGGCAGGTTGATCGCGAGCAGGATCAGCGGTGCGAACAGAATAAGGTTGAGTATATCGAACGAGAAATCGAACGCGCGCGCGAGGCAGGTCATGGCAAGGACATAGCCGATAACGTTCACGAAGCTGATCGCCATTTGCACAAGAAAGCGCCGCGGTTCAAGCACGATGGCAGACAGGCTTTGCAACGTGCCATGGATAAAGAGGCCGATGCGGTTTTGCGGCCACGGCACATGGCGGTAGCCGCCAAGTACAAGCGCCATAACGGCAAGACAGCCGATCAGAACGGCAACCTGCACCAGCATAAAGTTTTCCGGAAGCGCGCGATTGAATTCTCCCACCGCGCCAAAAAGCGCGAGCACGATCAGGCACAGCATGCTAAGGCCGCGATCAAACAGAATGCTTTGCACGGCCTGGCCAAGCGGCAGTTTCATCAGCCATTTGACAAGGCCCGCGCGCGCCATGTCACCGAGCGCCGCGAAAGGCGCACTGAGGGTCAGGAAGCTGCCGAGCCATGTGATGCGCATGGCTTGCATGAAGGCCGGGGGCTTGCCGGTCAGCCATTCCACAATGACGGCAAAGCGATAGGTGTTAAGCGGGTAGCCAAGCAGTAAAAGAGCAAAAGTGGCCGCGAGCCAGGCTGGTTCGGCCGTCATCAGTTTGGCTTGCACATGGCTCCAATCGATGGCGCTGAAGACACCGGCGGCCAGAAGCCCAAGCAGACCGGCGCTGATGAGCAGGGACAGGCAGCGTTTGAAAAAGGTTGTGGCGACGGATGAGGTGGGTCCGCTGGGCGTTTCGAGCGTTGCCTTAGTCACGCCACGCACCAAGCCGGCCATAGCGCAGCTTCAGATCAGTCGTGACCCACGTAAGGCCGTCCTTGACGAAGCTGACCTTCTTGCCTTCGGCGAACGAGCGAGCCTTGTAATTGACCGGAAGTTCCAGCGGCTGATAGCCTTTGCGCACCAGTTTGATAACCATTTCATGATCAAAATCGAAGCGCCGACAGATAAATTCGATACCGAAGAAGGCATCGCGGCGCAGAACTTTGAACATGGTGAAGGGGTCGCTCATGCTCTGGCTGGGCAGCAGATTGATGAACCACGTGAAGAACAGATGGCCGAAGTTGAATACGGCGGCCGCAACCGGCGCATCGTTGAATTCACGCATCTTCCAGTTGCCACGATGGCGTGAGCCGAGCACGAACATCGCCTGATTGTTACGTAGCGGCTCGAGCAGCGCATCGTAATCATCAAGATCATATTCAAGATCGGCATCCTGTATCAGGATGTAGTCGCCCGTGGCCGCTTCAAGCCCTTCGCGCACCGCGGCGCCCTTGCCACGCGGTATAGGTTGGTAGATCACCTTAACGTCCGCATGGCTTTCATAGGCGCGCACAAGGTCGCGCGTTCCGTCCGTCGAATTGCTTTCAATGATCACGATTTGCTTGCGCAGCCCCGGTACTTGCTTGGCCAGCAGAGCATCCATTGCTTCCTTGAAGGTATTTTTTTCATTATAGACTGGCACGATGACAGAAAGTATGGGCTGTAACCGCGGTACCGCAGGCTGGCAGGAACAGATAACGTGCCCTGCTGGCAGCTTGAGCCGCATTTGGCGCGCAAAGCGTGGCAACCATGATGTGACGGTAGCGAGCGTACGTAGAATGGCGCCTACGCGAAGCTGTTTCAGACGATGATGCAGATATTCGAGACTGCAATAATGATGTGCGCGGCAGAACCAGACCCGGTCGAGCCCGCTATTGAGCAGTGTGATGTGAAGTGAATCCCGCGTCGGGTAGAAGCTGTGCGGGGCTTGCCATTCCGGCCATTCTTGCCGCAAAAGCTTTGCGCGCCAGCTGTCCATCATGGGCTGCATGAAAATTAGATGTCCGTTTGGCTTCAGCGCGTTTACAAGATGCTGCAGGCATTTTCTTGTATTCGGTGCAAAAGAAATTGGCGTGAGTAGCATAATGGTGCCGAAGTGTTGTCCATGATCTTGTGTGGAGAGAAATTCCCGCATGGTTTTGCGTGCGGTGCCTGGTTGCATGGTTTGCCGGATTTGCCCGGCGATCGGGTCATCTTCGCTGGCGATGATAAGATAGGGGCCATCTGTCTTGCGTTCCCGCACGGTATTGAGCAGTGCATCAAACAGACTGTGAAGGTTGCGATCAACATAACCGGCTTCATCGTTTTCACGGAACGGATCGACAGGCAGGTTCGCCGGCATGATGGCGCGGCAATTTTGGCATCGGGTGAAAGCGCGCTTGCCGACCGTGAAGGCATAGGCGCGTTGCGCGTTCTGGCATACAGGGCAAGCGGCCGGAAAATCCGCCAGACAGCCGGGCGTGGGTTCCTTGGCCGCCTGTGGCATCAGGCCTTCCTTGCGAAGACGATGAACTCGCCGATATTGATGCGGAAGGGGTGCTGCGCCAGTTTTTTTGGCATAATCTTCAGAATATTACCCATGATGTTTGCCATAAGGCGGTTGGTTTCTTTCAACTGCACTGCTAAATATTCGAAGGTTAGATATTTGTAGGTCGCACTGATCTCAATATTTTTAAAGCCCGACTTTTCCAGCATGTCGCGCATAGCCTTGCGCGAAAACAACACGGTATGCTGCAACGGTTGCAGCATCGACCAGCGCGCACCCATCAGGTGGCGCAGGAAATGGCCTGTATCAGGTGTGCTCATTACCAGAAGACCGTCAGGTTTCAACATATTCTTGATATCGGCGACGAACTTAGCCGGGTCGTGCGTGTGTTCGATGATGTCAAATGCGCTTACGACATCGAAGTTGTTTTCCCAGCGGCTGATTTCTTTATGCACGTCACCATGAATAATCTTTGCGCGTACCGAGGGATCGGCTTGCGCGATGGCGGCGGCAGCGAATTCGACACCCTGAACTTCATATTGGCGTTTTTGTGCGGCTTCAAGGAAGAAGCCGGCGGAACAACCGACATCGAGCAAGGTCTTGCCCGGGTTGAGCCATGCAATTTGGTCAAGACGTATGTTCGCGGTCAGAAGCTTGAGGGGTTTTGCCTGCACATAATCGCGGTAGGCGCCGGCCTCGTAATTGCTGTTGGCGTATTCAGACATCGCCTTGATGTCGGGCATGGTGCCGAGGAAGATGATCCCGTCCTGGCGGTTTACGAAATAGTCAGCCTGCTCCTTGCGGCAATAGAAATCGGCGCTTTGGCCCGTAACGGGGCAAGCGACAGGGGCGTGCTTTGGGCTTGCGTGATTCATATTAACACGTTGAACTAAAAGTAAAATTTAGCGCAAGCGGCGCAACCGGCTACGCAAGATGCCGTAATATAGGGGCTTAAAAAGCCAAGGGCAAGCACGCAAGGCCCATGCAAAGACCGCCCAATATGCTGGAATCACGAGATATTTTTTGCGTTTTATAATGGCTGTGACGCAGGCATCGGCTACCCGGCCCAACGGCACGGTCATGCGGGTTTCGGCACCAGCCAAGCGTTCTGTGAAAGTATGGTGGCGGAAGAAATCGGTTTCTACCCGGCCGGGAGAGATAACCTGCACGGCAATATTATCGGGCTCCAGCTCAAGTGCGAGCCCTTCGCTCCATGCAACCATACCGTGCTTTGCCGCGCTATAAACCAGGTTGGGAGTGATCAGGAACTCTCCGGCGACCGAGGCGACATTCACGATCTGTCCGCACTTTGCCGCTCGCATGGAAGGCAGGAACACATGCGCGACGCGCATTGCGCCGATAAGGTTGACATTGGCGTGGCGCACGACCTCGGCCAATGTCATTTCATGAAACATATTGTAATGCGCATAACCGGCATTGTTCACGATGATATCGGGCGCGCCGTATTTTCCGGTCAGAATCTTGGCGATCTGGGTTAGCCCGTCATTATCGGTGATGTCAGCGGTGATTGGTTCTATCGTTGTTTGCGGTGCAAGTTCCCTGATTTTTTTAGCTGCCGGCAAAAGTCTGTCGCTATCATGGCTGAGCATAACAAGGGTGGCGACATGCGGTGCCATACGTTCGGCGATAGCATAGCCGATGCCACTAGAAGCTCCGGTGATGATGGAGAATTTACCCTTTAGATAAGCCGGTGCCGTCATGGCCGCGTTATTCCCCTGCCGCAGGTTCGATTTCGATTGATTGTATATGCAGGCCGAGCTTGCGTAAATCGCCCGAGCTTGGATCAAGATCGTGCGGGCTCGTGGGCTGTGGAATATGGATTTTTATGGTTTGACCAGCCGCACCTTCGTGCGGAAAATCGAAGGGCAGGAGCATGGTTTGCATTTGATCGGAGAAGGAGGTCTTGCGTTCCGTGCCGCCGATTGTAATCTCTACCAGTTGCTCAACATTAGGTCCGAAAGCGTAGGCGGTAATCTTCAGTACGAATTTTTGTGGCAACGTACCAAACAAGGTCATCTTCGCATCTTGTCCATTTGTCCATGAACCATAGGTTTCCGGAGGGTTGAAGCCATTGGTGAAATCAAGCGCGGGGTTATCTACCGTTCTGAAATCAAGCATCACCGGAAGTTGCAACGGTCCTGGTTCGTTGTTTTCAGTAATGCGTTCCGCCTTGCAGCTTTGGAATGTGTAGTAAACAACAGGAAAGAGTATACAATCTGCCGGGTTTCGGCGCAGGCCAAAAATCGCCAACGTGCCCTTGGTTGCCTCGCTCCAGGGAACCATGCTGAGCGTTCTGATCGGTCCTGTGTGGTCCTTGATGACTTTTTGTGCCCGGTCATGCAGCCCGCTCGGCCCCGCCACATAGGGAAAGCCGATGAAGCGCGCGTCATCGGCAAAGAACGGTTCCACGAATGACAGGCCTTCGATCATATAAAGTGTGTTGGGTTGCTTCAGCGCTTCGGGTACCGTAACGGGGTTCCAGCTTTTTTCCCATTTTTCGCGGGCAAAAGGTGGGCGCTGGAGCGTGACCAGTGCCACAATAGCCATCATGCCTGTGGCAACAAAAACGGCCCGGCGCTTCGGCACAAGAACAAGCGCATAACATAGTCCCAGAATACCCGTGAGAAGCGTGAGAGGGATGATGTAACGCATGGCGCCAAACACGCCGATCCATAGTGCGTAGGATACCAGCACCCAGACGGAAACGAACCACAAACGATCCCGGATGTAGCCAGGCGTTGGAGTTTGCGGGGTGGGGAGCCGGGGCAGGGCTCTGACTTTCGAGGAAAGCAGAAGATAGAGCTGTTGAGCAACCAACGCAGCGGCAAGGATATAAAGATACGCATAGCGATAATCGCGGAAATGCCATTCGGTTTCCGGCGGAATGCCGCGCATCCAGCGGAATGGGTAGGCTATGACCTCCCACAAATTGTCGGCTGCCGCCCATGCCGGCATGTTCGTGAAAATGGGGCCGATCATTTCCGACTTAAAAAGTTCATTATGGAACGGGAATGTCGGGTTATGGAATTCGATCCACAATCGCCATGCCCACCAGCCATCGACAACCAAAAACCCAAGCACAATGCCAAGAAAAACCGCAAAGCCGCCAAGGAAAAACCGCCAGCTAAAGCCGGGGCGCCAGAACCAAGCTACGCCCGTCCCTATAAAAAACAGCAGGTTGGTTAGCTTTAGACCGATGCTCGCGCCCAGAAGCGCACCAGCTAGCAACAGCAAGCCGTAATAAGCGACGGCGTTTGCGGGTGGTGTGGCTGTGTCACGGAAACGCAATGCCATAATGATCGCAACTGGCAGTAGCACGAGGATTGGCGTTAGGTTATCGGAGAATGAAGAGCCAACGCCGGACAAAAAGAATGGGCTAATCGTGCCGAACAGAGCACAGGCGAAAGCTGCTCGCCGCGATAAATTTGCCGGCCAGTGTGCCAACAGCAGCCGGGAAGGAATATAGGCCGCCAGTAGGCAAAGGCCATGTACTGCACCAATGATGAAGCCTGCGGCCATGGAAGGTAAATGTTTGTTCAAAATATATTGCGGTGCGTAGGCGTAGGGGTTGAGATAGCCTTGAATGTTCGAGGGGAAAATATCGGTGACGAGGCGATCAGGATTGAAGGCCAAGTAGCCGCTATAGCTGTGATAATTTAAAAAATCCGGGCCAAAATCTTCCCCGAGAACGAGGGAAAAAATTGCCGATGCGAGCATTCCGAACAGGGTGACAAAAGTTATTTCACGCTGCGACCAAAAGCTTTTGTCGGGGATGGAAATGGGCATGAGCGGGCCGGCATGTTTGGGGCGACCGGTGCTGCCCCGACCGCCGCAGGAAAAGAGCCGCCTGTATAGGGTAGGCGGCCATTTCCGTCAAACATATGCCCCAAAACGCCTAGAATTCGAAGGTATAACGGGCCAGCCCGCCAAGGATGTTGTTGGCGGTGCCGGCTTCGTTGCTGTTGCGCCACCCGGCTTCCAGCGTCAGGCCGTTGCCAAAATCATAGCCTGCGGTCAGTTGCAGCAGATGATCGTCGATGTCCGGTGAGCCCGCCATCGTCATGATCCGGTTGGTGAAGCCGACTGTTAGGTTCCAGTTTTCATAGATCTTGTTGACCACGCTTGCCGTGTAATAGCGTGAATCTTCTGTGCCGCCATCGACATTGCACAGGCCGGCATATTCGAGCAACACATCGCTTTGCAGCGCATCGCTGAACGGTATGACATAGCGCAGGTTGGTGGCAAAACCCTGTTCATCCGCGCCGCCCGAACTCGCACTGCCTTCGGCCAGATGGCGGAAAGCGAAATGGTATGAAAGGTTTTCGATACCAGCCAGGCTTTCGCTGTCCAACGAGAGAACGAAGGAAGAAAGATCTTCCGTATTGCTTGCGCCGCCGTCCGACAAATGCAGCTGGTCACGCCCGGTGATGCCGGATTCGGCAAGGAAGCTGGTGTCGGCAAAGAACGTGCTGCCGGTCAGGGTGTAGCTGCCGAAACTTTCGGTTTCCAGGGTGTAGGCAAGACCGAAGCCGATTTTCTCGGTGATTTCATAATCTTCCGCAAATTCTTCGCTCCAGATACCGCGGCCGTAATCCCATGCTATGCCAAAGCCCGGGTTGAACTTGCCGCCGAACGCCGCGAACGGGCCGTTTTCATAGTTTAGTTTGATTTCCTCGATGAAGACGCCCTCGTTTTCGAAAAATGTGTCATCACCCGGGCTGCTGGTGCGGGTCGGTTCCAGCACCGCTACGCCATCGATGAAAAAGTTCTCGTTGAATTGCAAGCGCGGAGCGACTTCCGATCGCATGAAAATATTGTGACGTTCGTTATCCGGGTCGTCGGAGCTGACGCCGCTTTCGCTTTGCAGTTCAAAGACTGCTTCGCCCGAGAATTGCGGGTATGAAACCGGCTCTTCAGCAAGGGCGGGATTGGCGGCAAGCACAATGCCGGCGGGCAGGGCGAGATAGAGCAGCTTCGTCATGGTATTTCCTCTAATAAGAATTATTCTCAATAGGAGGCAAGTATTTATAACTAGTTATAAGGTATGTCAATAGCCAATAAGAATGATTATCAAATAAATCTTTGGTGAAAATCAGATCTTGTTAAGGGGGATTTTGATGTACTGAACTCCGTGCAAAGCCTTGCCAAAACTGCCGGCGCGCAAATTGACCTGCAGCGAGGGGAGAAGGAGTTTAGGCACCGGCTTGCCATCATCATCGCGTTTGCGTCTGGCGACGAAATCTTCCCGGCTTATACCTTCATGCACGCGCATGTTCGCTTTCTTTTGCTCCGCCACTGTTGCCATGCATGCGGCATCGCGCTTGCCTTCGGGCGGATAATCATGCCCCACATACATGCGAACGGCGCCGGGCAAGGCAAGCAGTTTGCGTGTGGACCGGAACGAATCTTCCGCGCTGCCGCCGGGAAAATCACAGCGGCCCGTTCCGATATCCGGCAGGAACATGGCATCACCTACAAACGCAGCATCGCCGATAATATATGTTGTATCCGCCGGCGTATGGCCGGGCGTATGGATGATCTGTGCTTCGACCGGGCCGATGGAGAAGGCTTCGTCATCGGCGAACAGGTGGCCGAACTGGCTGCCATCGATCGGCGTATCATCCTCGTTATGGAAAATCGGTTGCCATGTCTCGAGAACTTTAAGGATGTGGCGGCTGATGCCGGTTGTGCCGCCGAGCTTTTCCTTGATATAGGCTGCGGCCGTCAGATGGTCGGCATGCACGTGGGTTTCGAGGATCCACTGAACCTCAAGTCCTTTGCCCTTGATGAAATCAATGACGCGGTCGGCGGAAACGGTCGTGCTGCGGCCGGAATGGATATCGTAGTCCAGCACGCTATCGATCACGGCGCAGCGTTTGTCGGCGTTTCCATCGGCCCAGACCACATAAGTCCAGGTCGCGGTCGTGGTATCGTAGAATCCTCTTACGTCGGGCTTCTGTGTGGTCATTTATCTTCGTCCACTTTATTCCACGGGGCTTTGGTTAGAATAAGAGCCATGCCGCAAATATCCGTAACGCCGGCAAATACCAGCCCTCCGCCAACGAACAGGGGAACAAGCGCAAGGAGCGGGTTAATCGTCAGGGCGAGGAGGGCGCCTGTAAACGCAAGGAACCCGGCTGCGATGCGCACTTGTCGTTCCAGAGAAATGCGGCTTTTGTGTCGCGGCCCGGCTGTAGCGCTGACCGCATGGCCCGCCACCCTTTGCCCGCAGTCTTCGCAAGCGACGATGCCGCCTTCGATAACATGCGTGTTGCCATATCCCTTGGCGGCAAATTGCTCGGCCGCCTGAGCGGCTCTTTTGCCGGTGCGGCAAAGAATGTAAACGTGTGCATCTTTGTCTAGCCCATGCCGCAGCATGAAATCGGTTGGATTGAGCTGATCGAGTGGTATGTGGGCGTGGCGGCAGCCAAGCTGTTTTTCGTCATGCTCCATGCTTGTGCGGACATCAAGAATGACACCATCGCATGGCTTCAGGCTTGTAATTTCGTTGGCTTGGATCGTCTTGTAACCAGGCATAGGCGCTGCCTTGCAAGATTGGTTGCGGGAGTTGGATTTGAACCAACGACCTTCAGGTTATGAGCCTGACGAGCTACCGGGCTGCTCCATCCCGCGACACGATGCTACCGTATGGAGCCCGGTAGCCTAATATAGACGCTCCGGCCTTGCGGCCTTTGCTGTGGCGGGCTGCTCCATCCCGCGACACGATGCTACCGTATGGAGCCCGGTAGCCTAATATAGACGCTCCGGCCTTGCGGCCTTTGCTGTGGCGGGCTGCTCCATCCCGCGACAATTCAGAGGGCCGATTTGGCGACCCGAAAGATAAGAGGGCACTTCATACTACCCAACTAACCATTTGGCAAGTTTAGCAGTTCTGGAAGTAAAAAGCCCCGCCATAAGGCGGGGCTTTTTATGACTGTAATACGGTTGTGATTTGTTTCTGCCGTGAAGACCTGGCGGCGACCTACTCTCCCAGGACTTAAGCCATAGTACCATCGGCGCTGGAGGTTTTCACGTCCGTGTTCGGGATGGGAACGGGTGTTCACCCTCCGCCAAAGCCACCAGGTCGTCGCGGCAGAAACATTGTCTAGTATAGATCAGGAGTTTAAGTGCCAGATGGTATCTGGCCTCTGATAAGGATCAAGCCGAACGAACGATTAGTACTGGTTAGCTACAGACCTTACGGCCCTTCCACATCCAGCCTATCAACGTCGTGGTCTACGACGGTTCTTCAGGGAGTAATTGTTTCGAGGTGGGTTTCACGCTTAGATGCTTTCAGCGTTTATCCCGTCCATACTTTAGCTACCCAGCGCTACGACTGGCGTCATAACTGGTACACCAGAGGTATATCCATCCTGGTCCTCTCGTACTAAGGACAGATCCTCTCAATACTCCAACACCCACAGCAGATAGGGACCAAACTGTCTCACGACGTTCTGAACCCAACTCACGTACCACTTTAATTGGCGAACAGCCAAACCCTTGGGACCTGCTCCAGCCCCAGGATGTGATGAGTCGACATCGAGGTGCCAAACGACCCCGTCGCTATGGACGCTTGGGGGTCATCAGCCTGTTATCCCTAGAGTACCTTTTATCCGTTGAGCGATGGCCCTTCCACATGGAAACCACCGGATCACTATGGCCGACTTTCGTCTCTGCTTGACATGTACGTCTTGCAGTCAGGCGGGCTTATGCCATTGCACTCGACGGCTGGTTTCCGACCAGCCTGAGCCCACCATCGCGCGCCTCCGTTACTCTTTGGGAGGCGACCGCCCCAGTCAAACTACCCACCATGCAGGGTCCCAGCCCGCGGTTCAGCGAGCGTGGTTAGATATCAAAGATTATTAGGGTGGTATTTCACTAATCGCTCCATCCGAGCTAGCGCCCAGACTTCAAAGCGTCCCACCTATGCTACACAAACGATCTCTAATACCACTGCAAAGTTATAGTAAAGGTTCATAGGG
>WGMR01000001.1 GCA_016124955.1 Alphaproteobacteria bacterium | reverse complement strand
GAGCAACCCATATCGTCAGAAATTTACGGTGGGCCATGAAACCGGCCACTTCACCAATCCATGGCATGCTGCTGAACAAGGGCGCTTCGTATGCCAAGCGCAGGGCATGATCACTCGCGCCGATAATAAGAATGACAGATACCAGAAAATGGAATCTGAGGCGAACCAGTTTGCTGCGGAAATCTTGATGCCGTCAAATTATATGCGGCAAGATTTACGCCGCCTTACGGGGCTAGAGGTTGACCACATTGTTTCTCTTGCCGAGAAATATGAGGTAAGCAAAGAAGCTATGGGTCGTCGCTACATAGATTTTCAGGACGAACCTTGTGCGTTGGTCTTTTCAAGAGATGGTAAAATAATGCATCCGTATAAACATAAGAACTTCCCCAGCCTAAAAGTTTGGAATGGTGACCCAGCTCCGGCTGACTCAATGACGGCTCGCAATCAAACTAATACAGACTCATCCTCTGAGTGGATTGAACAGGATGCCGATACGTGGTTATCGAGCGAGCGTTATGAAAAGGTGTACGAGCAGGTGCTTGCGCAGAAGAATGGCTTCAAGATCACTCTCCTTACTCTTGATGATGAAAAAGACGAAGAGGAAGAAAAGATACAGTCTTCTTGGAAACCAAAGCTTTATAAGTAATCATACTGTCAAAGAAGCAAGGCTCAATAAAACCTCATACTTAGCCTATTTTAATTGACCTGCCGTTACCTTGCGCCGACGGCGATCTTCTCCTGCCGGGCTTCGGCGATGCTAACGATCTTAGCGGCTTCGTCCACCGAGGACTTGCCGCAATATTCCGCCCACTCGTCCATGAGGTGACGGCGCTTTCCGAACAGATCGCCTCGGCGGTAGGCAGCCTCAACCTTGTTCCCAACCGTATGTGCCAGCGCAGCTTCGGCAACTTCGCGCGAATAAGCCGTGCGTTCGGCCGTCCAGTCGCGGAAGGTGCTGCGGAAGCCGTGGACAGTGATGTCGGTTGCCTTCATGCGCCGCAGTAGTACCAGCATTGCCATATTGGAAAGGGGCCTGTCCTTCTTCTGGCCCGCAAATACCCATCCCGTTCTTTGTTGGTCTAGCGGCAAACTAGGGTCTTTCCGCTTGCTAGCCAGCACCTCTGCCTTCCGCAACACTTCGATTGCCCGGTCGGATAGCGGAACACGATGTTCCTTGCTTGCTTTCATGCGGTTAGCGGGAACCGCCCAGACCTTGTTCACGAGGTCAATTTCCTCCCATTTGGCGCCGAGGCATTCATTTGTGCGCGTAGCGGTCAGGATAGTGAACTCCAGGGCGCGGGCATCCATGCCGCTCTGGCCATCGAGCCTCGCCATAAAGTCGCCAACCTTAGTGAAAGGCAGCGCGGCATGGTGAACAACCTTCTTCAGCTTTCTATGCGGCGGCAGCAGGTTTTCCAACCGTCCGCGCCAGCGGGCAGGGTTCTCGCCTGTGCGGTATTCCCGCGCCGAGGCCCAATCGAGGATATTTTCTATGCGCCCACGGATGCGGTTCGCCGTTTCCGGCTTCTCCGCCCATATCGGCTCCAGCACCTTCAGCACCAAACCCACATCAATGCTCTGAACGGGCAATTTGCCGATTTTAGGGTAAACATAGGCGTCAAGGGTATTTCTCCACTGCTGGGCCTGCTTCGCGTCACGCCAGCCGCCTTCGCGGGCCTTGATACAGCTTTCCGCGCATTCCCGGAACGTCATGCCGGCGGTTGAGGCCAGCCGTGCGGCCGTGCGCTCAGCCTTGCGAGTATCAATCGGATCAATCTTCTGATCGAGCAGCTTGCGGCAGTTGGCTACTTTGTTGCGCGCATCAGCCAGCGAAACCGCATTGAGAGAACCCAACCCCATTTCGCGGCAACGGCCATAAAGCATGTAACAGAATATCCATGACTTTGCGCCGCTGGCCGCGACCTGAAGGTAGAGGCCACCACCATCGTGGTACCATCCTTCACGCGTTTCCGTTTTGACTTTTAAGGCGGACAGCCGATTGAGTTGGAGTGCCATTGCCTACCCCCTAAATTACCCCTAAAGTCGAATGCGTTTCGCCGAAAATCAGGGCGAACAAGACGAGATCAATTATTGCGCCAGAGTGGCGAAAGATAAAGTGAAATCAGACAGTTAGGTGAACAATGGCGAACGAGGGGAAACAGTAATATTGCGGCCCCCCTCTCCGCCACCGCAAACATCAAGATGATCCCCGCCGGCTTGCTCGGCCTCGTGCGCGGCCACACAACAAATCGTACAGGAGCTTTTGATGAACCTGGAACAATTCGAACCTTATGCTTGGCCCATTGGCTATTCCGTTCTGATCCTTGTCGGATCGGTCATCACCTTGCTGCTGGCCCGCAAGCTCAAGGTCGATTTTATCAGCAGGTTCTACACCAAGCGCATGGCGCGGCGGCAGGCGAAACGGCTTGACGGCTATTTTAAGTTGCTCGGCTATGTTCTCGGCTTCGCGGTTGGCGTCGGCGCGCTTACAGGTTTTGCAAAAATATGGTGGCCGAGGTTTTTTTCCACATTATGGGAAAGCATTCTGCCTTTCGTCGGCGGGGTCGGCAAATATGCCGGGCTGATCGCGTTTTTTATCGTTGCGTGGGAACTCGCCTACTACTTTATCTATAAAGCGATCTATTACCGCCACGAACGTCATCCGCAGCGCGCCGAAACGCTGTTTCCCTTCGCGGTCAACGCCTGCACGCTCGCGCTGTTCCTGATAGGCCTGTTCATGGTGATGCGCGAAGCGGGGGTCGATGTCATGCCGCTGCTGACCGGCGCCGGTATCGCCGGCCTCGCGCTCGGTCTCGGTGCCCAGCAATCGATCCGCGATATCATCGCAGGGTTCACCATCATCCTCGAAGACCTGATCCAGGTTGGCGATGTCGCCAAGGTCGGCGGCTGCACCGGGCTGGTTGAGCGGTTGACGCTGCGCAAGATCCAGCTGCGCGACCTTGCGGGGATCGTTTACACCATACCCTATAGCGAAGTGAAGGTGATTGAAAACTGGACCAAGGATTACAGTTTTTACATCACCGACATAGGCGTCGATTACGGCACCGATCTCGATCATGCCGAACAGGTGATCCGCGAAACCGGCGCGGCGCTGCGCGCTGACGAAACCATCGGCCCCAACATCCTTGAGGATATCGAAATCCTCGGTGTCGATCAGTTTGCCGACAGCGCCATCATCATCAAGGCGCGCTTCAAGACGCTGCCGATCAAGCAATGGGAAGTCGGCCGCGCCTTTAACAAGCGGCTCAAGGCCGCGTTCGACAAAGCGGGAATTTCCATCCCCTTCCCGCAACGCACGCTGCATATTGCACAGGCCGATACGGCACTGCTGGCGAAGGCGGAAGGCGGCGCGGGCCGAGGCGCTTAACGCACCCACACTCTTGCCACAATCCGGCCTGATGCTAGACTGATACGGCTCACGAACAGGGAGTTTGCCATGCCCGCCCGTACAATCACGCTTAGCCCCGCAATTAGCCCCGCAATTCTTGCCCTGCGCACAGCCCCGTTTGTACTCGCGGCTGCCTTGCTGCTTGCCGGTTGCTCAAACCTGAACAAAACCGAACAGCGCGTGCTTTCCGGCAGCGCGATCGGCGCCGCCACCGGCGCGGCGGCCACGGTCATGACCGGGGGTTGTGTCGGGTGCGGCGCAGCAATCGGCGGCGCGGTTGGCGCGGGCGCGGGCTATGTCGTTGACCAGATGGAAAAATAATTTGCGTGCCGCCTTGTGCGCCTTTTGATTCCGATTGACAAAAACCCGGAAGCGGCCTGTGATCATGCCGCCAATAACACATAAAGGAGACTGGCATGATCAAGTATCTCGGCGCCCTTATGGTCGCGGGTATGTTTCTGTTCGGTGCAACGGCCCTGACCGCCCCGGTCAGCGCGCAAGCCGAGGAACATGAAATGGAAGCCACCGAATCCGCGGCCGAACCGGCAACGGAAACGGCGACCCCGACCGAAGAAGCCACGACGGAAGCCGGCGCCGGCGAAGAAGCGGCGCCCGCAGACGATCACACCACCGATATGGAAGAAAGCGTCGGCGAATAATTGTCAGTACGGCCAAAGCATGGCCGCCGCCATGGCGGCCATGCCAAGGTCTTCGATCAGCGTGACAGTTGACATCGGCAGCTTGATGACCGTCCCGAGGCAGGCGCAGCGGATCTTGCGTTTTTGCAAAAGCGCGTTCACGACGCCCATGCTGCCGAACAGCATCAGAACAAGCGTGACGACAGAGGTCGCGAACGGCGCGAAGCCGAACAGGTAAGCCATCCCCAACGCCAGTTCGAGAAACGGATAAACAAACCCATAGCCGCGCACCCGCGCTGCAAGCAGATCATAGCCCGCATAGGCGTCCGCAAAGCCGCGCAGATCGAGCAATTTGAAAAACGAAAACACGAGAAAGAAGCCGGCCATGAAATGCCGCATCCAGGCATCCGGGCCGCCCGCGAACGCCGCCAACGCCAGATAGCCGACAATCAAGAACAGCGGGTAATAGGTTGAACCCGGGCTTTGCGCCGGCGTTTCCGGCAGCACGGAGGGCGCGGGCGTTTGCACGGCAGCATCGCCCGGCAAAAGACGATAAGGCCCGACGGTGGCAAGGGCGGCGTTCAGCGTTTCAAGATCGTCCGTCACGCCCGCAAGCGTCGCGCGCCCTTCGGTCAGCGATACATCGACCCGCGCGGTAAAGGGCGCGAGGATGCGCCGCACCTTTTCTTCGCACGCCGCGCAATGCATGCCTTCTATCCTGTAGATCTCGCTCATCGGCGGCCCCGGGCGTCAGCTGGCGTCATAACCGAGCTGCATCTCGAAGCGCATATAGCCGTTATCGACGCACAGTTCGGCGGCGCGCGTCGGCGTTAGCTGCGCGTTGGTTTCCGTCCCGCTTGAGGTGCTGAAGGAAATCATGCCGATTTCCTGCGGGCTTACGCTGTTGCCGGTGGCAAACCTAACGCAGCTGCTTTTCGGCACGTTGTCGTAGCGGATGTAATAATGGCTGCTGCGCGAAGCGGATTCGATCGTCACCTGCCCGCCCCATACATGCGGGATGTTGAGCGCGCCGGTGCCGGGATTGCAGCTTTCGACCATGTCGGGCATGAACACACCCAGATCGCACAGCGCCAGCGTCAGGCCCGGATTGCTGGTGCCGACGGGGATGCCGCGCTGACCTACGAGCGCCCGCATTTTTTCGCTGATATGCACGAGCTGGCGGCTGGCCTGGGCGACACGGTTGGCTTCAAAAACGTTCGAGGCGACGACCCACACCGTGCTGAAAACCAGCCCGACGATACCGAGAACGATAGCGGCTTCGATCATGGTAAAGCCGCGTACGGCGCGGCGCGTGGATAAAAAGACCTGAGGCATGCGGATTATCCCGTTGCGGACGTGTGAAGTGCGCAACCGAGTCTATCCTTTGAAGGCCCACAGGCGCAAGCCTGTAGCCCGCACGGCCTACAGTTCAGCCAGTTCTGGCACGCGCTGGAACGCAACCTTGCTGAAGATCGCCTGCGCCTGCGCCCCGACCGTCACGGCATCGCGCCCGAATTTTTCGTTGATCAAATCGATCGCACGGGAAAGGTTGCTTTCCGCCGGGCGTTCGAACAGATCGAACTGATGGCGCGCGGTTTCCACCAGCCCGCACAACGTCACCCCGACCCTGAGCGGTCGCTGCAGCGGCGCCTGGCACCACATATCCATCAATTGCCGCAAAAGAAACACGGTGCTGTCGGTTTCATGGAAGCTGCGTTCGGCCTGCCACGTGCGCGGCCCGCCGCGCCCGTCATCCGCGCACCTGACATCAAGCACGAGCCGCCGGCTCATCATCTTGCCGCCGCGCATGCGCATCGCCGCCTTGCCAAGCAACTGGCGCAACACCGCGGTGGCGCCGGCCATGCTGCGTTCGCGCGGCGCAAGGACATGCTGATGCCCGAGACTGCGGCGCGAGGTTGCAGCCGAAGCCATGTCGGCGCCGTGCAAAAGCCCGTGAAACCGCGCACCCGCGACCCCGCCCCAGATCATGCGCAGCCGGAAACGGTCCGCGGCCCACAGCGCGGGCATATTTGTTATGCCCGCGCGGCGCAGCCTTTCTTCCATGCCCGCCCCGATGCCAGGCAACGCACGCACAGGCAGATGCAGGATTTTATGCGGCAAATCTTCATGGCGCAGCATGGTCAACCCGTCAGGCTTTTGCATGTTGGAAGCCAGCTTGGCGAGAAAACGGTTGGGCGCGATGCCGATGGAAGATGTCAGGCATGCACCGGCTTGCCGCGCGATTGTGTCCTTGATCTGCGCCGCGAGGCGGGCGGCGTTTTCCGGGCGGCGCTGATCGCCCGCAAGCCGGCAGGCGACCTCGTCGATCGACATTACCGTCTCGATCGGCACGCATTGTTCGATCGCGGCAAGAATGCGGTGGTGATATTCCACATACAGACGGTGCCGGGCGGGGATAAAAACGATGCCGGGGCACATGCGGCGCGCATCGGCCACCAGCGTGCCGGTTTTGACACCGCAACGTTTCGCTTCATAGCTGGCTGCGATGGCGCAGGTAGTATCGGCCAGCATGGGCACAACGGCGACGGGCTTGCCGCGCAGCTCGGGCCGTTCCTGTTGTTCGCAGGACGCGAAAAAGGAATTGAGATCAAGCACCAGCCAATCAAGGCCGGAGGCGGTTTCGTCTGCGAAGACGGGGGCGGCGGCTTGAGCTTGCTGTGTCATGACGCTGGTCCTTTGCTTGGATGGAATTATCGTTCCGGTTTTGTTCTTATTTATATCAAAAAGAACAAAGCAGCAACATATTTTATAATACATTGATATATAATAATATTACTGTTCTTCGGGGGGCTCCGGCGGGAAAAGTTATCCACAGAACAAGATGATTGCCGTTTCACAACTTCGCGGCACAATGACGCATGCGGGCAGCAGATCCGCGAATCGATAACGGGGGGATCAGATGGCAGATACATCCACGGCGGCGAAGGGAACGTTTCTGCTGCGGCTTGCGCTTGGCGTCATGTTCCTGGCGCACGGCTTCTATCTCAAGGTTCTGACCTTCACGGTTCCGGGCACGGTCAAATATTTTCTCGCGCTCGGCTTTCCCGAAATCGTCGCCTACCTCGTGATCTTCGGCGAGATTGCGGGCGGCATCGCGCTGGTGCTTGGCATCTATACACGAGCCGCAGCCGTGCTGCTGATCCCGATCATGCTGGGCGCGGCCACGCAGCACGTGCCCAACGGCTGGCTGTTCAGCAACCCCGGCGGCGGGTGGGAATTCCCGGCCTTCTGGGCGATAGCGCTCGTGGTGCAAGCGATGCTCGGCGGTGGCGCGCGCCAACTCGATATCGAAGGCGTGACCGACAGGTTCGACGGCAAGTTCAGCTGACCGGCGCGGCAGCCTTATTGCGAACAGGGGTTTTCATTGCCCGGCACAGCATGGCATGATGCCGCATGCACGATCCTTCACCCTTGATCGGCGCGATCAGCGCGCGCGAAGAAAAACTTGCCGCCGCCGCGGGCATGCAAGGCACGGCGGCGCCCGGCTGGCTTGAAAAGCGCTTCGATGGTTTGACGGGCGAATTTTTTCACGATTTCGGCGCATGCATCGCCGGGCCGCTGCTGGGCGGCTATGCGGCATGGGTGCTTGCCAAATCGGGCGGCGCGCCGTTGCACGGCATCATGCGCGAAGGGCGCTTTCTTGCAAGGCTGGTCAACAGTCTGGCGGGGGAAGTGCGGGCGCAGGAGGTCTGGCTTTCGCGCCTGACGGCCATGCTGGCGGTGATCGATGGCAGCAATTTCGACGATACACTGCGCAACTTTCTTTTGCGCGGGCGTATTTACCCGCCCGCGCTGCAGGATGCCTGGCAACAGCTTACCGGCGCGCCGCCGCCCGCAGACGCGCCGGTTGCGCCGGAAACCGCGATCGGCCCCGGCACCATAGACGCCCTCGTCGCCTGGGCGTCGCAAGGTACGCAACGGCAAGCGGTGCTGGACCGCAGCATGAGCGTCCGGCGCGGTATGCTCGCGCATCTTGCGCAGGCCGGCATAGATGGCACGGAGCCCATCGCGCTGCTCGATCTCGGTTTCGCCGCAAGCATCCAGCGCTGCCTGCAACAGATATTGCAGCAAGAAACCAGCGGCTTTTATCTTTTCACCTCGCCCGGCATACGCTTTGCCGAAGCGGAAGGCGCGGCGGTACACGGTTTCCTTAGCCATGGCGGCGAACCGCGCCTGCCCGCGGCGGTGGCGGCGCGCACACCCGAACTGCTTGAACTGTGTTGCGGCGTGGGCGAAGGATCGGCCGTCGGCTATCTCACCAGCGGCAAGGTGATCCACGAACCCGCGCGGCTGCCCGCCGCGCAGATCGAGCAGATACGGCGCGTACAGGAAGGCGCCGCCGCGTTCGTCGTCCGTAACCGCGACGCCCTGCGCGCCGGGACGGACGAAAGCGCGGCGCCGGCGCTGCGCGCGATCCTGATGGGCGCGTTGCTGCGCCCCACGCCGCAAGAGGCGCGCAATCTCGGCCCCTGGGTGTTCGATGTGAATTTCGGCAGCAACGCAGCGGCGCGTGAACTGGCCGGGATCGCGGATGCCGCGCCGCAGAACGCAGCCGGCTACGCCGCGACGACCCGCGCGCAATGCCTGTGGCCCGCAGCCGCAGCCGTGCTGGCCGGGGCAAACGACGCCGATGCCGTCGGCACAGCCCTGCTTGACAGGCTTGCCGGGTAGATAGCCCGGAAGCTACAGTGGGCGACCGATTCATTTTGGGAGCCCGACCATGTTCAACGAATTCAAAGCTTTCATCGCCCGCGGCAACGTTGTCGATCTCGCGGTCGGCATTATCCTCGGCGCCGCCTTCACCGCCATCGTTACCTCGCTGGTGCAAGATGTGATCATGCCGCCCATCGGCTGGCTGATGAACGGAATCGATTTTTCCAACATGTTCCTTGATCTCGGCGCCCTGACCAAAGGCGAAGCCAGCACCTACGGCTCGCTCAAGGCGGCGCAGGATGCGGGCGTGCCCACCATCAATTACGGCATCTTCATCAACGCGGTGATCAAGTTCCTGATCGTGTCCTTTTCCGTATTCCTGCTGGTCAAGCAGGTGAACAAGCTGCAGCGCAAGTTGGCACGGGAAAGGAAGTCCGATCCGCCGGCACCGACAACGCAGGAAGCGTTGCTGATGGAAATCCGCGATCTTTTGAAAAAGAAGTAACCATGACCAAACACACGTTCCACCCCAGCGTTCTGCGCGAATACGATATTCGCGGCACGGTCGGCAAAACCCTGTCCGAGGCCGATGCCGGCGCGCTCGGCCGTGCTTTCGGCACGCTGGTCGCAAAGCAGGGCGGCAAGACATGCGCGGTCGGCTATGATGGACGCGTCAGTTCGCCCGCGCTCGAAGCGGCGCTGGTGGAAGGGCTTGTATCCACCGGCATGCAGGTCGTGCGCGTCGGGCTTGGGCCCACGCCGATGCTGTATTTTTCGACCTACCATCTGAAGACGGACGGCGGGATTATGGTCACGGGTTCGCACAACCCGCCCGATTACAACGGCTTCAAGATGATGCTTTCGTCGCATCTGCCGCAGGGCGGCCCGGTTTACGGCGCAACCATCCGCCAGCTTGGCGCTATGGCGGCGGCGGGCGATTTCGTTACCGGCGCCGGCAGCGCAAAAACGGCGGACGTCAGGGAAGCCTATGTTGCGCGCCTGCTGCAAGATTACACGTCCTCCGCGTCGCTTAAGGTCGTGTGGGATGCCGGTAACGGCGCGGCCGGGGAAATTTTGCGGATGCTGACGGCGAAGCTGCCGGGCACGCATACGCTTTTGTTCGAAGATATCGACGGCACCTTCCCCAACCACCACCCGGATCCGACGGTGGCCGAAAACCTGCGCGATCTTCAGCGCAAGGTGGCGGAAACCGGCAGCGACCTTGGTATCGGGTTCGATGGCGACGGCGACCGCATCGGCGCGGTGGACGGGCAAGGCCGGATCGTGGCGGGCGATCAGCTTTTGGCGATCTATGCTTCGGAAATTTTAAGAACCCATCCGGGCGCGACCATTATTTCCGACGTCAAGGCATCCCAGACCCTGTTCGACGAGATCGGACGCATGGGCGGCAAGCCGCTGATGTGGAAGACCGGCCATTCGCTGATCAAGGCCAAGATGAAGGAAACGAAATCGCCGCTCGCCGGGGAAATGAGCGGGCATATCTTCTTCGCCGACAAATTCTATGGCTTCGATGACGCGCTGTATTGCGCCGTGCGGCTTGTAAACCTGATCGGCGCGGGAAAAACGACGCTGGTTGCGTTGCGCGACACGTTGCCTGCGGTCGTCAATACGCCGGAAATGCGCTTCCAGATCGACGAGGCGCGCAAGTTCGCCGCGGTGGACGAGATCAGGGACCGTCTGCACAAGGCCGGAGCGGATATGAACGATATCGATGGCGTGCGCGTAAACACCGCCGATGGCTGGTGGCTTTTGCGCGCTTCGAATACGCAGGACGTGCTGGTGGCGCGGGCCGAGGCGCGCGACGAAGCCGGACTTGCCCGCCTAACGGACCAGATCGCGGAGCAGCTGAAACAGAGCGGCATTGCCTTCCCGGCTGAAAACGCACCCCATTAGACAACCGCACCTTATATTGCCCGGGCGTTTTTAGGCCGGGAAAGGTCCATTGGGGGTGTTACACTTTATTAAGAATATCCCGCTTTAATGGCTTTAGGGCCCAAGGACTTGATTTTCGGTAAAAAAATCAAGATGCTGAGGGAATGACCCGCCGGGGCCGGGACGATTCGACCCCGCCCGCCACAGCCTAACGGGAGCCGCCTGCCGTGCGCCACGCTTATTTCGAAGCCGTCCTGCTGATCGAACGTCTGCACCGCCACTTCCTTGAAGTGGTGAAGGTCGAGCTCGACCGGCACAATATTCAGGACATCAACAACGTTCAGGCCCTGATCCTCTACAATATCGGCACCGATGAAATGACGGTGGGCGAACTCACGGCGCGCGGCTATTACCTCGGCTCAAACGTTTCCTATAACGTCAAGAAAATGGTGGAAAACAACTATCTGGTGCAGGAGCGCTCCCCGCACGACAGGCGCTCGGTCCGCGTCAAGCTTTCCGACAAAGGCCTCGCGCTGCAAAAGAACATGCAAACATCGTTCGAACAGCAAGTCAGCCAGCTCGCGAACGCCCAGATATCGCAAGAAGAACTCAACACCGTCAGCGACAGCATGCGCAAGCTGGAACGGTTCTGGACCTCGATGCTGAATTATAACGGCTAGCGGCCCGCGCCGGCACGCCTAGCCCGCCAGCTTTTCCAGATCTTCCGCAGCGATATCGAAATTCCCGTACACGGTCTGCACGTCATCGTTATCCTCAAGCACATCCAGAAGCTTGAGCAAATCGGCGGCGGCATCGCCGCTTATGGCCACAAGATTCAGCGGCTTCCATATCAGTTTCACACTGGAAGGTTCGCCGAACTTTTCCTCGAGCACAGCGCGCGCCGGGCCAAAATCATCGACGCTGGTCGTCACGTCATGAAGCTCGGCATCGCTTTCCACGTTCTCCCCGCCTGCCTCGATCACCGCCTCCAGCATGGCATCGGCCCCTGCTGCTGCCGCGGGGTAAATGATCTGTCCCACCTGCGTAAACATAAAACTGACCGAATTGCTTTCCCCCAGCGCGCCGCCATGCTTGGAAAAGGCGGTGCGCACATCGGCCACCGTGCGGGTGCGGTTATCGGTCAGCGCCTCGACAATCAGCGCAACGCCGCCGGGCCCATAGCCTTCATAGCGCACGGTTTCGTAATTGCTGGCGTCCGCGCCGGGCAGCGCGGCCTTGATCGCGCGCTCGATGCGCTCGCGCGGCATATTGTTGGCGCGGGCTTCCGCTATCGCGGCGCGCAGGCGCGGGTTGGCGGCCGGGTCGGGCGCCCCCACCTTGCATGCGACCGTGATTTCGCGCGCGATTTTGTTAAAAACCTTGGCCTTCTTTGCATCCTGCGCGCCCTTGCGGTGCATAATGTTTTTGGAATGTGAATGTCCGGCCATGGGTTCAGTTTACACGTTAAACTTGAAGTGAAAAATATCGCCGTCCTGCACGGTATATTCCTTGCCTTCCTGCCGCATCTTGCCGGCGGCGGCCGCGCCCTGTTCGCCGTTGTTGGCGACATAATCGTCATACGCAATGGTCTCGGCGCGGATGAAGCCGCGCTGGAAATCGGTATGGATCGCGCCTGCCGCTTCGGGCGCACTCGCGCCGCGCCGCACGGTCCAGGCATGCGCTTCCTTCGGCCCGACGGTGAAGAATGTGAGAAGGCCGAGCAGATCGTAGCCCGCACGGATCACACGGTTGAGCCCCGGTTCCGCGAGCCCGAGCGAGGACAAAAATTCCTGTTTTTCCGCCGCCGTTTCAAGCACCGCCACTTCGGATTCGATCGCGGCCGTGATCACGACGCTGCCTGCGCCTTCCGCCTGCGCCTTGGCCGCCACCCGCGCCGAAAGTGCGTTGCCTTGCGCAGCCGAAACTTCATCCACATTGGCGATATACAAAACCGGCTTACCCGTCAGCAGCATAAGCTGCTTGAACAGCGGCTTGGCTTCTTCCGAAAGCCCGGCAAAAATCGTGCGCGCGGGCAGGCCCTTGGTCAGCGCCGCATGCGCGGGCTCCATCACCGCCAGAAGCTGCTTGGATTCTGCGTCCCCCGTCTTGGCCTTTTTCTGGGCGGCGGCGATGCGCTTTTCAAGACTTTCGAGATCGACGAGCATCAGTTCGGTTTCCACCGTTTCGGCATCGCGCACCGGATCGACCGAGCCTTCGACATGCGTCACGTCGCCGCCTTCGAAACAGCGCAGCACATGAACGATGGCATCAACCTCGCGGATGTTCGCGAGAAACTGGTTGCCAAGCCCTTCGCCTTTCGAAGCGCCGCGCACGAGCCCGGCGATATCGACAAATTCAAGCTGGGTCGCGATAGTCTTGGCCGATTTGGCGATAGCGGCGAGCTTATCGAGCCGCGGATCGGGCACCGCAACGCGGCCGACATTCGGCTCGATCGTGCAGAACGGGTAGTTCGCGGCCTGCGCCGCCGCCGTAGCCGTAAGCGCGTTGAACAGCGTGGATTTGCCCACGTTCGGCAGGCCGACAATACCGCAATTAAACCCCATATATTACCCCCTCAAACGCCGGGCGCGGGCGTGACGCCCGCTTGGCTCGCGCGCGCCGGCGCGCGGGCGCTCAACGCGCCATTAATATTGTTGGCATTATTTTTCATTTTCCTCTTCCTTCTTGCCTTTCTTTTCCGGCGGGAAAAGCGCCAGCGCGAGCTTGTTCATCAATGCGCTGTGCTTGCCGCCGGTCAAAAGCGGCGCTTCCTGCGCAAGCGTGTCGCACAAAAGACCGACCCAGGTCAATTCCGCCCTGGCGAAGTTCGATAAAACATAATCATGCACGTCTTGCGGTGTGGACGGGCGACCGACACCGAGCCGCACGCGCCAGAAACCGGGGCCGATATGGCTCTGGATCGATTTCAGCCCGTTATGCCCGGCCGCACCGCCGCCCTGCTTGATCCGCACCTTGCCGGGCGCCAGCTCGATTTCATCATGCAGTACGAAAACATCGCCCGGCGCAAGCCGGTAAAATTCCATCGCTTGCTGCACCGCGTTTCCGGAAAGGTTCATATAGGTCAGCGGTTTGAGCAAAAGCGCGCGCACGCCGCCGATTGCGCCTTCGGCCGCCTCGCCGCGGAATTTGCGCTTCCATGCGGAAAAGCCATGCGCGGCATGCAACGCATCGACCGCCATAAAGCCGATATTATGGCGGTTCTTCGCATATTCCGCGCCGGGGTTGCCGAGGCCGACGATCAGCTGTGCGGCGCTCATCCCTAGGCCGCCGGGCCGGGCGGGCGGCGCGTTTTCCAAAGCGACCATGCAATCCCGCCCGCCAGCAGCACGACCGTCACCGCAAGGCTGATCCAGGCCGGAAAGCTTTTATGCGTCATTTCGGTATAGAAAATCTTGCCGCCGATAAAGATCAGCACCAGCGCCAGCGCATATTTCAGGTAGGCGAAGCGATCCACCATCGCCGCGAGCGTGAAGTAAAGCGACCAGAGCCCGAGTATGGCGAAAATGTTGCTGGTATAAACGATATAGGGGTCTTTGGTGATGGCGAAGATCGCGGGCACGCTATCAACCGCGAAGATCACGTCGGCCACGCCGATCAGCACCAGCGCGAGGAAAAGCGGCGTCATCGAAACCGCCCGCCCGCCGGCAGGCTTCACGAAGAAACGTTCGCCGTGCAAATCGTTCGTCACCGGGAAATGCGTCCGCAAATATTTCAAAAGCGGATTTTCGCCGATGTCATGCTCCTTGTCTTCCATGAACAGCATCTTCAAACCGGTAAAAACAAGGAAGCCGCCGAATATATAGAGCACCCAGCCGAAACGGCTGACCAGCACGGCGCCGGGTAAAATCATGGCCGCGCGCAGGATGATCACGCCCAGAATGCCCCAGAACAGCACACGATGCTGGTATTGCACGGGGATCGCGAAATAGCCGAAGATCAGCGAGATAACGAACACATTATCCATCGACAGGCTAAGTTCGACCAGATAGCCGGTCAGATACAATTGGGCCGCCAGCCCGGCGCGCGCGGCGGCATCGGGGTTCAGCATGCGGTGATCGAGATTTTCGATCGCCGGCTGGTTCTTGTATATCCAGTAGATCAGTACCGAGAAAAGCATGCTGAGCACGACATAGAAGGCGCACATCACCATGCTTTCGCGTACGCTGATGGCACGCGATTTACGGTGCACGACACCAAGATCAAAAGCCAAAAGCCCGACCACGATGGCGAGAAAGGCAAGCCAAAGCCATACGGCCTTTCCCATCCATTGGGCGAACATAAAATCGGGGAGCATATCCATGGAAAGCAACTGTATGGCTTGCCGGGTGCAGGGTCAATAAAACCCGGGATACGAAGGATATGGGCCAAAAAGAAACGCGGCCGGGTTGCCCCGGCCGCGCTCTGTTTTCGGTATAAGGCCGGTTGCCTTACTTCTTGGCGTCCGGCTTCTTGGCGGCATCGCCCTTGGCGGCTGCCGCCGGGGCTGCTGCCTTGGCGTCCGCTGCCGGGGCCGCGGCTGCACCTTCGGCCGGCACGGCTGCGCCTTCCGCGGTTGCGCCTTCGGCCGGTGCGGCCGCTGCGGCTGCTTCTGCTGCCTTCTTTTCCAGCGCTTCGTCACGCACAGCCGTCGGCGCCGCGATACTGGCGACCGTCAGGTTCTGCAGCGTGGTCAGCTTGGTGCCCGCCGGTAAAGGCAGATTGGCAAGATGCAGGTTGTCGCCGATTTCAAGCCCGGTCAGATCGACCTCGATCTTCTCGGGGATGCTGTCAGCCTGACACCACAGCTCGATTTCATGCAGCACGACGTTAAGTGTGCCGCCGCGCTTGATGCCCGGCGCCTTTTCCGAATTGCGGAACGCAACCGGCACAAGGACGCGGATCTTGGTGTTGCCCGATACGCGCAGGAAATCGGCATGCACCGGCCAGTCTGTGACCGGATCGAATTGCACGTCGCGCGGCAGCACGCGGTGCGGCTTGCCTTCCAGCTCGACATCGTACAGGTGGGTGAAGAAACCCGGCTTTTCCACTTCGCGCAACAGCACGTTGTGATCAACCGCGATCAACACAGGGGCTTGCTTGTCGCCGTATATCACGGCAGGAATTTGACCGTCGCGGCGCGTTTGTCGGGCGTTCCCCTTACCACCCTTGGCGCGCTGCACGGCTTTGATGGCCAGTACTTGCGTCATGGCTTTCTCCTATCAATGGGCCCGCCTCCAGGGGTGCCGGCCCGGTTTCAGTAAAACAGGCTGGAAACCGATCGTTCCTGCGAAATGCGGATGATGGCTTCAGCCAGTAGTGGCGCTATGCTGACCGTCTTGATCTTGCTGGACGCCGCCACTGCCGGTATCGGCATGATTGAGTCCGTAATCACAAGCGAAGTCAGCGGCGAAGCTTCAACCCGCTCCACAGCGCCGCCGGACAATACCCCATGGCTTACATAGGCTGCAACAGATTTTGCGCCAGCATTTATAAGGGCTTGGGCGGCATTACAGAGGGTCCCGGCGCTGTCCACAATATCGTCCATCAGGATACATTGCCGCCCCGCGACCTCGCCGATGATGTTCATAACCTCGGACTCGCCCGCCCTTTCGCGGCGCTTGTCGATGATGGCAAGCCCGGCCTCCAGCCGCTTGGCCATGGCCCGCGCCCGCACCACGCCGCCGACATCGGGCGAGATCATGGTCAGGTTTTCCGGCATTTTGCCCTGCACCGTCAGCTCGTCGCGCAAATGCCGGGTGAAAACCGGCGCGACATAAAGATTATCGACCGGGATATCGAAGAAGCCTTGTATCTGCCCCGCATGCAGATCGAGCGTGAGCATACGGTCGGCGCCCGCCGTGGTGATCAGGTTGGCGACCAGCTTGGCGGTGATGGGTGTGCGCGAACCGGTTTTGCGGTCCTGCCGCGCATAGCCGTAATAGGGGATTACGGCGGTGATGCGCCGGGCCGAGGCACGCCGCAGCGCATCCATCGTAATCAGAAGTTCCATCAAACTGTCGTTTGCGGGAAAGGATGTGGGCTGGATGACGAAAGTATCCTCGCCGCGCACGTTTTCAAGGATTTCGACAAAAACTTCCATATCCGAAAAACGGCGAATGCTTGCCTGCGTCAGGCCGATGCCCAGCTGCGCGGCGATCGCTTCAGCAAGCGGGCGATTAGCATTGCCGGAAATAAGTTTCATAGGCGCGCCAATATGTTCCCGGATATAGATGAAACCGGCGCCACGTTATCAAGCATATCGGGTAATGTAAATCGCGTAGATAATGAAGGCGGCTTAAGTTTACTGGACTTGAGGCCCGAATTTCACTGCCGCAGCCCATCTGGCATCGGTATCGCGACGCCTTGCCACAAGCGCCTGTACACGTCCTATCGCTACGCTACCGCCTTCGCGCCATTGCAGCAACGTATCGGGAGATGTTCCTACTGCGCGCGGCGTTTCGGTTAAAGCTTCCAGCGCACCGTAACGGCCCCTTGGGACAACGGTGTTGACGGTTCTATGTCTTAGCTCTGTGGTCATGGCGCTCCGCTTATCATGCCCATTCTCTTAACATTTAGTATACCAAAATCGGCTTTTCTCGTCAAAAAAATCAACCCCTTGATTGCCCTGTCATTTCAAGGAAGTGCTGCCGTCATTAACCTAAATTTTCTCAGCCCCCAAGCTTGACGCATGGGGGGCGAGGCAGTAAGAGTCGCGCCCTCGGCCTTCACGGCAGAGCAAGCAACATCAGACAAAAGCAAAGGTTCCCTGTTTCATGGCTACGCACAAATCTGCGGAAAAACGCGCCCGTCAATCCGTCAAACGCAACGCGGTCAACCGCGCACGACTTTCTGTCCTGCGCTCTGCCGTGAAGAGGGCCGAGCAGGCCATCAGCGGCGGCGACGCGAAGGCGGCGCAGGAAGCCGTAAAGAAAGCGGAGCGTGAACTGGCGCGCGGCGCATCGAAGGGCGTGGTAAACAAGAAAACCGCCTCGCGCAAAACTTCGCGCCTTTCAGCCGGCGTGCGTTCGCTGAAGGCAAAAAAGTAATCGCTGCTGCGCAACTAATCTTTCGACGCACGATTTTTGCTTTCTTGTTTTTCTCGTCTTGTTCCTGTTGCTTTCCTCGCCTGAGTCGTTCTATGGTGCGCTGACTGGTTTTGCTTCTTATAAGCGCGCTGCAACACACATCACGGCGGGGTTATTTCCATGACGTATCAGATTTCGTCCACAATCTTTTCGACCGGAAATTTTTTCGCCTTTGAACTTATAAATTCCTTCCTGCCTGGCACGTAAGTACGCAAAAACCCGTCTGATCGGGCTGCCGTCGAATTCCAGCGGCAGTTTTTTTGTGGCTTTTTACTTTTTTGGTTCACTTGAGTTCTTGGGGAGATTGGTTGATGGGTTCGGGTAATCTTGCAGAACGGGCAACGGAGACTGACGTGAAACATTCGGCTTCCGATGTTCGTTCCGATACCGGCGCATCAGCGTCCGACACGGCCCGCAAGGAAACGTGGCAACAACTGCGTGCACAGTTGCGCGCGCGTTTCGGCGAAACCGCCTTCACCCGCTGGCTCGAACCGCTGCAAATGGCGGATACCCAAACATCCGAAGGGCTGGCGCTGGCGCTGCCTACGCGCTTTATGTGCGATTGGGTTGAAAAGAACTACGGCAATTTTATCCGCGCGCTGTGGCGGCAGGCCGGCGGCAAGGGCGAGGTCGATTTCACCGTCGCCGCCATCGCCCCGCAGGAAACCGCCGCAGAAACCGCGCAGAAACCGGCATCGGCGGCTATTCTTACCGGCACCGGGGCCGAGGTTGATAACTTCGCCGCCCCGCTCGATCCCCGCTTCACCTTTGATAACTTCGTCGCCGGCAAATCGAACGAGCTGGCCCTTGCCGCCGCGCGGCGCGTGGCCGATGCCGCCGCCGCAACCTTCAACCCGCTTTTCCTGTATGGCGGGGTCGGGCTCGGCAAGACCCATCTGATGCACGCCATCGCCTGGCACATCCGCAACAATTATCCGCAGCGCCGCGTCATTTATATGTCGGCCGAAAAATTCATGTACCAGTTCGTGCGCGCGCTCAAGGCGCGGGACATGGTCGCGTTCAAGGACCAGTTTCGTTCGGTCGATGTTCTGATGATCGACGACGTGCAGTTCATCAGCGGCCGCGAACATACACAGGAAGAATTTTTCCATACCTTCAACGCACTGGTCGATCAGAACCGGCAAGTCATCGTTTCGGCCGATAAATCGCCCCAGGATCTCGACAAGATCGAAGAGCGTCTGCGCTCCCGTCTCGGTTGGGGCCTGGTCGCCGATATTCACCCGACCACGCTCGATCTGCGGCTCGCAATCCTGCAAGCCAAGGCGCGCAACCTCGGGCAACCGGTGCCGGAACAGGTGCTGGAATTCCTTGCCCAGAAAATCACGGCCAATGTGCGCGAACTTGAAGGCGCGCTGAACCGTATCGTCGCGCACGCCCAGCTGGTCGGGCGCGAAATTTCGGTCGCCATGACGCAGGAAATCCTGGCGGACGTGCTGCGCGCGACCGATCGCCGCGTGACGATCGACGAAATCCAGAAGCGCGTGGCCGAACATTACAACATCCGCCTTGCCGATATGCATTCCGCCCGCCGCGCCCGCGCGGTGGCGCGCCCGCGCCAGGTTGCAATGTATCTCGCCAAGCAGCTCACCCCGCGCAGCCTGCCGGAAATCGGCCGCAAGTTCGGCGGCCGCGACCACACCACCGTGATCCACGCCGTTCGCAAGATCGAAGAGCTTTCGGCTTTCGACGTTACGATCCGCGACGATGTGGAATTGCTGAAGCGGATGCTTCAGAACTAAGACAATACATATAACACACTGTTTTATATAGGAATTATTACTTTCCCCCTTCCATGATATGAAGGAAGGTCGGTTGCGGGCAATTTTCGCCCGTTTTTATTGATCATATTTGAATGCCATTTTGACGATGTTGAAGCCTTTTCCGCCTGGGAATGTTTATTTCTCGCCCGATGACATCGCGGCGCTAACGCAGCAGTTGCGCGCGCAAGGCGTTCTGGAACAGGCCGAAACCATCGTCGGCCATGCCGGGTCCGGCGTCTTCACGGACTGCTTCCTGCTGGATGACGGCGTGACGGTTCTGAAGCTGCACAAAAACATCAAAAACTGGCAAAGCAATTTCGACCGCACACAAAATGCCTTGCGCATCGCCGAGAAAATAGAAATGGAAGGCGTGCAAACGCCGCGCCTGATCAGCGCAAGCGCATTTCCCGGTGTGGTCCATTTCAGCGGCAGCCAATACGGCACGGAATATACCGCTTGCCTGCGCGAAAGCCGGGTGCAGGGGTTTTGTTATGGCAAAGACGCGCCGCTTGGCGATGAACAGTTGCGCGCGCTTGCCGCCACTATCGCCATGTTTCACGGCAGCACCACCGAGGTCACGGCACCTTCAAAGGCCGTACGCTTCCCAATGCTGGCGAAGGCAGGTGTGCTGCTGAATCATGCATGGTTCAGCATGCAGTGTTTATGCCGCGGGCAAGCCGGGCTTTTGCTGGCGATGATCCATGATCGCTATGTCGATGGCCGGAACATCCAACCCGCCCGGCTTGTTGGCGCGGAACGCAGCCCATTCATGCTGGGTGCCAAGCGGGATGAAATATTTTTTGCTGGTGCTGTTATCAACATAAACGCAATCATTGTAAGCTTGCAGCACGCGGCTTGATGTGCCGGGGAACGAAACCGAACCGGCGGTGGGCGGGCTCGGATCACCCGCGCCGCAGCGCGCATCGCCCTGCAATTCATAGCCGCGTGTCGGACAATTGTTGGTTGCATAGGCGGGCGCGGCGCAAACAAGCGCCACGATGGCGAGACAGACTATGGCCCAACATCGATTGCTCAAAATACTCTCCGCACCAATAAATTCAATATAAATGGGCTTTTATGCCGATTCTGATTATATGCCTGATCGATTTACGGGCGGTTAATTACACATGGGTCATTAACGATCACAGACGTAACCGCCATGAAATGCATAGGTTTTCGGTTTTGGTTGGTTAAATACATCCCGCGCCCGCTTAAGCGAGCACGCTATGCACTAATCGCACTGGGTAATCTGTCTGCTGCCGCGGCCGATTCTTGCCGTAGCGCCGTAGCAACGGCTGAATATCTTCCACTGGCCATTCGATTGGCATTGCGCCACGGCGCCGTTCACGCTGTAGAACGATTCCTGCGAATGCGCCCAATAGCCGGGAACATTCGGCATGCTGCCCATGCGGCCACGTGAACCAAGGCTGCTTTTCGTGTAGTACACAGCCGCAACCCCGTAATCGTCGGCGCCCCAATGGATCGCACGGTTATCGTTCGGATGAACGGTCGTGATCGGCAAGCCGTAACTGTAATCCGACCAATAGCCGTCCGGCAGG